>JAIQFM010000170.1 GCA_020073285.1 Terriglobia bacterium | reverse complement strand
GCCGAGCCGCAGCACTTCCTGCAGCGCATCAAGCTCTTCAGCACGCTCTCCGTCGACGATTGCCAGCAGGTCGTTAAGCGCATGAGGCGCCGCGATTTCCCGCCCAACCAGGTTATCGTCCGCGAAGGCGCACCGGGCACTTCCATGTACTTCGTCACCGCCGGCCTGGTCGAGGTCCGCAAGAAGGACCCGCACACCGGCATCGACTTCCTCCTCACCGAAATGGGACCGGGCCAGAACTTCGGCGAAATGGCGCTGCTCACCGGTAAGCCCCGCACCGCCACCGTGACCGCGGTGCAGCCCACCACCTCCGCCGTGCTCGAGCAGGCCGATTTCCACGACCTACTGTTGCAGTACCCCAAGATCGGCCTGGCCCTCACCACCGTGCTCGCCGAGCGGGTGGAAGCCGTCAGCCAACAGGTCGGCATCGAGTTCATCAATCTGGCCAAGATGCAGTTCGACGCCCGTGTGCTCTCGCTGCTCCCTCTGCCCATGATGCTGCAGCACAAGGTCATCCCCGTCGCCTTCATCAACAACCGTCTTTCGTTGGCGATGGTCAATCCCAACAACATCATTGCCCTCGACGACATCCGCCGCATCGTCAAGGGCGTCATGATCGAGCCCGTGGTTACCACCGAGGAGGACTTCCGCAAGTTCATGAGCACCACCTACAACCAGCTCATGAAGAAGGCGGAGGAGCCTGCCAAACCGGGCGCAACCTCTGCTGTGACCACGGCAGCGCCCGCTTCTCCGGAATCGATGATGGACATCCTTCAGTCCGATATCATCCGCGACATTCAGGTCTCGGAAGATCAAGCCGCCACCGAGACCAAGCAGGACCTGATGTCGGCCGGCGAGGATGCGCCCATCATCCGCCTCGCCAACTCCATTCTCGGCCTGGCCATCAAGAAGGCCGCCAGCGACATCCACGTCGAGCCCATGGAGAAAGACGTCGTCATCCGCTACCGCATTGACGGCGTGCTCCAGACCATCCAGAACCTGCCCAAGAAAGTGCAGCTCGGCCTCATCTCGCGCCTGAAGATCATCTCCAAGCTCGATATCAGCGAGAAGCGCCTGCCCCAGGACGGCCGCATCTCCGTCAGCATGGAAGGCCGGCCCATCGACTTCCGCGTCTCCACCCTTCCCGGCAAGTGGGGCGAGAAGGTCTGCCTCCGCATCCTCGACAAGTCCAACACCATGCTGGGCCTGGACAAGCTCATCTCGCACGAGCCCACGCTCAAGCTGGTGCGCGAACTGATCAACCTGGCGTACGGGATCATCTATGTCACCGGACCAACCGGCTCGGGCAAGACGACCACGCTTTATTCCGCGCTCGCCGAGATCAACGATCCGGGCATGAACATCTCCACCGCCGAGGATCCCATCGAGTACGATCTCGCCGGCGTCAACCAGATTCAGGCCAACAGCGACATCGGCCTCGACTTCGCCCGCATTCTGCGCGCCTTTCTTCGCCAGGATCCTGATGTCATCCTGGTCGGCGAAACCCGCGACAAGGAAACCGCGCACATCGCCGTCGAGGCCGCGCTCACCGGACACCTGGTCTTCACCACGCTGCATACCAACTCCGCCGCGGGGGCTTTCACGCGCCTCAACGAAATGGGCATCGAGCCGTTCCTGGTGTCGTCGTCCACCATCGGCGTGATGGCGCAGCGCCTGGCGCGACGCTTGTGCAAGCAATGCAGGGAACAGTACGTCGCCGAAGACGTGACCTGCGATTACATGGGCCTGCCGCGCGGCTCCAAGGTCTACAAGGGGCGCGGCTGCGATGCCTGCGGCGGCAAAGGCGTCAAGGGCCGCATCGGCATCTACGAAGTGATGAAGATGAACGCCGAGTTGCGCGCCTTGATCTCCAAAGGCGCGCGCGCCGAGGATATCCACGCCACCGCGATTCGCCACGGCATGCTCGACCTGAAGAAATACGCAGGTTTGCTCCTGCTCAACGGCGATACCTCGGTCGAGGAAGTGCTGCAGGTGGTGAGCGTGCAGGAATAGCAAGCTAGCTCTCAGCTATCAGCCAGTGCGGAAGCGCTGTCGCGGCGCTGGCGCTTTCTCATTTTGATACCGCAGGTATATAACCTACCCACCCTCCCCTCCGCGTATGCAGAATCAACAACTTACGTATAGATAACCTGCAGGTAACCTGGCGGGTCCAATCTGTAGGGGTGGGGATATATTCCGGTTTCCGCTCTGCCCTGGCCCGAGCGGAGATGTGGGACGGTAAACCACGCTCCGCATGGGCATGCTTAATCTGAAAGAATACGCGGGCCTAATGCTGCTTAACGGCGATACTCCCGTCGAGGAAGTCTTGCAGGTGGTCAGCGTGCAGGAATGATGGCCTCACAGGACGCCACACCCGAAACTAAGAACATATCGCGATTCCCCGCATCACTCTGGGCCAAGCGTGCACTAGGCGTTTAGACCCCCAATCGGGGGTGCGACGCGATACAAGATTTCGGAAACGGCGTCCAGAGGCATCGAGTACAGTCGTTCATCGGACTCCGAGGCCGGGCGCCAATCGCTTTCAAACATAGCGCGCTCGATCTGACGAAATTCGACGACATAAATGGCTTTTTCGGAGCCGCTATCAAATTCATGCTTCACAACGGCAATAGCGATGGGTTTGACCGCGTCTATCCTCGGCGCCTCTATAGCTTTCGTGATGTCCATCGCCTTTGCCACCTGCTCCCTGATCTGATCCTCTAGAATTCGCTGATTAAGCTGCTTTGCTTCGCAGGAAATTAATATGTGAAGGTTCGTCAACGACTTCAGTTTTGCATCTTCGCCGAAACTCGCAACGTACACTGCATCGATTTCCGGCTGAGTTTTCATTCCCATTTGCAGGTGGGTCACGTCGCGAACACGCTCGCGCAGAGGAGAGAAAATCGAGAGCTGCGTTTCAACAATACGAAGGTTCACCACGATCTGGGTGAGCCACGTTTCCTCTTTTCGGCCGAGTCGTCGGGCCAAGAACGACATTGAAGCTGATTGGACCGAGTAATCTGGTGTTTCCTTTTTCGGCCGAAAGCGATCCGGAAAGGGTTCCTCCTGCCCTTCGGCATACGTCACAAATTGTAGAACACGCTTTGCGCCATAGCGTTGACGCGCCGTGATCCGTTTTGTCTTGAGGCTGCTCGGCCATATGGCGTTTGCATTCTCCGAACGAACTATATCCTTCAAGAAATTGGCGGGATTGGCGCTGCCGAGTTCGGCGCCTGTCGCTTTGATCGCATGCACGACGTCGGCACTCGTGATGATGCCTTCTGGTATCTCGCCAGCTTCGTAGCGCTCAAAAAGCTTTTCGATAACTTTCGGTTTTTCGGATTCCTTCTTCTGGAGCATCGTATTGCACAATCGGGGTCTTCGGTAACATAGTTCAGGAACAGGAATGCAGTTCATGTGATTGTAGGTAGGGAACCTTGGCCGACAACAGATCGCCTGAGAGCCGCAGTGCACTAATGTCGCGAATTCACGGCAAGGACACAGCCCCCGAGTTGCTCGTTCGGCAACTGCTCCACGGCTTGGGGTATCGCTTTCGGCTGCACCGCCGGAGTTTGCCCGGCACCCCTGATATCGTTTTTCCCTCTCGCCAGAAAGCAATCTTCGTCAATGGTTGCTTCTGGCACGCACATGGATGCCGCATCGGCCGGAGTCCGAAATCACGTCTAGAGTTTTGGCAGCCCAAATTGGAACGCACGCGTGCGCGAGATACAGAAAACAAAGCCGATCTGCGTAGGATAGGTTGGACCGTTCTGACCATCTGGCAATGTCAAACCAGGGCGCCTGAAAAATTAGCCAATAAGCTC
Organism: Terriglobia bacterium; assembly: GCA_020073285.1. Taxonomy (GTDB): domain Bacteria; phylum Acidobacteriota; class Terriglobia; order Terriglobales; family Acidobacteriaceae; genus JAIQGF01. Next base: position 5,081 of record JAIQFM010000170.1, on the reverse strand, counting down.
GTTTCATTTTTGGGCCCTGCGGGTAAAATCCAGCCAAGCGTCAACTTTCGAAAACGCGACGAAATCAGGAGTGTGCGGTGCGGCCGATAGCAATCGATCTGTTCGCCGGGGCGGGAGGTATGAGCCTCGGTTTCGAGCAGGCAGGATTTGACGTCGTAGGAAGCGTCGACATCGATCCCATCCACTGCGCTGTTCATAAATTCAACTTTCCAGAATGCACTGTGCTGCCGCGGTCGGTATCGGGCCTCAGTGGCGGCGAGATTCGGAAACAATCGGGGATGGGAAGGCGCGAGGTCGCCGTGGTATTCGGCGGTGCTCCCTGCCAAGGGTTCTCCATGATTGGACACCGCGCGCTGGACGATCCGCGGAACAGCCTCGTCCGGGATTTCGTGCGTGTCGTTTCCGAACTGAACTCCGCCTATTTCGTGTTCGAAAATGTCAAAGGCTTAACGGTCGGACACCATCGAATGTTTCTCGAGGAACTCATTCAGGCATTCGGCGATTGTGGCTACACCATGCAGCTCCCCTGGCAGGTACTCGATGCGGCACGCTTCGGAGTGCCGCAACGCCGGGAACGGCTCATACTCTTGGGTGCGCGAAAAGGCTTACAGCTCCCTGAGTACCCTTTGCCTACGTGCGTTCCGTCAGATCGCTTACGGACGAGCAACTTGCCTAAAGGCCCTACCTGCAAGGACGCTTTGGGCGATCTCCCCGATGCCGAAGCATTCACGGAGCTGCTCGATACCGATGAAGTTTGGACGAACAATTGGGGCATTCCAAGCGCTTATGCTCGGGCCATGCGCTGCATCGGGCGCGGATCTTGGCATTACGGGTACCGCCGTCAATGGGATCCGCACTTGCTAACGTCGAGCCTCAGAACCAATCACACCAAAATCTCGCGTCGACGATTTGCCAACACCCAACCTGGCCAAATCGAGCGTATATCCCGATTTTATAAACTGCCAGCGGACGGCCTCAGTAACACGTTGAGGGCTGGCACGGATTCTGCGCGAGGCGCCTTTACGAGTCCTCGGCCGATCCACCACCGGTACCTGCGTTGCGTTACAGTACGAGAAATGGCCCGACTGCACGGGTTTCCAGACTGGTTCCGATTCCATGCTACGAAGTGGCATGGTGCAAGGCAGATTGGCAACGCAGTTCCACCGCCACTCGCTCGAGCAATCGCAGACTGCATCATCGAAGCGCTCGGTGTTCAGCCCGAACATCCAGAGCGCTCAGTGGTACTTGGAAATGCCGACCTGCTGCGATTCGATATGTCACAAGCATCTACCTATTTCGGCATACGCGTTCCAATTTCAAGGCGGGACCGGAAAAGCGGCGCAAAGAAGCGCAAGCAGCATGAAATCGAAGCGGAGTTAGACAGACAAAACCTATTCGCCGCGCTTAGCTGACGGCGGTTGGCCACCCTCTCGCCCGCTTTTGGTGAAGCGTGGAGTGGTCCTCTGAGTCCTTTGCGACAAATTACCAATTTCAAATGTGAGTTGATGCCCCTAAACTCCGCCGGTCGCCCGATCAGGCCAGGATCGTGCGCATCGGTTCCAGCGTGCGTTTGAAGGGATGGGGGACCAGCCCTAGGATCTCCAGCGCCACCACTCCCAACAGCGCCTGATCCCCCGGTTCGCCCAGGATCACCGGCGTGTGTCTCTCGCCTTCCGGCAACCGGAGATGAACCTCCGACACGGCACGCTTATTCAGCATCGCGGAATATTGTGACACCCAAGTGGCTTGTCATTCCGAGCGAAGCGAGGAATCCGCTATTGGTTGAGTTTGAGAAACAGCAGATTCCTCGCGCCAAAAAGCGGCGCTCGGAATGACAATCCATTGGGGTTAACGGCATCGCAGGGCGTCAACGGCGTCGCAATGGGTCAACGGCGTCATACGATCTGCGGTTCTCAATGGTAGTTGGGACTCGGAACTTCTTGATTAGGTCAGATTGCGAAATAATGTAGAACAATTCCAATGAAGGTGTGTCTCCGGCGGGCGAGGGCGCCCGCGGGGCAACGACTTTGTACACCACTGACTGCTGCCCCGGCGAGGGCGCCGGGGCCTACAAATCCAGGGTACAGCTTCTGTAAATCCGTTATAGCCGTCAACCAAGTCCCTCAGCGGCTAATAGCCGTACACATTTTGCGGCATTTACGGACGGCCTGAAGGCCATCCCCTTCAAGAAACCGGGGTTGATCAGACCCCCCTAGCGGTGCGCCCCACCTGTGGCGCGCAAAGCCATGCAAAACGCCGGCCGTGCGGCAACCATGTGCGGACCTGGCAAAATCACTTGGTTGGGTCCGCCGATTTAGCGGGCTCGGAAGGCTTCGACGCCTTCTGCTTGGCCAGGGACTCTTCCACGCGCCTCTTAAAATCACCCGCATCGTCGTGGTGCAATGAACTGAAGCTCGACTGGGTTTACATCTCGCAACCGGTACCCGGGGACTTTAGAGCCACGGAGTTGGTTCGGTGGGTAACCGCCCCGGTAATATTGTGGGTAGCGGTCATTTCAGTGTTGTCAGACGCTATGATGGCGTAGTTCCCCGAATTCTTAAGCGTGTCCGTCGAAACGACAGTGGAGACCTGGGCCACGAGCGGTCAGGATTTGCCATCGTCCAGCAGAGCCTTCGCCGCTGCCTGCCCCGACGCGATGCAATCGGGAACGCCGATGCCGCGATAGGCGTTGCCCGCCAGTTGCAGGCCCGGGATGATGGCGCGCAATTCCTCGATGCGGCGCACGCGCGCCAGATGGCCGCGGACGTACTGAGCCATGGCGTTGCGCCAGCGATAGAGGCGGGCAAAGCGCGGAATGGCGGTGATGCCGACGATCTCGCGCAGATCCTTGCGGACGGCGGCCAGGATTTCGCCGTCGGGTAGACTGAGCGCCGCTTCGTTGCCCCAGCCGCCGATGAAACAGCGCACCAGTCCGCGGTCGGGCGGTGCGCGATGCGGAAATTTCACATGCACGAAGGTACAGGCGAGAATGCGGCGGCGCTCGCTGCGGGGCACGAGAAATCCGAAGCCCGGAGGCACGGAAGCGAGATCGCGCTTGTCGTAGCCGCAGACAACGACTATCGAGGAGCTGTAGGGGATGCGCTGCAACTCCTCGCTGAGCGGCTCGCTGATTTTTTGCAGCAGGCGTCCGGCGGCGTTGGCCGGCAGCGCCATGATGACGGCGTCGAACTCCTCGGGCGAGCCCTGCTCGGGGGCGACCATCCACTTGCCGCGAGAGCGCCCGACGGCGACGACTCGATTCCCGGTACGCGCGGCGCCCGACGCAAGCTGCGGCACGATGGCGTCCACCAGTTGCTGCATGCCGCCCTGGAGCGAGGTGAACAGCGGACGCGGCGCAACGCGGGCGCTGCCCTGTCCCGCTTTCGCCACCTTTTCGCGTTGCTTGCGGGCCTGCAACATGCCGCGGCTGAGCGAGCCGTAGCGCCGCTCCATCTCGACGAAGCGCGGCAGCACGGCGGCGGCGCTGAGGTCGGCGGCCGATCCGCCGTACACGCCGGCCAGCAGCGGGTCGGCCAGGCGCTCGACCATCTCGGGGCCGAAGTGGCGCTCGACCATCTCGGCGACGGTTTCGTCCCGGTCGCCGTCCCGCGAAATCGGCTCTTGAAAATACTCGCGTGCGAAGCGCAGCTTGGCGCGCCAGGAAAACAGCGGGGTGGAGAGGATGGGCGCGATCTTGGTCGGCACCATGAACATCAGGCCGTCGGGAATGGGCACCAGCCGGCCGTGGACCAGGATGTAGGTGATACGGTCGGAATCGTTGGAGCCGATGAGCTGATCGCCGAGGCCGAGCGCGCGCACGAAATCGCTGCCCCAGGATTTTTCGGTGAGAAAGGAATCGGGCCCGGCTTCGACCAGGCAGTCGTCAATGCGCTCGGTGACGAGCACGCCGCCGAGGCGCGGCGCTTCCTCGAAAACGGCGTAGTCGAGTTCGGCGCCGCCGGCGCGGGCGCGCTCCAGGGTGATGGCGGCGCTGAGGCCGCTGGTCCCGCCGCCGATGATGGCAATGCGCTTCATGAAAACCTCTGCCGCAGATTCACGCCGATCAAAGTAGTCAGGAGTCAGTAGTCAGGAGTCAGGAGTCGGGTCAGAAATGAAGTGCTGACCCCTGACTCCCGACTCCTTCCTGACACCAGCTTAGCAGTTGCTACAGGCCCTTGATTTTTACGATTTGCGATTTGGCTTCGCCTGGCTGCTCCAGGCGCGAGCGGGCGACATCGGCGATGGCGGCGCAGAACGTGGGCGATCCGTTCAACGACTCGGCGCGCCACAACTTCATGCCGTGTCGTTCGGCGAACTGCTTGAAGGCGATGTCAATGTCGTAGAGCACCTCGACGTGGTCGCAGACAAATCCGATGGGCTGGATGAAGACGCCACGATGGCCTTTCCGCTGGAGCAAGAGAATCGTGTCCAAGACCGTCGGCCCGAGCCACGCGCCGCCCGACATGCCCTGGCTTTGAAAGGCGAAGCGCCAGTCGTCATGGGTGAGGGACGGCACTTCCATGGCGACCATTTCGGCGGTCTCTATCGCCTGCCGGTCGTAGGGATCGCCGTCGTCGATGGTGCGCGTGGGTACGCTGTGGGCGGTGAAGACGATGGGCAGACGCGCGCCCATCTCGTCGCAGGCGCGCTTCCAGCCCGGCTGCAACTTCTCGGCGAAGGCGCGGATGAGCAAAGGGTGATCGTGCCAGTTCTCGACGAAATCGACGGAGAATGGCGTGGAGTTGCCGAGCGCGCGCCGGTAGAGGCCGACGCTGGTGCGCGAGTTCTGCGGCGCCAGGCAGATGACGACGGCGTGCGCAATGCCGTCGGCGGACATTTGCTGGACGGTGTCGGCGATGAACGGCTTCCAGTTGCGCATGCCGACGTAGACGGGAAGGCGCAACTCGCGTTGTACGGCAGCGGCCTGCTGGAGCGTGATTTCCGTGAGCGGCGAGTGGCCGATGAGGGAGTAGCGGTGTTGGACCTCTTCGACGACGTTGGCAGGGAGAGGACGACCGGCGATGTTGCGCAGGAATTCGGGAACCTCGTCGGGCGAGTCGGGGCTGCCGTGGGCGAGGAGG
>JAIQFM010000169.1 GCA_020073285.1 Terriglobia bacterium | reverse complement strand
CATTGCGCCCCTGAACCCGGTAGGGACGCGTTTTTATCTTAATCTTAATCTTAATCCCAATCTTAATCTCTCCGCCCGGAGAGAGATTAAGATTGGGATTAAGATTAAGATTAAGATTGAGATTGCGTCCATACCAGCTCTCCAGGGAGGTTCATGAAAGGGGGGCGCAGCCATCCCGGTGTTTCCCTTGGGCAAGTTCCAGGCTTGCCCTGAATTGTCGCGCGCCGGCGGCGGCGGCAAGTTAATGCCTGACGCAGCTTATGAAAATGGTGTTCTTCTCGGCCAACCAACTGGAGGTCGAGCGACTCAGCACAGACCTGGCCGCCGCCGGCATCCCCTGCCAGGTCCTGCCTGGGGTGGTGTACAAAGGTTCCTCGGCTATTCCTTGTGAAGCGGAGCTGTGGGTCAAGAACGACGCCGATTTCCACCGCGCTTTCCTCTTCTGCGTCGAGGCCAACGCCGGCTTCGCCAAGCGGCGCATCGCAGACGTTGACCCCGAGGCGTGGCATGAAATCCTGGCCGCCTGAATCCGCGGCGACCGTCAGGCTTGCCCGCCAGCACAGCCACCCAGCCCCGCACCGCTTCCGCCGGCTCCGGTTGTCCCCGGACCAGCGCGGGCATCGGCGCCGGCGTAATACCCGGCTGCTGTTGCTCTCGCTGGCGCTGGGCCTGGCCTTTTCCATCCTGTTCGGCTGGGCGCTCTTCTGCCTGAGCAGGTGAGCGTGCAACCGTCAGGCCTCACGGCTTAAGGACAATCTTGCCGGCGAGGGAGCCGGTTTTCTGGATGGTGCTCGCCTCTTGCAAGCGGTGCGCCTCGGCTGCCTGGGAGAGCGGCAGGACCCGGTCGATGCGGGCCTTCAGTTTGCCTTCCGCCAGCCACCGGTTGAGGTCCGCGGCGGCGGCGCGCTGCTCGCGGGCGCTGGCGTTGAACATGGCAAAGCCGTAAAGCGAACAGTCTTTGACGTAGAACGGGCCGACGGGGAACGATGGCCGGGCGTCGCGTCCGGCCATGACGACCATCCGGCCTCGCCGGGCCAGCAGGGGGATGGCCCGCTCGAAGTTGGGCTCGCGCAGCGTTTCCCACCACAGGTTCACTCCCTCGGGCGCATAGGCCTTGATGGCGCTGTCAACCTCCTGGACCTTATAGTTGACCACCAGATCAGCGCCCAGGTCGCGGCAAATCTGCGCTTTCTCCTCGCTGCCGGCAGTGGTGATGACCCGGGCGCCGAGGATTTTGGCCATCTGCACGACACTCGAGCCGACCCCGCCGGAGCCGCCGTTGACGAAGAGGACCTCGCCGGCGCGCAGTTTGGCGTGGCGCATCAGGCCCAAATAGGCCGTAATGCCGACCAGGGACAGCGCCACGACGTCTTCGTCGTTCACGCCGGCTGGGGTGGGGTTCAGCCAGCGCTCATCCACCGCGGCCAATTCAGCAAAGGTGCCGGGGCGGCCCTCGGCGCCCTGGCTCGTGGCCCAGACGCGGTCGCCCGGCTTGAATCGTTTGACGCCCGCGCCGGTTTCCACGACGGTGCCCGCCAGGTCGCGGCCCAGGATCCAGGGGAACGACAATTGGGCGGGGATAGCGCCGCTGCGGACGTAGGTGTCGATCGGGTTCACATCCACCGCGGCAACGCGGATGAGGCACTGGGTCCGGCGCGGCTTGGGCTCCGGCAGGTCGTCATAGCGAATCACCTCAGGCGGCCCGGTTTGATTGATAAAGGCGGCTTTCATGTCGTTTTGCCGGAATCTACGCCGGCGCCAGGGACGCTTCAAGCAGGGGATGACGCAAGGCTTGAGGCGTGATGGCGAGAGGGAATGCAGGCTGGAGACCAGGCTCGGCTGGCCTGGCGCCCGGCTCCGGCGAGGCCAGGCCGGGCGATTGTCGTCGTTGTCTCCGGCAGGTGATCCGTTCTCAGGCAGAACAATTCAATTCAACCACGGATGAACACGGATGAACACGGATAGAATGGCAGAAAGAGCGTTTTATTGGTTGGCTGAGCGGCTTCACCGGACAGTGAACCGGTTGGGGCGCCCTTTCCCTTGGTGGGAAGCGGGCATTATCCGTGTTCATCCGTGTTCATCTGTGGTTCTCAACTGCATGGATCCGGCTCAGAAGGTGCACGGATGATCAAGGGCTTCCGCCAACCGCCGCAGATACACGCAGCGGGATATGTTGACGCCGCCGAGTTGTGCCGTGATGCGTGTCAACACCTGGATGTCAAACAGGAGAAAATTTTGCCGGCGCAAATGCTCGACCAGGTGGAACAGGGCCACTTTGGAAGCATCGCTGGCCCGGTGGAACATGGATTCCCCGGCGAAAAAACCGCCGATGGCCACGCCATAGATGCCGCCGGCCAGCGCCTCGCCTTGCCAGCACTCCAGGCTGTGGGCGTGGCCCAGCGCATGGAGTTTGCAGTAGGCTTCGATGAATTCGGGCGTAATCCAGGTGCTGCGCCGGCCCGGCGCCGGCGCCGCGCAGCCCTCCATCACCTGCCGAAAGGCGCGGTTAATCGTCACGCGAAACATCTCCCGCCGCAGCACTCGCCCCAGGCTCCGCGAAACCCGGAACCGGTCCAGCTCGAACACGGCCCGGGGGTCCGGCGACCACCAGGTCACCGGGGCCACCGTCCAGGGAAAGATGCCGGAGCGATAGGCCAGCAACAGGCGCGGCCCCGACAGATCGCCGCCCACCGCGACCAGGCCCTCGGCGTTGGCGCCGCGGGGATCGGGAAAATGCACGCGCTGATTGAGGATCGCGATCGTCATGTGCGCAGATTCTAAACCGCCGTCGGTCCCCAGGCAACCAAGGCGCAACCGGAGGCGCCGCAGGTCTCCGCGGAACAGCCTGCCGACCCGGCGCCGAGGTCGGAAAACTCTTTCAGCGCGGCGAGACGGCGGCGGGCGAGCGGAGTCAATTCCGTGTCCGCCGGAATCAGCAGGTAGGCATAGGCGCGGCGGTTGGAGCGCCCCACGCGCCCGCGCAACTGGTACAGCTCGCTCAGGCCGTGGCGGTCGGCGCGATTGACGATCATGGTGTTGCAGAGCGGGATGTCGAGGCCATTTTCGATGATGGTGGTGGCGACCAGCACGTCGGCCTCGTGCCGCATGAACGCCAGCATGACTTTTTCCAGCTCGCTCTCGCCCATCTGGCCATGCCCCACGATCACCCGTGCACGGGGCACCAATTCCTGTACGCGGGCGGCGATTTCGTAGATGGTGTCCACGCGGTTGTGCACCAGGTAGGTCTGGCCGCCGCGCTCCAGCTCGCGCGCAATGGCGGACTTGACCAATTTTTCATCCCAGGCGGCGACCACAGTTTCTATCGCAATGCGATCTTTCGGAGGCGTCTCGATCACGCTCATGTCGCGCAAGCCGACCAGCGACATGTGGAGGGTACGCGGGATGGGCGTGGCCGACATGGTGAGCACGTCCACCTCTTTCTTGAGCTGCTTCAGGCGCTCCTTGTGGCGCACGCCGAAACGCTGCTCCTCGTCCACCACGACCAAGCCGAGATCGGAGAACTTGATGTCCTTGGAGAGCAGGCGGTGCGTGCCGATCAGGATGTCTACCTTGCCCTGTTCGACCTTCTCGACGATTTCCTTCTGCTGGCGGGCGGTGCGGAAGCGGCTGATCATCTCCACCGTGATGGGAAAGGCGGCGAAGCGGCGCTTAAAGGTCTCGTAGTGCTGGAAGGCCAGCACCGTGGTGGGGGCCAGCACCGCCACCTGCTTGTTGTCGCTGACCGCCTTGAAAGCGGCGCGCATGGCCACTTCGGTCTTGCCGTAGCCGACGTCGCCGCAGAGCAGGCGGTCCATCGGCTGCGGCTGCTCCATGTCCTTTTTCAAGTCCACGATGGCCTGCGCCTGGTCCTCGGTTTCGCTGAACTCGAAGGCATCTTCGAACTCGCGCTGCCACTCGGTATCGGACGGGAAGGCATGCCCCTCGGCCGTGTTGCGCAGCGCGTAGAGCTTGAGCAGCTCGTCGGCCATGTCCTTCATGGCCTTCTTCACGCGCGCCTTAGTCCTGTCCCATTGCTGCGAGCCGAGGCGGTTCAGCACGGGCTTCACGCCGCCCTCCGCCGAACGGTATTTCTGCACCAAATCCAAACGCGTGAGCGGGACGTAGAGGCGCGCGCCCTCGGCGTATTCCAGGATCATGAACTCGGCCTTGTCGCCGTCGGCTTGCGCGATCTCTTTCAGCCCCTGGTACTGCCCGATGCCGTGCTCGACGTGAACCACGTAGTCGCCGACAGCGAGATCGCGGAAATCCGAGATGAAGGCGCTGGTTTTGGATTTTGAACGCTGCGGGCGGACGACGACGCCTTCCGGCTCGTCAAACAGGTCGCGGGCGCCGAAAACGACCAAGCGGGCATCGGGAAGGGCGACGCCATCCGGCACATTCGCTTTTACTACCGTAGTAGTAGAGTCGGCGCCGACCAGGTAGGCGGTATCGTCCAGATAGCTTTCGCCCGGACGCGGGGTGCGCGAACCGAGGCGGAAGGGCACGCCGTACTCGCTGAAGAGGTCGGCGACGCGTTCCACCTCGCCGGTGGAGGCGGCGGCAAACAGCACGCGCTTGCCCTCCGCCGATAGCTTCTTGACCTCGTCCACCATGGCGGGCACGGAGCCGTGAAAGCGCGTGGTCGGCTGGGAGCGGAGCGCGCTGGTCGATGGTCGCTGGTCGATGGCGGCATCCGTCGACGGTCGACGGTCGACGGTCGAAGGCCCATCCGAGTCCTGCACACGCGAGGGCGCGTGTGCCACCTCGCCCTCGCCCAGCCCGAGGTGCTGAAGATCGGCGCGGGGCAAGGCGTTCAGCTTGGCCTCGAATTCGTCCGGCGCGAGGTAAAGATCCTCGGGGCGCACCAGGTTGCCGACGCCGCTGCGCGCGTGCATGTCGCGCACGCGCTCCCACCAGTTTTCGGCCTCGGCACGCAGGTCGTCGGGCTCGTCCACGATGACGGCGACGTTGGACAACAGATCGAAGACGCTGTAGTCCGCGCCCGCGACCGCGGCGTAAAACTCCCATCCGGGGAAAACGCCGACGCCGCCGGCGCGCACCGCTGCCTCGACCGCGTCTTCCTCGCCGCTTACGCGTTTGCCGGAAAGCCGGGCATGAATCGCCGCCAGCGTGTCCTCGCGCATGGGAACGTCGGTGAGTGGCAGCAGGAGCGTTTCTTCTACACTTGTAGTAGAACGTTGAGTGCCGGGATCGAACTTGCGGATGGACTCGACCTCGTCGCCGAACAGCTCGATGCGCAGCGGGCGATCGGCTTCGGGCGAATAAACGTCGAGAACGCCGCCGCGAAGGGCGTATTCGCCGGGCATTTCGACCACATCGGAGGCGGTGTAGCCCAACGTATTCAGGTGCTGCAGCAGCGGCTCGGTATCCAGCGTCTCGCCGCGGCGGATGGTGCGCGCCATCTCGCCATAGAATTCGGGCCCGCGCAGGCGCATGGTGGCCGCGGCAACCGGGACGATCACGACGGAGGCGGCGCCGGCGGCGATCTTGGCCAAGGTGGCGGCGCGCTCTTCCTGGATCTCCGGATGCGGCGAAAGCCCCTCGAACGGCAGCACGTCGGGGGCAGGCAGGACGAGCACAGTGTCGGAACTGGCGCCGCGGTCGGGGTGCAGTGCGATGGCGCCGGTAAGTTCGCCGAACGCGGCGACCACCGGCTGGAGAATCTCCGCAGCACGGTTGTCGGAAGCCAGCACAATCAGCGTCTTGCCGGCGGCGCGATACAGCAGGGCGATGAGCAGGGCTTTGGCCGTCGGCGTGAGTCCAGAGACACTTATCCGCCCCGCGCCGGTCTTCAGGTGGGAGGCGGCACGCGTGAAGGCGGGCAAAATTTCCACGTCCGCAAAAAGATCGCGGACGAAAGGGAGGACCATGCTGGTTCGATTCTAACAGCCAGAATGAGGAGCGACCGGCAGTTGGCTTTTTTTGTACCTGGCTGGGGACGCCTCAGCGGCTGCTTCGGTTCTCCGCGTACTCAGCCGCCATTTCGACCGTCTTGGCAACGCGCCGCGCCCGCGATTCAGGGTTGCGGTAGTAGAAAATCGCCAGCAACTGCGCGCGCCGCTGCGCAAGCGACATCCGCTGCCAGCCTTCGAGCGCGTGCGGAGTGCGCGAAAATGCCAACTGCAGCAGCGGCGGCAACTCCTGCTCGGCTTCCATGGTGGCCAGCAGGCGCTCGGCAATCTGCTCGGCGCGGCGCATGCGCGCTTCACCGCTCTTCACCTCGGTGATCCAGTCCGCGATGTACTTGCGCGTGGAATAGTTCAGCGCTTCGTACCAGCGCAGCAGCGCGCGGTCTCCGGCCATGGCGCGCCTTAATTCGGTGGGGATGCTGACGGTGCGTTCGTCGGTGTCGGGCTCCAGCCGGAATTTCGCCACGCTGCCCGGAATGGCACCGCTGCCACGTTGCATGCGCTTGTTGACCAGCACGAAATGACCGCCCGCGCGCGTGGGAAATAGCGTGGTGCGGAAGGCGAAGCCGTTGATCTCGCCTTTGACTTTCGGACGGCGCGTGCCCCACGTTTTGGCCACATCGAAGGGAACGCGGGCGATCACCCATCCGAGACCGGAGCGAAGGTGCTCCAGCGTCGCCATGAAGGACTTCGATTTCGATTTGGTTGCGCTCATGCGGACGGTCGGCCATTATCGCGCATTCATTCTTACGCCGCGGTTCTGATTTCGTTATATTCGCCGGATGCCGAACGCTCCGCGCGTGCAACGCAGTCTCGGCCTGCTACCGCTGATCGCCGCCACCTTCTTCATGGTGTCCGGCGGGCCGTACGGACTCGAAGAACTGGTGCAGAAGGCGGGCTACGCCCGTGCGCTTATCGTGCTGGCAGTGCTGCCGTTCATCTGGAGCCTGCCCACGGCGTTCATGGTGGGCGAACTTTCCGGCGCGCTGCCGGAGGAGGGCGGCTACTACGTCTGGGTGCGTCGGGCGCTGGGGCCGTTCTGGGGGTTCCAGGAAGCGTGGCTGTCGCTGCTGGCCTCGATCTTCGACATGGCCATCTACCCCACGCTATTCGTGCTCTACCTGGGGCAGTTGGCGCCGTCGCTGGGCCGCGGACGCAACGGGCTGTTGGTGGGCGCGGTGGTGGTGGCGATGGCGGCGCTGTGGAACATCGCCGGCATTCGCGCGGTGGGCAAAAGTTCGGTGCACCTGATGCTCGCGTTGCTGTTTCCTTTCGCCGCCTTGACCGTGTACGCGATGTGGCAAACGCCGGCCGGCGGCGCGGTCTCGCACCGCGCGTCGGTGGATTTGCTCGGCGCGATCTCGGTCGCGATGTGGAACTACATGGGCTGGGACAACGCCTCCACTATCGCGGGCGAAGTCCAGGACCCGCAACGCATCTATCCGCGGGCGATGATCGGCGCCGCCGTGTTGGTCGCCGTCGTATATCTCATCCCCGTGGCGGCGGCCATGGTGGCTGGCATTGACCCGGGCCCGTGGACGACCGGGTCCTGGGTGCAAGCCGCAGCAGCGCTCGGCGGGCGATGGCTGGGGCTGGCGGTGGTGGCGGGCGGCATGATCTGCGGCCTGGGCATGACCAACGCGCTCGTGCTCTCCTACGCGCGCGTGCCCTTCGCCATGGCGCGCGACGGATTTCTGCCGGCGGCGTTTTTGCGCGTGCATCCGAAAACCGGCGCGCCGTGGGTGTCGATAGTTGCCTGCGCTGTGGCCTGGACGGTGTGCCTGCCGCTGGGATTCGAGCGCCTGGTGCTGATTGACATCATCCTGTACGGAGGATCGCTGCTGCTGGAGTTCATCGCCCTGGTCGTACTGCGAGTGAGCGAACCGGATTTGCCGCGCCGGTTTCGCGCGCCGGGCGGGCCGATCGGCGCCGCTGCTTTGGGCGTGGGACCGGCGGCGCTGCTGGTGCTGACATTGGTGCGCGGCGAGTCGGAGCGCGCCGGACCGGTCACCGCGCTGGGATTGGGAGCGATTCTGGGATTGTTGGGGGTTATTGTGTATTTCGCGACGCGACGAAATCAACCACGGATATCCACGGATTAACACGGATCAGAGACAACAGAAATCAAAGATGGATCCGTGGTTAGTCGTTTTCGGTGGCGCTCTCTTAAATTCTCGGCGTGTAGTGCCGCATCAGCCAGCGCGCGAGGCCGTCGAGGCCGGGGAAGAGCACGCGCTCGGTGATGTTGGCCTGGTCGAGCTTGTCGCGCGCCTCCCACTTCAGTTGCGCGGGGATGATGATGCGGCGCAGCAGGTCGCCGTGCTCCTTCACCAGCCATTCGTCCAGGCGCGCCAGCGGGCTGGACATCATGGCGAAAATGGAAAACTGGTTGACGATCCGCTCGTCGAGCGAGGGCGGCTCGAGAAAAACGGCGAAGTCTTCTTTCGACAACCTCTCCAGCGCGACCAGCGACCCGGCGGCCCGCTCCACCATTTCGACCGTGAATGCGTTGCAGCGTTCTTGGCTGAGCACCTCGCGCAGCGGATCCGGCAGCAGCTTGTGTACGGCGACGTAATTCACGCACCAGATGATGCCGTCGCGATCGTACTCGTCCAGTCCCTCGGTGGCGAAGTGCAGCGCCACGTAGGGCGAGTAGCTCCAGTCGAGCAGGCGCGTGGGTACGCCGTGGTGCTGGGCGACGGCCAGCCAGTTCCACTCCGACTGCTCGCGCACAGCGTCCTGACGCGCGTATTTCTTGAAGTTGCGCAGGATGTGGAATTCGACCTCGCGGATGTTGCCGCCCAGCTTCATCAGCCCGGTGCGCAGGTCGGCCGCGGCATCGCCCATGCCGCGATACACGAAGTCGGAGCGGAAGCACCGGATGGCCTGGTTCCAGGTGTTCTCGAAGAGTGCGTGGTTGAGTTCGGTCCAGTCGGTGACGCGTACGTCTTGCACGGTGACTCCGATGTCCCTCGGCGAGATTGTAGTCGGTTTTCACCACGGAGACACAGCGGCACGGAGGGAGACTTAGTAATTTCGTAAGTCGGTAATTTGGTAATTCTCGAGCCCGAGTATGTTCGCCGTGAATTACAAAACGGGCAAAATTACTAAATTACCAAATTACGAAATGCTCCGTGTCTCC
>JAIQFM010000168.1 GCA_020073285.1 Terriglobia bacterium | reverse complement strand
GCCGTCGCACAGGTGGAGAATCCCGCGTGCGGAGACGTGATGAAGTTGTGGCTGCGCGTTGAAGAACGACTCATTGTTGAGGTTCGCTTTCGCGCCAAGGGATGCGTCCCAGCAATTGCCTGCGGGTCGGCATTAACCGAAATGATCGCAGGTCGGACCCTCAGTCAAGCTCGCGCAGTTCGTAGGATCGAGTTGGTGATGAAGCTTGGAGGGCTGCCCACCGCGTCTTTGCACGCCAGTCATCTCGCGATCGACGTATTGGGGAAGGCGCTGAGCCAAATCCCGGGTCGCCAGTAGTGTGGAAATCGTTGGCGGCTCGCCCGCTGCCGATTCGTTCAGATCTGTTGCCGTCATGGGTGATACACCGTCCACCCGTGCTGGCGCGCAATTTCCTCCAGATCAGGATTGGGGTTGATGGCAAACGCGTGCTGCGCCAGTTCCATCATGGCGAGGTCGTGCACGGAATTGCCGAAGGCGGCGTCCGGCAAGCGCGGCAGCAATTGGTGGATGGCAGCGGCTTTCAGTTCGTCGGTGGGGACGCGGATCAAGCGGTCGGTGCAGCGGCCGTTCTGATTCTCTACGCTGGCCGCGATCACGCGCGCCGCGGGACTGCAAAAGCGCGGCGCCGCGGCACGAATCACCCAGTCGTTGGTGGACGAGATAGCCCACAACTCGCAACCCGCATCGGCCAAGCGCCGCGCCAATTCCGCCATCTCCGGGAAAATGCGCGGCACGATGCGCTCGGCGAAAAATTCGGCGGCGGCGCGATCCATCATGTCGCTGGGCAGGCCGGCGTGAATGGTGACCATCTCGCCGCACATCTGCTCTTCGCCGACGCGGCCCGCCTTGTAGTCGTCATACCGCGCCCTAGCCCGGCGGGCAACGTCGTCCGGCAGCAGGCCGCGCTCCATCTCCCAATAAAAAAACTGTTCTCCGGCGTCGCCGCCCCACAGCGTGCCGTCGCAATCGAGAACGGCGAGGCGTGGACCGAGGTTCAGCACCGACGTAATGAATTCCTCCGCGCGCCGCGAGAGGGAGGGGTGGGAGCTTGGGGGAGTGCTCATCCGCTGGTGATCCGCCGGTAGTCCTCGGGAGTATCGACGTTCCAGACTACCAGAGGATCGTCCACGCTCACATATTCGATGCGCTGCAAGTGCGCGTGCTCGACATCGCGCGCGGTGACGGTGGGCGGAGCCGACAGCAACGCGTTGATCATTTCGCGCCCCACCACCACCGGGTGCCCGTTGCGTTCACCGTGTCGCGGAACCACCGCCCAGATGCCCTCCGAGGCGCGCTCCAGAAAACGATCCTTCAACAGCGCCACCGTGTCAGGACGGGCGGGCGGTCGGTCCACGAGTGCGACGATCGCCGCATCGCGACCGTGGTTCATCACCTCCTGCAATCCCAGACGCAGCGAGCTGAACTGCCCGCGCTCCGGTTCGCGATTGACGATCAGGAACGCGCTCGCGGCATACACCAGCGGCTCCAGGTTGGGCGCGTTGTTGCCGCCGACCACGATCACCATGTCCGTGAGCGGCGCCAGCAAATCAATCGCGCCGCCCAGGAAGGTTGAATCTCGCCACGGCAGCAGCGCCTTGTCGCGCCCCATGCGCGAGGATTCGCCGGCGGCGAGTATGACTCCGCAAAAGCTGGGCGAACGTGCCATGTCTGAACAGCTTAACAAATACAGCCATCTCCCGCTCACCTTCCGGGCCGCATCGCGTCCAACCGCCGGAGCGCTTATACTCTGAGGCCGGAGTCTGCCCATGAAGACACGCATTGCCCTTGTCGTGTTGGCGGCCGCAATCCTGTGCTACGGACAGAATCAAATGCAGGTCGAGGTCGGCATGCGGCCCGGGTCCTCGCGCCAGGCCGAGCCGGCCCGCAAGGCCACGCCCGAACAACTGGAGCGCGGCCGCCAGATGCTGCAAGTTGCCGAAGCCCAGGCTGCGGGCCTCGAGGGTGGAATGCGCAGCTACGCGCTCTTGCAGGTGGCCCGCGCTTACCAGCCGACGGACAAGAAAAAGGCGCTGGCACTGCTGGAAGACGCGCTGGCCGCCACGCGGGCCATTGATGACGACAGTCTCAAGACGCGCCTTCAGCTTCAGAAGCAGATCCTTCAGGAGATGGTGCCGCTGGCGCCGAATCGCGTCGACGAACTGCTCACGGAAGTCGAGGCGCAGGCGCGCGCCTCCGTTCTGAATTCGCTCCTCAGCTACTACGAAAAACAGAAGGAACTGGGCCACGCGGTGGAGGTGCTCTACCGCATCGCGCAGGAATCGGAGATGCCGTACGGGGCGGCGTTGCGGGTGATGCAGGCGCTGCCGCCGGAGCGTGCCGCCGACGCGCAGCAACTGTTCGCCGTCTCCCTCGCCAGTTTCCAGGATCACAAGCAGAGCGGCGGCTGCATGGGCGACTGCGACTTCGTGCCGCTGATCCTGCGCTTCTGGACCCGCGTGCCCAAGGAAGCCGTGCTCGACGCTATCCACGCCGTCCTCAAGGACGCCCGCGATAGCGGCCAGAAAAGCTCCATCTCGATGGCCTCCGACCAGGGCGCGGTCGCCTTCAACTCCCTCTACGAATTTCGCCTGTTCCAGGTACTGCCCGTTTTGCGGCAGCTCGACGAATCGGGAGCCAAGAAACTCCTCGAGGAATATCAGCAAGTCCAGACCCTGCTGGCCAAGTATCCGCAGGGTACCGACTCGTTGCAGCCGCCGGATGCTGCCGAGGGAGGCCGGGATCGGCGCCCGGGCGCCTCGTTCATGGTCAGCAACGACGGCCCGGGCGGGGGCGGACGCCCGGGTTCCGGCCCGCAGATGCCCGCGCCAGTTGAGATGCAGCAGGTGTCGAAGATCGCCGCCGAGGCCGAGAAGAATCCCCGCGATGCTCTCGCCAATTGCGCCGGCATTTCCAATCCCAACCTGCGCTCGCAGGCGCTGCTGATGATCGCGCGCTCCACCTGGAAAAACGATTCTTCCATTGCCCGCGAGGCTTTGCAGAAGTTCATGGAGCTGAACCCGAAACTCGAGATCGCGCAGCAGGTCATGTCCCTCTCCACCGCGGCCGACATCTACCTCAATATGGGAGAGACCGACGACGCCAAGAGCGTGATCGAGAAGGGACTGGCCGCCGCCGAGAGTGCCTACAAGAAGGACAGCAATGCCGACGATCCCAACAAGGCGCTGAAGGCCTATTGGCCCTCCGCCGAGGCGTACCGCGGCATGTTGCGCCTGGCCGTCCGCATTTCCCCGGTCTGGGCCGCAAACTTAACCAAGGAAATATCCGATCCAGAGATGAAGGTCGTCGCGCAGATCGCGATGGCCGCCTCCCTGCTCGACATTCCCACAGGCTCCACCATGATCATGAACGAGACCAAGCAGGGCACCAGCATGAGCATGAGCATGGAGCGGCGAGACTGAAACTTGAGGCCGCAACCGTCCCCGCCTTTCCCCGCGACTGAGGACTGACGACGGGAGACTTCCTGTGGTAGCTTAGTCCGTTTCAACTCCCGCCCATCACCTATTCAAGGAGGAGGCTCGCCATGAAGGCTGTCCGATTCCACGAGTTTGGCGGTCCGGAAGCCCTGCAGTACGAAGATGTCCCCGATCCTCAACTGCGCAAAGACCAGGTGCTGGTGCGGGTACGTGCCTGCGCCATGAACCATCTTGACCTCTGGGTCCGCAAGGGCCTGCCAGGGGTGAAGATGCCGCACATTTTGGGCAGCGACGTGGCCGGCGAGGTAGTGGACCTCGGCGAGTACGTCACCGGCCTGCAAAAGGGCCAGCGCGTCATCGTTGCGCCCATGGTTTTCTGCGGGCACTGCCGCCACTGTGTCTCCGGCGTGCAGAACATGTGCCGCGAGTTCACCGTGCTCGGCAACGGCGTGGATGGCGGCAATTGCGAACTGATCGCCGCGCGCCGCGATTTCGTGATTCCCATCCCCGACTCGCTCAGCTTCGAGGAAGCCTCGGCGGTGCCGCTGGTCGGACTGACCGCCTGGCACATGCTGGTCACGCGCGCGCAAATCCGCCCCGGGCAGAACGTACTGGTGTTGGGCGCGAACTCCGGCGTCGGCATGGCCGCCATCCAGATCGGCAAGCTGTTCAACGCCTACGTGATCGCCACCGCGGGCGACGAGCACAAAATCCAGCGCGCCCGCGAGCTGGGCGCCGACGAAGTCATCAACCACTACACGCAGAAAATTTCCGACGAGGTCAAGCGCATCACCGGCAAGCAAATGTGCGACATCGTCATCGAGCACGTCGGGCAGGCCACCTGGGGCGAGAGTATGAAGTCGCTGAAACCGGGCGGCACCATCGTGACTTGCGGCGCGACAAGCGGTCCCAAAGCCGAATTCGACCTCCGCGTCCTGTTCGCCAAGCAACTGGCGTTCCTCGGCTCCTACATGGGCACCATGGGTGAGCTGCATGAGGTGCTGAAGCACGTCTTCAGCGGCCGCGTGAAGGGCATCGTAGATTCCACCTTCCCGCTGTCGGAAGCCCGCGCCGCGCACGAGCGCATGGAGAAGAGCCAGATGTTCGGGAAGATTGTGTTGAAGCCTTAGTACCTGAGTACCTCAGTTCCTAGTACAGCAGTTCCAACTTGGGACCGCTTTTTCAAAATGCGTGTAGACTCCGTGATGTGGCCCTTGTGGCAACAGTGGAGTGCACTGTCTCGGAGGCGCCGATGGCGCAGCACTACAAAGATTTGATCGCGTGGCAGAAGGCAATGAAGCTCGTGACGCGCGTGTATGCGTTCACAGATGCATTTCCCAGGCGCGAGCTGTTCGGGCTGACCAGCCAGCTGCGACGCGCCGCAGTGTCGGTTCCAAGCAATATCGCTGAGGGCCAGGCGCGTTTCAGCCATTAAGGAGTTCGTCCGCTTCCTCCGAAATGCGCGTGGCTCTCTCGCGGAGGTGGAAACCCAGGTTCTAATCGCACGCGACCTGCACTACATCAGTGCCAGCGAGGCCGATCAGGTGTCAGCGGACGGCAACGAGATCAGCCGCATCCTCATGGCCCTGATCAGCGCGATCCAGGCGAAGATCGACACCGATGCTACTTAGCGACTCAGGTACTCATCTGCTGGTCGCAATAGGCATTCAGGCACTCAGGTACTCAGGTACTCAGGTACTCTTTCTCCCCTCGCGGTGTGGCATCTATTCAAGCTGGCATTTACAATGGTTGGGCAATGAACGGCGACGAGCGTTTCGAAAATCTCGAGGGCAGCCATCAGCACGAGCCCAAGGGCATCATCCGCGAGGTCAACTTCGGGGAAGTGCAGCCCGAGGGCATCATCATGACCACGCTGGACAACGCCGTGAACTGGGTGCGCAAGAGCTCGCTCTGGCCGATGACCTTCGGTCTGGCCTGCTGCGCCATCGAGATGATGTCCATGGGCGCCTCGCGCTTCGATATCGCCCGCTTCGGCGCCGAGGTGTTCCGCCCCTCGCCGCGCCAGTCCGACCTGATGATTATCGCGGGACGCGTATCGCAAAAAATGGCGCCGGTCATCCGTCAGCTCTGGGAGCAAATGCCGGAGCCGAAGTGGGTGATCTCCATGGGCGCCTGCGCCACCTCCGGCGGCGTGTTCAACAATTACGCGCTCGTGCAGGGCGTTAACCAGGTGATCCCCATCGACGTCTACGTTCCCGGCTGCCCGCCCCGCCCCGAGCAACTGATCTACGCCATCACCCTGCTACAGGAAAAAATCCAGAATGAACGCGGCTCGTTCAAGGACGCGCTGAACCTGGGCTAGCGCCGGATTGACTAACCACTATCCACCGGCCACTGATTTCGGCGACCCGCGGGCCGCTGCAAGCTGCTCATCCTCCGCCGCGTCGAACCCGGCGAACCTTCGCCGAACCCCGAGGTAGCGAAGAAGTGAAGAAGTAGTACCCACGCTCCGAAAACCGCGAAGGCTGGGGCACCCACATTCGGCTGACGATGGACGTTCCGAGATGAGTGAGGATCTGGGCCGTTTGGAGCATCTCGTGACTGTCCCGAGCTATTTCGCTTTGCGACACTCATCAATCAGACGAGGTATCTCTTCGCTGGCTGGAGGTTCGAGCGGCTGAGGCGCCTTAGACAGTGCTATATTCAGAGCATCCAGCGCTTTCGAGTACTTTCCCAAGCACTTAAGCGCAGCGCCTTTCCCCCAGTAGTTTGAAAAATGCTCCGGATTCTCGCCGATTGCCGACTCAAACGAGGACAACGCCTCTTCGCAACGCTTCTCGTCTAAATAGAACCAACCAAGTGCTGTGTAAAACCTCGCGGCGGGTGCGGCGTGTACTCCGGCCCAATAGATTGCGGACTTGAAGTATTGTTCTGCTTGCAGGAGATAGTTCTCGGCCTCTTGAGTATCGCCCGCCTCGGAGGCCTTCGTGGCAAGTCCGCGAAGTGCCTGGGCTTTGCCTTCATGCGCCATTTGGAATCCCCGGTGAATTCCGAGAGCGATTTCGAACTGCGCCATTGCCTCAGCCACCTTTTCCAGCGAAAGAAGATGGCGACCATAGGCGTAATTTACCTGAGGCCATTGTGGATACTTCTCGCGCAAGGTGGCGAATCCGGCTTCCGCTGCCTCAATCCTTCCTCTCTCGCCGAGCCATCTCGCTCGTCGCAGTGGGATTACGCGGTGTCGCGGAAAGCGGTTCTCCAACCCATCAAAAATCTTCTCCACATCTTCCTCAGCCCCCTGCGACGCGATTAGATCTAGATAGCTCTCGGTCAGATTCTGATTTGTGGGATTAAAGGACATTGCGGCGGTCGCAACCTCAGTTGCGAGTGCAGGTTGATGAGTGCGAATCAGAACAGCAATCAGAGCGCACCAAACGTCGGTTTTCCCAGAATGCTTTCGTAGCCAAGCATCGGTATTCCTCACCGCCAAGTCCAGATCTTGTTTGTCTGCGTTGCGCTCCACCAAGCCCAAGTAAAATGTGCGCACGTCAGTGTTATCGACATGCTCGGCCAGCCAGGCCGCCGTTCGCGTAATCGCCTGCTTCACCTGTCCCGGCTCGCCGTTGCGCTCCACCAAGCCTAAATAAAATGTTCGCACGTCAGTGTTATCGACATGCTCGGCCAGCCAGGCCGCCGTCTGCGCAATCGCCTGCTCCAGCTGTCCCGGCCCACCTTTGCGCTCCACCAAGCCTAGATAAAATCTTCGCACGTTAGCGTTATCGACATGCTTGGCCAGCCAGGCCGCCGTCTGCGCAATCCCCTGCTTCACCTGTCCCGGCTTACCATTGCGCTCCAGCAATGCCAGATAAGAGGTGCGAATATAAGAGTCATTTGGATGAGAATCGCACCACGCTCCAGCCACACGCATCGCCGCACTGGTTTTCCGTAGTTGTTCGAGGCCTCGTATAACAGACTGCGCCTTCCCCGGCGTAGATGGTTTCGCAGCGATCAGGCACTCCTCCGCAATATCGTTGCGACCTAAGTTAAGAAACGCTACCGCCCAATCGGCCATCGCGTCTGGAAACGCAACCGCCAAACAGCGGAGCATCGCCTCATGAGATGTAAGAAGGCGAATCGCCAAGTTGCGCTCAGTCGGCGTTCCGGAACTGAGGAACCGGAGCATACGGCCCAAGAAGAGCGCATGCTCAGGGTCTGAAGGAGAGGCGGCCTGAACCGCCATCTGGCAAGTACTTTGAAGCGTGTCACTGAATTCTACTCTGAAGGCGAACCGGGCAATGAGGAGATGGCCAGCGAACCAGCCCTCCTTGAAGGGATAGGAAGATGGAAAAATAATCCCTTCGCTACCCACTTTTCTTGGATTTTCGCGCAGCGAATCGCTGAAGTGAGGCTTGCCGATAATTAGCTCTAGGATCGAACCGGGGACCGGAAGATTGTGTCCGCCGAAGAGGACAACCACGCTCCAGGCCCGATAGGTATCTGTGAACTTGCTCTTCAAACGTTCGGCTGTCGCCAACAAAATCTCATCGATAGGCTTGCCTTCCGTAAGCTGTAACAGAACAACCAAGATTTTTCGTGTCTCCGAGAGTTGTTTGAATTTCTTAGCACTCATATTGGCAACGATCGGCATTTGCCGGAGCCGGGCAAGCTCTTGGTCAGAAAGCCGATCGGGTGACACGGCGGGCAGTTTGTCAAGATAGCTGTTCTCTCGAATGGACCCTGTGCGATCCGCGAAGCTCGGTGTTGTCGCGATGATTGTAACTGGCAGCGTCTCGCCAAGATCAGACAGCACCTCGACTAGGATGGCACGATCTTCGTCCCTATAAATGTCGTCGACTAGGATAAACACGCGCGCTCGCGCTTTACTCGTCAGCTTCTGTGCGAAATCACTGCTGTCCGGAGAAAATTGCGTGAAGTGGGCGTAAGCAGCTGATTGCCAGTGGGATAAGCGGCTTTGCCACCGGGAACGATTTGAAATCGCCAAGCCCGGAAACGGGGGCTTGGAGGCAGTGACGCGCGCGGCCACAATGCGGGATGAACTCTGGCCGCACGGTGTTTGCGCAACTGATCGAGCATCTTCCCCACAAGGAGTTTTACAAGTACGTTGCCCGCTATCGTGGGGACCGTTACTCGAAGAACTTCTCCTGCTGGGATCAGTATCTGGCGATGGCTTTCGCCCAGCTCACCTATCGTGAGAGCTTGCGTGACATCGAGACCTGCTTGAGCGCGGTGGGTGGCAAGCTGTACCACATGGGCTTCCGCTCCAGCGTGGCGCGCTCGACGCTGGCGGATGCCAACGAATCGCGCGACTGGAGAATCTTCGCCGACTTCGCGCAGACGCTGATTGCAACGGCGCGCCGGTTGTACGCCCGCGACCCGATGGGCGTCGATCTGGACCAGAGCCTGTATGCGCTGGATTCGACAACCATCGATCTGTGCCTGGCACTGTTTCCCTGGGCCCGGTTCCGGCGTTGCAAGGCGGCGGTCAAGATGCACACGCTGCTGGACCTGCGCGGCAATATTCCAGCGTTCGTGCACATCACCGACGGCAAGGTGCACGACGTGAACGTGCTGGACCAGATCGTGCCGGAGGCGGGCGCGTTCTACGTGATGGATCGCGGCTACATCGACTTCGAGCGGCTGTTCGTGCTGACGCTCAGCG
>JAIQFM010000167.1 GCA_020073285.1 Terriglobia bacterium | reverse complement strand
CTTCTGCACGACGCCGTCGAAGACCAGGGTGGGCAGCCGCGGCTGGAGGAGATTCGCAAGCTGTTTGGCGCAAAAGTGGCGCGCATCGTGCACGGCTGCACCGATTCCCACGAAATTGATCCCGACTGCAAGGCGCCGTGGTGCGAGCGCAAAGAGAAATACATCGCGCACGTTGCGCATAAGGCGGACCAGGAGGTGCGCCTGGTAACGGCCGCGGATAAGGTGCACAACGCGCGCGCGATCTTGTCCGACCATTACGAACTCGGCGACGTGGTCTTCGACCGCTTCAGCGGCAAGAAGCAGGGCACGCTGTGGTATTACCGCGCCCTGGTGGACGCCTTCGGCGCGGCCGAAGCGCGCGACCATCATCCGGCGGATGCGGCCGCGCGCGGGCGCAAACGCCTGCTGGAGGAACTGTCGCGCGTGGTGGACGAACTGGAGCGCCGCGCCGGCGGACCGGGAGTGAACCCTTGCCGCGGATGATCGAGTTGATCAAGCAATCGGCGGTGCCGGCGAGCATCATGCGTTCCGCGTCGAAGGGAGCGCTCACCCTGCCGGCGGCGGAGACCATCGAGATCCTGGTTTACCTGACCACGACCAACGTATTCGGCGTGGACGCGAGCATGACCCTGGCAGGCTGGGACGAGGCCGCATGCCGCTCCGTCTGCGCCGATCCCAACAGTCCCAAGGAAGTGCTCGATTATTTTCTGCGCAACCGGCGCCCACGGCTGATGCTGGCGCTGCTCGACAATCCCGCCGTCCCGGAATCCGCGCTGCTGGAGATGGCGCAGGAACAGTCGGCCGAGTCGGTGCAACTGCTGCTGGCGAGCGCGCGCGCCAAGGCTTCGCGCAATGTGCTCCACGCGCTGACCTCCAATCCCGTGCTGATGCCCTCGCAAACGCAGCAGATTAGAACCACGCTGGAACGGAGCGAGCCCGCGCCGGCTGAGCAGGGCAAGAAGGCCGACGAGATCGTCGCGCAGTTTATCGCCGAGCACGCGGAGGAGATCGCGGCCGAGGAAGGGAAGAGTTTTCAACTGGTCGGAGAAGACGAGTCCGAGCCGGAGCCCGCGGCAGCCGCGCCGGTTGCGGTCGCGGCAGCTCCGGCAAAGAAGAAGGAGGCGGACAAGGATATCGAGCGCTGGTCGCCGCTGCAGAAAATTTCGCGCCTCACCGTCGGCGAGCGCGTACAGCTCGCGATGAGGGGCAACAAGGAGGAGCGCTTCATCCTCATCCGCGACGGGTCAAAGGTGGTGTCGTCGGCGGTGCTGGAGTCGCCCAAGGTCAACGATCAGGAGGTTGAGATGTTCGCCTCCATGAGAAACGTGCAGGAGAGTGTGCTACGCGGGATCGCCGGCAAGCGCAAGTACATGAAGGCCTACGCGGTGGTGCGCGCGCTGGCGAACAACCCGCGCGCCCCGCTCGACGTGCAGCTTACGCTCGTCAAGAACCTGCTCAACATGGACCTGCGCAACTTGTCCATGAACAAGAATGTCTCCGATACGGTGCGCAAGGTCGCGTACAAGCTGTACAAGGAGCGGACGGAAAAGAAGGGGTGAGCGTAGGACGCCGGCAATCGGGTGTAAGGATACCCGCCTCTTGCTGGGCCGATAGTGCGGCGACACACATCGCGATACGATATAAAGTGACGCGACAGGCGGTGGCCGGCGGTCGGACCGGCAACCTGGCGGCCGCGAGCCGGCGTCTACTACAATCGTGCGCACACCTCCAGGAGGGCCACAGTGCCTGTGAAGACCGATGCGATCGGGGAATTGCTCAAGCATGCCCGGAACATCGCGGTGGTTGGGTTGTCCAACAGCCCGCTGCGCGCCAGCCACGGCGTCGCCGCCTACATGCAGAGCCAGGGCTACCGCATCATTCCCGTGAACCCCACCATCACGGACGCGCTCGGTGAAACCGCGTACCCGTCGCTGCTCGACGTGGAAGAGAACATTGACGTGGTGAATATTTTTCGCCGGCCGGAATTTGTGCCCGAGGTAGTGGACCAGGCGATCCAACTAGGCGTTCCCGCGATCTGGATGCAGGAAGGCGTCGTTCACCAGCAGGCAGCGGAAAAGGCGCGTCGCGCCGGCATTTTCGTGGTCATGGACCAGTGCATCCTGCAGGAACACCGCGCCCGCTTCGGGTGAATTTCTTGCCGCTGATGAACGCGGAGAAACGCTGATCTAATTCGATCCGCGAAGATCGGCGTGAATCCGCGGCTACTTCCTCGAATCGTCTTTTGTGTCCTTCGTGGTCGATTTTGCCGCCGCCCGCTTCCGCCTGATCTCCTCCAGCCGTTCACCGATGCGCTTCTCGATTCCTTCCGCCGTCGGGTAGTAATACGAGCGGTTCTTCAGATTGTCGGGCAGGCACTGCATGTCGGCGACCTTCTGCTGCAGATCGTGCGCGTACTGGTAGCCGGCGCCGTAGCCGAGGTTCTTCATCAATGAAGTCGGCGCGTTGCGCAGGTGCAGCGGCACCGGCTCGGCGGCGGTCTTCTCCACGTCCTCCCGCACCGAACTGTACGCGGTATAGAGCGCGTTCGATTTCGGCGCAATCGCGAGATAAACCACCGCCTCCGCCAGCGCGAGATTGCCCTCCGGCATGCCGATAAAGTCCACCGCGTCGCGCGCAGCCATGCACAGCGAGAGGGCGTTAGGATCCGCCAGCCCGATGTCCTCCACCGCCATGCGCACCACGCGCCGCGCGACATACAGCGGGTCTTCGCCCGCTTCCAGCATGCGCCCGAGCCAGTAGAGTGCGGCGTCGGGATCGCTGTTGCGCACCGACTTGTGCAGCGCCGAGATGAGGTTGTAGTGCTCCTCGCCGGTTTTGTCGTAGAGCAGCACGCGCTTCTGCAGCGCGTCCTGCACCAGCTCGTCGGTGATTCCGCCGTTCTCGCCCGCAATTCCGGCCGCGACCTCCAGCACGTTGTAAGCGGAGCGCGCGTCGCCGCTGGAATAGGCGGCGATGCGCTGCAAGACGGCGTCGTCGGCGCGCAGGTTCAATTCGCCCAGCCCACGCTCGCGCTCTTGCAGGGCGCGCCGCAGCAGAACCACGATCTGCTCCTCGGTGAGCGGGTTGAGCACGTACACCCGGCAGCGCGAGAGCAGCGCGCCGATGATCTCGAACGACGGGTTCTCCGTGGTGGCGCCAATCAGCCGGATATTGCCCTTTTCGACATGGGGCAGGAATGCGTCCTGCTGCGCCTTGTTGAAGCGGTGAATTTCGTCGATGAAAACGATGGTGCGCGTGCCGAACTGGCGGGCCTTTTCCGCGTCGGCCATCACCTGCTTGATTTCCTTGATGCCGGAGAGTACCGCGGAAAATTCGATGAATTCCGCTTTCGTAACCCGCGCGATGATTTTCGCCAGCGTGGTTTTTCCCACGCCCGGCGGCCCCCAGAAGAGGAGCGAGCCGGGATCGTCGCGTTCGATTTGCAAGCGCAGCGCCTTGCCCGGCGCGAGCAGGTGCTCCTGGCCGACGAATTCGTCCAGCGACCGCGGCCGCATGCGGCCCGCCAGCGGCGTGGCGCGATCCGACGGCTCCTCGGGACGGCGGATTGGGTTGAACAAACTCACAGAAAATGAAGAACACGGAGACACGGAGACACGGAGAACGCGGAGAATAATTGGATCACAAAACTTCTCCTCGCAATTCCGTCCTTGAGTACCGGTGAATTGAAATTGATCAACAATCCGACGGGAGTTCCGGTGATCCGCAAATACGTCGGCAACTGCGCCTTGTGCACCGGCAAGATACATTCCAATGCTTTCGCTTCGACGATAAGTTTCTCCGCCACAATCACGTCCAAACGGTATGCGCGATCCAGCTTCAACCCTTTGTAAATGACGGGCAGTTCAATTTGGCGACGGAAGGGAATGCCTCGCAATGCGAGTTCCCGACAGAAGCATTCTTCGTAAACCGACTCGAACAGCCCAGGCCCAAGTTCACGATGGACCTCAATTGCCGCCGCGATGACGGCGCCCGTCAACTCCTGATGAATTCCATCATGTTCTCTGTGGTCCTGTGTCTCTGTGTTCATCGGTTGCCCTCCTCTGTCGCGACGCCTCGTACAGCACAATCGACGCTGCCACCCCGGCATTGAGCGATTCGACGGTCGACGCGTGTGGGATCGCAATCTGCCCATCCACGTGGCGCAGGATGTCCTTCGCTACGCCGGCGCCCTCGTTGCCGATCAGAATGACCATGCCTCCGGTGAAATCTGCCTGATCGATTGCTGTGCCCTTGTGCGAGGATGTTGCCAACAACCTGAGCCCGCGATCCCGCAGCGTGGACAGCACCGCCGGAAGTTCCACCGCCACCACCGGCAAGCGAAACAGCGAACCGGCGGATGCGCGCACGACCTTGGGATTGTAGGGAGACACGGTTCCCGCTCCGACCAGCACGCCCGCGGCGCCAAAGGCTTCGGCGGAGCGGATGAGGGTGCCCAGGTTACCGGGGTCTTGCACGCCGGCAGCAGCGATAATCAGAGGGTCGGGCACACTCAGGATGTTGTCGAGCGTGTGACTCTTGAGGCGAACCAGCGCGGCCACCCCCTGCGGCGTTTCGGTGGCGACAGCGCTCTGGAACACGTCGTCGGGCAGGAGCAGGGTCTCGACATGCGCGGCGAGTTGCGGCAGCAGGCGCTCGGCGCGCGCGCGTGCGGATTCGCTGAAGAACACGGCCTGCAGGCGCAGCCCGCTGCGGATGGCTTCTTCGATCGTGCGCACGCTCTCGATCGCAATACAACCGCCGGGTGTCGGCTCACCGTCGCGGAAGGCGCGCCGGAGTTCCTTGACGAGCGCATTCTGGCGGCTGGCGACGGGGCGCAGGCGGTCGGGCTGGGGCATTGGCATGATAATACGCTGGCGCATATGTCCCGTTGGCAACCCGGTCCAAATTGGGCCTAGGTGGGTTACCGCGGTTGCGTCCCTGACGCCCGCGCCGCTTCCCTTGCGGCTTGCGCCGATGGTAAGTTAGTATTCGCCGTTATCCTGAGAGATTCTTCTATACAGGAACAAGTGTGCGCGCTGAAATCCTGAAGATCAGCTTCGAAAAGCCGGAAGCCTCGCTGGTGGCGTATGCCGCTGAGCAGATCAAGTCCGGCCAGGTTCTGGGCATGCCGACCGATACGTTTTACGGTTTGGCGGCCGACCCCTTCAACCTGCGGGCGGTGGACCGCGTGTACGAAATCAAGTCGCGCTCGCGGCACAAGCCGCTGTCGCTGCTGATCGAGAGCGAAGACCAGGCCGAGATGCTGGCGCGGGATCCCATGCCCGACGAATTCTACGAGCTGGCACGCAAATTCTGGCCGGGACCGTTGACCATCATCGTGCAGGCGGCGTCGCGCCTGCCGCTGAAGGTGACCGCCAACACCGGCAACATCGCCATTCGCGTCCCGCAGGCCAATATTCCGTTGTCGATCATCCGCGCCGCCGGCGTGCCCATCACCGCGACCTCGGCCAACCTGCACGGCGCCAGAGAATGCACGACCGCCACCGCGGTTCGCGACCAGTTGGCCGATCGCATTCCCATCATTGTGGACGGCGGTCCCTCGCCGCGTGACGTTGCCTCGACCATCGTCAACCTCAGCGAGGGCGGCTGGCGGCTTCTACGCGAGGGCGCCATTCCCCGGCAGGCGATCGCCGACACCCTCGGCGGCGATTGAAACCGCCGGATCCTGGGCCGGACGTGAAGACCTCGGTCGCGATGCCGGTTTACCAACGCCAACGCAAGTCGCGCAGGATCGTGTGTGTCGCGGTGATCTGCGTCATCGCTGCCCTGGCCGCGTCGGTCGCCTTGTCGGCGGCATTTATCGTCCGCCAAGCGAAAGTGGATGAAGCGCGTCCGGCCGACGCCATCGTCGTCTTCGGCGCGGCGGAGTACGCCGGAAGGCCCTCCCCGGTGTACCGCGCGCGTCTGGATCACGCCTACGATCTTTTCCAACGCGGCTTGGCGTCCATGGTGATCACCACCGGAGGCGCCGGCGCCGACCCCAAATTCAGCGAAGGCGGCGTCGGCCGCGACTACCTGTTGCAACGCGGCATTCCCGACCGCTGCCTCATTGCCGAAACGCAGGGCGACGACACCGCGGAATCGGCGCAGCGCGTCAGCGCCATCCTGCACGTCAACGGCATGCATACGGTGGTGGCGGTCAGCGACGCCTATCACATCTTCCGCATCAAGCGCCTGATGCGCCGGTACGGTATTGTCGCCTACGGGTCGCCACGGCCCGCTTCGCTGCCCCACACGGCTTCGGCGAAGATAATGGCGATTCTGCGAGAGTCAGCCAGCTACATCTTCTGGCGGCTCTACCCTTCATGGTTCCCGCAATAATCCACGAAAAAGGCCAGCCTTGAAGGACTGGCCTGCACCGCGAATCCACGGTTCTCAGAAAATGAACTTCAGCGCGAATTGCAGTTGCCGGGAGCCACCGGCATCGCCAGTCGGAATACGCGTCGAGCTGATGACGCCAAACGTGTTTCCCGCCGAGGTCGTAGCCGTCAGGTTCGGGTTGCCGAGGTTGGGATGGTTGAACAGGTCGAACACCTCCACGCGCAACTCGTTGCTCAGACGCTCGGTGATCTTGGTCGTCTTGGTAAGCGAGAAGTCCACGTCGCGGAAGTTCGGACCGAGCAGCGCGTTTCGGCGCAGGTTGCCGAAGTGGTAGATGTTGACTGCTCCCGACAGTGCCACAGGGAGTGCGAGGGAAGTTCCAGCGGCACAGGCGCCAAAACGTGGGTCGCAAACCGAGTTGGGAGCGATCCACTGGACGTTCCCCGCCTGCGCACCGCTGGTGATGATTTGGTTCGCGATACTGACGGGGCCGATGATGTCCGGCCGGTTCGTTCCAACCCCGGCAAACAGCGTCGCTGAACCAACAGGTATGCCGGTGCCGGCAATGGGAGCGCCGGCCACAACGTTGAGGGGGTTACCGGCTTGGATCGACAGGATGCCCCCCAACCTCCAGCCGCCCACTAAACGGTTCGCCTTGAATGGCAGATCGTAGGTGCCGTTGAAAACAAAACGGTGGCGGGTATCGAAATCGGAAGGACCGTAGTCGCCGCCGATATTGAGGCTGTTTTCCGGCGTGGCCGGGAAGTTCAGGCGCGAGGAATCGTCCAGAGACTTGGACCAGGTGTAACTGCCACTGAACTGCAACCCATGCGCAAAGTGCCGGTTGAGAGTGAGCCACAGCGCGTTGTAATTGGAATTGGCCCGACTCGTGATCTCCGTCAGCGAACTGCCCAACTTCAATCCCGGCAGGACCGGACTGCTGGCCGAGATCGTCGGGAACGGAAGTCCCTGCGTACCCGTCACCTGGTTCGTGTAGAACGGCTGGTTCAAGTTAACGCTTTGCCGGAGATGCGTTGCCTTCGAGCCGAAGTACCCGACCATCAGCCCCATTGAGGGCGTGATCTCCTGCTGGATGTTCAAGTTATACGACTGGACGTAAGGGTTCCTGAAATTGTGGTCGACCGTGCCCGCACCGATCGAAGCACCGCTTGCCGCCGCGTCGGTCGTTAGCGTCGCCAGATTGGCGAACGGTTGCGCTGTCGTCGACGTGAAGTTGAACGCGGCGGTAAACGGCGGATTCGCGCTCAGATTGATCGGTAGCGGTTGATCGGCCGCCAAGCCGTACCCGGCGCGTAGGACGGTCTTTCCCCTTCCAAAAATATCCCAGGCGAAGCCGAGACGCGGTTCGAAGTTGGTGTTGTTCTGATCGTAAAGCAGTGGCAGGGCGCTGGTGCCTACCTGAATGAGCTGAGCGGTTGCCGGAACGAACTCGCTGTGCTTGTTCTTCGTTTCGAACGGCGTCATGTTCCACTCATAGCGCAAGCCGAGCTCGAGCGTAAAGTTCGGCTTCAGCTTGAAGCTGTCCATGACGAAGAAGGCAAGCGCACGCTGCACGAGGTGGTTGCCGAGGCTGCCGTCGTTCACCCAGGCGCCCACATTGCCGTTGATGAAATCGGTGAGCGTGTTGAAAGTTACGCGGGTCTGGTCGTTGCGGAAATTGTTGTCGTTGACCTGGCGGCCTTCCCATCCGAATTTAAGGTTGTGGCGGCCACGCATCCAGCTCACCGTGTCGCTGAGGACGCTGGTCAAGTCGCCTCGGCCCTGTGGGAAATCTCGTTGTCCGCCGAAGTCCAGGTTGATAGAGGAAACGATGATTTCCGGGATGCCGGTGGGACCGCTTAACCCGTCATTGATGCCGAACGAGGTCGGGTCGAGCTTGTTGGTCGGATCGAAAGTGATGTGGATCCGGTTGAAACCGACGCGAAACTCATTCACGGTCCGTTCGTTAAACACATGAGTTTCGCCGAACGTAAACAACTGGCGACGAGCCTTGCGCTGGTCGCCGTACCCGGGAACCGTAGCGCAGCCTGGTGGCAAGGGCTGCCCGCAGGCGTCAATCGGCTCTGTGCGCACGTCGCGCTGGAACGCATAGTAACCGTGAATGTGGTTCTTTTCGCTGAGGTTGTAGTTGATATCGCCCGTCCACTGGTCCAGCAAGACGGGAGCCGAAGCGGAGCCGAGGAACTTCGCTCCGGAGGCGTCGTTAGCGGTCGGTATTAGCGGTACCAGTTTCTGGACCGCGATGCTGGGCGAGGCCAGCGCCTGGGTGCGTTGCGCCGCGGTGAGAACGGTTGCGCTCAGCGGGATTCCCTGGCGCTGACGCAGGCCCTCATAAGAGCCGAAGAAAAACAGTTTGCTCTTGATGATGGGGCCGCCGACATCACCCCCGAAATCGTGGCGAATGAACTGCGCCTGCCGCGTCGTTTCCTTGTTGAAGAAGTTCCGCGCGTCGAAGTAGTTGTTGCGCAGATATTCGAAGGCTTCGCCGTGAAAGGCATTGGTGCCCGAGCGCGTGCCCATGTTTACCACCGCACCGGAGTTGCGTCCTGAGTCCGCGCTGTAGGTCTGATTGTCCACCTTGAATTCACTCAGGGTGGCGATACTGGGCTGGAAGGTGATCTGTCCGTTGGCCATATCGGCAAGGTTGATGCCGTTGACCATGAAGTTCACGGTGTCTTCGCGCTGGCCGGCGGTGTTGAACGCCAGCGAACCCTGGCCGCGAATGGGAGCGGTCAAGAAGCCATT
>JAIQFM010000166.1 GCA_020073285.1 Terriglobia bacterium | reverse complement strand
GTGGCGCGCAGCGGCGTCACTCACATCATCGATATGCAGGTCGAGTTCGACGACACTCCCCTGGCCCAACCCCACGGCATCCACGTGCTGTGGAACCCGACCGACGACGATTTCCAGCTCAAGGGCCCGGAAGTGTTTCAGCGCGGCGTCGAGTTCGCGCTCAGCGCCCTGAATGGCGGCCATGACAACCGGCTGTTCATCCATTGCGCGGCCGGCGTGCACCGCGCGCCCATGATGACCCTCGGCATCCTCCGCGTCCTCGGTTTTCCGTTGCCCGAGGCCATGGAGATGATCGAGGGCCGCCGCCCGGTGGTGGACTTTGCCGCCGTTTACGTGCGCAGCGTGGAGAACTTCATCCGCGCCTACGACGAATCCGCTCCGGCCAAATAGAAAGCCACCGTGTCACACGCGCCCTCGCGTGTCCTTTGCCAACGACCGACGACTAGCGACAACTAGCGACCAACGACTATGACTACGAACACGCGCCGCCTTGTGCGGCTTTTTTGTTGCCTGCTGCTGTTCGGCCATGCTGTCTGGGCCGCCGATCCGGCCAAGACTGTCATCCAGGACACCATCTACCGCGCCGATGGCACCCCCGCCACCGGCACGCTGGTGATTTCCTGGCCGGCCTTCGTCACCGCGGATGGCAAGCCGGTCGCCGCCGGTTCGCTAAACGTGAAAATCCACGACGGCGTGGTCAACCTTCCGCTCGTGCCCACCCAGGGTGCTACTCCCACCGGCACCTATTACAAGGTGGTCTTCACCCTCGACAACGGCGCCAGCTCGCAGGAATACTGGTCCGTCCCCAGCAACTCGCCGGCCACCATCTCCGCCATTCGATCTTCGGTCGTGCCCGCCACGGTGGCCCTCCAGGTGGTCTCGCGCGAGTACGTGGACAGCGCCATCGCCGCCGCCGTAGGTGCGCCGGGCAGCCCGCTGGCGCTGAACAGGGGCGGCACCGGCCAGAATTCGTGGACCTCGGGGCGCTGCGTGCGCGTCGCCGACGGTGGCGCCAGCCTGGAATCGGCGCCCACCGACTGCGATGTGAAGGCGCTTACCTGCACCGGCACCGACAAGCTCTCCGCCATCGGCACGGACGGCGTTCCCGTGTGCAGCGCCGATCAGACGGGCGCGGCCGGCGGCGGCATCTCGACTTTGAACACGCTGACCGGCGCCACGCAGACGTTTGCGAAACTGGACGACACCAACGTGACGCTCGGGATCGGCTCGGCGGGCACCACACATACCTTCACGCTCGGCTGGACGGGCACGCTGGGCAAAGCGCGCGGCGGAGCGGGCGCGGACATGTCAAGCGTCATCTTCCCCAGCTCGGGCACGCTAGCCGTCACTGCGGATCTGCCATCGAACGAAGGGGGCGCTAGCAACAATTTTCTGACCGCCTACAATTCCACCACGCACGCCTGGAGCAAGGCGCGGCCGACCTGGGCGAACATCGACAAGATGACATCGAGCCTCGCCGATCTGGCCACGCGCGCCTGCGCCAACCTCTCCGACGCTGGCGGCGCTTGCAGCAAGAATGTGGGCACTACGGCAGGGACGGTCGCGGCTGGGGATCACGCTCACTCCGGCTACGTCGCGACCAGCGTCACGGTCAACGGCCACGCGCTCTCCGGCAATGTGAGCGTGACCGCCAGCGATGTTGGCTTGGGCAACGTCACCAACACCAGCGACGCCAACAAGCCGGTCTCGACCGCGCAGCAGACCGCGCTCGATCTCAAGGCCAACATCGCATCGCCTACTTTTACCGGCACGGTAGGTGGGATCACCGCGGCCATGGTCGGGCTGGGCAACGTCACCAACACCAGCGACGCCAACAAGCCGGTCTCAACCGCGCAGCAGACGGCGCTCGATCTCAAGGCCAACATTGCGTCGCCTACTTTTACCGGCACGGTAGGTGGAATCACCGCGACGATGGTTGGGTTGGGCAACGTCACCAACACTAGTGACGCCAACAAGCCGGTCTCAACCGCGCAGCAGACGGCGCTCGATCTCAAGGCCAACATCGCGTCGCCTACTTTTACCGGCACGGTGGGTGGAATCACCGCGGTCATGGTCGGGCTGGGCAGCGTTACCAACGACGCGCAGACCAAATCGGCCGTGGTTCCTAACACGGCACCGAGTGCGGGACAGATTCTCGCCGGGAATACGGACGGCACCGCCTACGCGCCAGTGAGTTTGAGTCAGGACTGCACGCTGGGCGCGACCGGCGCAATCGCCTGCACCAAGAGCAACAATACGGCGTTCGGAACCGGCGCGTTTGCGACGATTGCGAACTACGTTCCCACCTCGACCACGGTCAACGGCCACGCGCTCTCCGGCAATGTGAGCGTGACCGCCAGCGATGTCGGCCTGGGCAACGTCACCAACACCAGCGACGCCGACAAGCCGGTCTCGACCGCGCAGCAGACTGCGCTCGATCTCAAGGCCAACATCGCCTCGCCTACTTTTACCGGCGCGGTGGGTGGGATCACCGCGGCCATGGTTGGAGCAGCCGCCAGCAACGCGTCCACCACCGTCAATGGAGTTACGTGCACCCTGGGGAGCACCTGCACGGTTGGGGTCGCTCTCTCGCGCACCGCCTCCTGGGAGTTTCCCGCCGCCGGCGATTCCATCCCTCTGCTGAACCTGCCGGCCAGCGCCACCATTACGCGCGTCTACTGCACCGTGAAATCCGGCACCAACATTGTCTTCGGGTTATACAAGAACGCCGAGGCGACCTCATGGACCAACGGCACCGCGGTCTTCTCTGGCGACCAAACCTGCACCGGCTCCGGGCTCGTTGTCACCAGCTTCTCCAGCGCGGCGGTCGCCGCCCACACTCCTCTCGTCATCAGCGTCACCAGCGCCACCGGTGGCCCAACCATGGCCTCGATCACGGTGGAGTACCAATAGCATGAGACGGCTGTCGATTCTCTTTTTGTTGCTGACTGGGTGCGCCTGGGGGCAGGGAGCTTTCTCCCATATCCAAGCCATCACCGTGCCTCGAGCGCAGATGCACACCGATGGGCCTCTCGCCAACTTCCCGGCCCCGGTGCAGGGAACTTGGGCGTATCTGGCCACCGCCGAGAACGGTGGGCAAGTGGTGAGCGCCGGCGGCTACGACGTCGTGTACGCCAGCGACACGGCCTGCACCAGCCTGCTGAAGTGGGAAGTCGAGAAGTGGGATGCGGCCACGGGAGCCGTCCTTCATTGGGTGCAATTTCCGCTAGTCTCCAACGCGTCCGATCAGACCGTCTATCGCTGCTGGGGGAAGTCCGGAGTGACGACCTACCAGGGCGGCAACCCGTGGGACTCGAACTTCGTCTATGTCGGGCACATGAGCGACGCTTCCGGCTCTCTGGCCGCCACCGACTCCTCGCTCAGTCCAGCGACCGCCACCATCACCGGAGCGACGGCTTACGCGACCGGCGTGGTGGACGGCGCCGCGCAAGGGTTCACCGGCAGCAACCAGATCGTTCTCTCCAGCAACGCGAAGTTCTCGCTGTCCGACATGACGCTTGAGGGATGGGTCTACTATCCCAGCTCAATCCCCGGTTCTTATAAGGCGCTGATTGAACATTCGAGACAATCGGGCGACTGGTACGGCATGTTCGTGAACGACAGCAAGGTTGTGTTCCGCTGGAACGACAGCGGGACCGGGTGGATCGATCCCGGCAATTATTTATTGAATATCGGCTCGTGGAACTACGTTGTGGGAACGCTGGACGCCGCCAGCACGACCGCGAAGCTGTACGTCAATACGATCCTCGACACCACCACAACCGGCGCGACGGTCGCCACGCCCACGGCGTCCGCCGTCAACTTCGGATTGAACATGAGCGGCGGCGAGAACCTGCAAGGCTATCTAGACGAGATCCGCATCTCCAACATCGCCCGGTCCAAGGATTGGCAGTTGGCGACCTGGCAAAGCCTGACCAGCTCCACGTTTGTGTTGGTGGGCGCCGCCGACAGCACCGCGCCGGCGGTCTATCCGGCAGTGCCCGTGCTGCTGGATAATCAGATGATCGAGGACGTGGACCAGATGGGGGATGCTGCCGTGCTCCACGTGCTGGCCCAGCAAGGCGAAGCTCGGATCATCGCTCACACGGTGAGTACCGACAACGTGTACGGAGCCCCGTGCGCCGAATCCGTCTCTAATTACTATCGCCATCCCGGAACCGTGGTGGGAGCGTACCAAGGCACCATGTTTGGGGGGCAAACCTCGAGCTACGCGCAGCAAGTCGCCGCCATGTACGCCCCAGGGCAGACGAGAGCCGACTTTGGAGACGCGGTCACCGTGATGCGCCAGGCGCTGCACGACGCGACCGATGGAAGCGTGGTGGTGGTTTCCACGGGCTACGCTCAAAACCTGCACTCGCTGTTGACGAGCGCGGCGGATGCCATCGATTCGCGCACCGGGTCGGCCCTGGTCTCGGCCAAGGTAAAGTCCTACGTGGCTATGGTGGGCCGATTCCCCTCGACCGGGACTCCCGAACACAATGCCTCGATGAGCGTGTCGGATTGGCAATACGTCATCG
The DNA here is from genome assembly GCA_020073285.1 of Terriglobia bacterium. Lineage (GTDB taxonomy): Bacteria > Acidobacteriota > Terriglobia > Terriglobales > Acidobacteriaceae > JAIQGF01. The sequence continues at coordinate 4,598 of JAIQFM010000166.1, read as the reverse complement.
CCAACTGGCCCACTCCCATGGTGTTCGCGGATTACAACATAGGGACGAGTCCGATCACGGCCCCGCCCTCCGGAGCCGACCCGGCGGTGAATCCCATCAAGAAGGCTTTCGACCTCTTTGGGGCGGAATACGGTTCCTGGGGGCAGCAGGCGATCCTGTTCGCGGTTCGAGGGTTGACTCCTTTGTTCACTTACGGTGGGCTGAATGGAACGGTCTCGATGGATGGCAGCGGCAATACCGCGTGGAGCGCCACCGCCGGCACTCACAGCTACATTCGCCAACTCGTCTTCGATACCGCGATCGGAACGCAAATCGACAAGATGCTGGCCGCGTCTCCCTCGGGCACCAGGCGGAGGTTCGCGGTCCAATAACGAGAGCCACGAAATTGCCATCGTCTCGCGTCACAAGTACCACTCCCGAGCGGACGCCCGCCGTGACCGCCGAGTGGGCGCTCGCGTTCGGCGATCAATCGCACGGCGCCATGATGGGGCCGCTGGCCGATAGCAACGGCCACACGCCGCTGTTCAAACGAGCCGACCTGGGCCGGAAACGATGGCGGGGCGCAGGACTCGTTCACACTCGATGCGCAGTCGGCCCATCTCTACAACACCGACACGCTCCCGGTCACGTTTGTCTGGGATACGTCGACTCCGGGGAAGCCGCGCCGCGCCGTCGCCAACCGATCATGGAGTGAACATGCAGAAATTAGCGCCATGCGACATCATCAGCGAGGCTGCCGCCCGCTCTCGACCACTGCGGGCGTGGCCACGATCTGGTATCTCAACGTCAACCCCGCGCCCACCGACATCACCGACAAGAGCGGCCAGGGGCACAACCCGACGTGGGTGGGAAGCGAACGGCAAGGCCTGTACTGTGGGGTCGCGCCGCGAGCCGGGGCGTCAATTCATCCTGGCGCTGAGGAAGCAATTATGTTCACGTCCGGGCTCAAAATTCGCGACAAGCACGGAAACCTGGAGCCGCTCGTGCCCAATCGCGCCCAGGCCGAGTTCGCACGCCGCGCCACCGGACGCGACATCGTGCTTAAAGCGCGGCAGCTCGGCATTACCACCTGGATCGCCGCGCGGTTTTTTGTCTCGACCGTCACCCGGCCCGGAACGCTGAGCGTGCAAGTGGCGCACGACCAGCGCTCGGCCGAAGAAATCTTCCGCATCGTGCACCGCTTCCTGGATAACCTGCCGGAGCGGTTGCGTGAGGGCATGCTGGCCACCTCGCGCGCCAACGTCAGCCAATTGGTCTTTCCGCGCCTCGACAGCGAGTACCGCGTGGAGACCGCCGCTGACCCCAACGCCGGCCGCGGGCTCACCATCAACAACCTGCACTGCTCGGAGGTGGCCCGCTGGCCGCGCGATGCCGCCGCCACCCTGGCCTCGCTGCGCGCCGCCGTCCCGCCCGGCGGAAAGATCGTGCTCGAGTCCACGCCCAACGGCGCCGGCGGCTGCTTCTACGACGAGTGGCAGCAAGCCGAGCGCACCGGCTACCGCCAGCACTTCTTTCCCTGGTGGTACGCGAAGGAATACGCCCTTGATGGTGGGCAGGGGTTTACCGCCAACCGCGCAGGCGCCGACGATTTCACGGTTGAAGAACTGGACCTGATCGCCAAGCACCGCCTGACAGCGGAACAGATCGCCTTCCGGCGCGATGTCCGCGCCACCTTCCGCGGCCTGGCGCGCCAGGAGTTCGCCGAGGACCCGGTCTCCTGCTTCGTCGCCTCCGGGGAGTGCGTCTTCGACCTCGACATCGTCCAGCGCCGCCTCGCCGAATGTGGCGGGGATGGTGTGGCACAGGTCTCCAACCGATGTCCTCGCGGGTCCGGGACCGGCGCCACGGCAGTTGTCCGACCGATCGAGGTTCGCGACAACGGCCGCCTGCTGATCTTCTGGCCGCCGCGTCCCGGCGCCTCGTACATCATCGGCGTGGATCCGGCCGGCGGCGGCTGCGACGGCGACTACGCCTGCGCGCAGGTGGTGGATCGCCTCACCGGCCTGCAATGCGCCGAACTGCAAGACCACGTGCCGCCTCGCGAGCTGGCCGCGCGGGTCGCCGCGCTCGGCCGCGAGTACAATGGCGCGCTCATTGCGGTCGAGCGCAACAACCACGGCCACGCCGTGCTCGCCCACCTCGACGCCAGCGAGCACTACGACGGCTCGAAAATTTACGAGCAGCACCGGCAACCCGGGTGGTTAACGTCCGCGGTAAGCCGCCCACGCATGATCGAACAATTCGCCGCGCTGCTATCGCGTCACCCGGACCTGTTTAGCAGCCCGCGCCTGCTCACCGAGTGCCGGACATTTGTTCGTCACGAGGACGGCGCCGCCGCCGCGGCCAGCGGGACGCACGATGACTCTGTCATGGCCATGGCTATCGCCGAGGCGGTCCGCTTCGAACAGGCCGGCCGCCCGCGGTGTCACGAGGAATTAGAATTCGCCAGCCTGGCGAGATGAGTACCCGGCTATCGAGTATCAGGCCCTTCCCCCCACCCCCTCGGTACTCGATACTGGGTACTCGGCGCTCAAACGGCAATCGGCCGGCGTCAGCCGAAAATGGTTTCGGTTCCCATCACGGAAATGGGTTGCCCGAGAGGTACAATTCGGCGTTCGCCATGGCCCTTTTCGCGGTACAACACGTACGAAGGATGCGCGGCGGCGCGCAGGCGCACCTGATGCGCGCCAGCGACGGCAACTTCTACGTGGTGAAGTTTCAGAACAACCCGCAGCACCCGCGCGTGCTGGCCAACGACTTCATCGTCAGCCGCCTGGCCGAGCGCGTCGGCCTGCCGGTGCCGCAAACGGAGGTCATGGAGGTCGAAGAATGGCTGGTCAAGCACACGCCGGAGCTGACGATTCAACTGGCGCGCCAGACGATCCCGTGCCAGCCGGGGCTGCAGTTCGGATCGCGCTTCGTGGTGGATCCGGCGGAAGGCCAGGTATTCGATTACTTGCCGGAGACGTCGCTGGCGCAGGTGAAAAACCTGACCGCCTTCGCCGGCGCGCTGGCGCTGGACAAGTGGACGTGCAACACCAACGGCCGCCAGGCTGCGTTCTGGAGAAAATTGCGCGAGCGCAAGTATCACGCGACGTTTATTGACCAGGGCTACTGCTTCAACGCCGGCGAGTGGACGTTCCCGGACGCTCCCTTGTGCGGCGTTTACCTGCGCAACGAAGTTTACGAATGGGTGCGCGGCTGGGATTCGTTCGAGCCCTGGCTGTCGCGCCTGGAGCAACTCGACGCGCAACAGATCTGGCAATGCGCCGAGGCCGTGCCGCCGGAGTGGTACGGCAGCGACTTCGAGGCCTTGGAACGCCTGGTCGCATCGCTCGTCATGCGCCGCGCGCGCGTGCGGGCGCTGATTACGGAGTTTCGCCACTCTTCCCGCCAGCCGTTCCCGTACTGGACGGCCGCGGGAGTGGTGATAGGACATGCCTAGCCGAAAGCTGAAAGCCGATGGCCGATAGCTTGAAACAATGCGAGTTCATGCTCATCCGCTACGTTCCCGATGCGGTCAAGGATGAATTTGTCAATATCGGCGTGCTGCTGCTGGACGGCGACACGGCCGATCTGCGCTTCACCCGCGACTGGCGCCGCGTGCGCTGCCTCGATCCGGGGGCCGACGTCGAAATGCTGGAAGCGCTCGAGGCCGACCTGCGCCGCCAGCTCACGCAAGGCGTCCTCGACCGGCAAACGCTGCTGACGAAGTTGCAGGACTACCTGTCCAACGGCCTGCAGCTCACCGCGCCCAAGGGCTGCCTGACCCAGGACCCGGCGCAGGAGTTGCAAGCGCTGGCGCAGATGTACCTGGAGCGGCGCCGCGTCGGCGCCCGCGAAGCAAGCGGTCGCCAGATGATCCTCGGCCAAATGAAAGACACATTTGAGCAGGCCGGTGTCTGGGCGCTGATGAAGAAGAAGATCGCGGCCGCGCAGTACACGCACAAAGGCGACCCGCTCAAGATCGACTGCGGCTATCGCCCCAACGGCGTCATCAAAATGTTCCACGCCGTCTCGCTCGAATCCGACGTGGACGCGGCGAAGGTGCTGGCGTTCACCTATCCCGACATTCGCGACGGCATCGCGCGCGTCGAAAAAGCGAAATCCGAGCTTACGGCCATCGTCGAACCCGACCTCGACCGCAGCGACGAAGCAGTCCTGTTCGCACTCGCCACCCTGGAGCGCAGCGCGATCGCCGTGGCGACAACCAACGAATTGCCGCGCCTCGCCGAAACGGCACGATTCGAATTGAAGATTTGACACCGACAAACGGCCTCGTAACGCACCGCATCGCGTAGCCGGACTACCGGCTACCAACTACGGACTACCGAAAACCATGAACATTCGAGAATCGCTTCGCGGCGCTCTGCGTCGCATCGCAGGAGTACGTGCGCCGGAAAAACGGCGCACGCAACCGTTGCCCTCGATCCTGTCCACCTACTCGCCGCGCACCGACGCGCTGCCGAAGCCGACGCCCGCGAACCTGCGCCGCTTCGCCGAGACGCCCATCGCGCGCAAAGCGATCAACACCATCAAGGACCGCATCGCCGGCATGCGCTGGCGGGTGCAACCGCGCAAGGGCCGCGCCGTCGAAG
>JAIQFM010000165.1 GCA_020073285.1 Terriglobia bacterium | reverse complement strand
TTGGCCGGATACGGGTTCTCGTACGGATCGCCGAGGGTGGCCTTGGCGCGCACCGCGGCGGCGATGGAGAGGCCGTCGAGCGCCACGCCGTTCCAGCTACCGCGCTGGACGCGCCAGCCAAGAATGGCCTCGTTGCCGGTCAGTCCGACCTCGCCGTTGGCGAAGCACTGTCCGGTGTAAACGTCGGCGGAACGGGTCTCGATGTAATCGCCGGAAATCTGCTGCGCCAACGCGGGCGCGCACAGGGCGACGATCAGGAGTGCGACAGAGATCAAAGCAAACTTTTTCACGGGAGAACTCCTCACCCACGAGATGGCACCATTTTACTCCGTGGGGCGGTCGAGCTCACATCTAGCCGGGGGTCTTTTTCGTTGACGAACGCTGTGTTCTACCTGAAAGTACCCACAGGCTGGAAACGGGGTAAGCTGGCTCCGACTGGGGGCTCGCCGAATCACGGCGAATAAAAAGCGAAATAGCACTAAGACTGGTGCATAATAGCGACTGGGCGAAATTTCGTGGGTGATCTATTTGAGTAATTCCGCGCATTGGAACCCAGAGGATCCGACCGTCTACAATTTCGACTACAGGCGATTTTCAGCCGTTCGGGAAACGGCCGCATCTCGTTGAAAAAAATTGGTCGGGGAGAGAGGATTTGAACCTCCGACCCCCTGGTCCCGAACCAGGTGCTCTACCAGGCTGAGCCACTCCCCGACGCATTGCGGACGCTGCTTGTCGCCTACCTTCAGGACCGCGGGCGCGGACCTTACCGCACCAGTATTATAGCAGATGCTCGCGGCTCAATCCGCGTCGCTGCACTCTCGAAACTCCGCTCGGGTAGGAGATGGCTGCCTATCGCCCACCGTGCCGCTTCGCTTGTTGCAGTGAGATGTTCACTTAATTACTCCCCGCTCCGACGACTCGATGAACCGGACCAGCAGTTCGACGTCTTCGCCAAGGCTGCCCTCGCCGCGCAACTTCTCGATCGCTTGCGCGGTGTTCAGCTTCGACGCCAGCAGAACTTTGTACGCGTGGTGCAGTTTGCGCAGGCGCTCGTCGCTGAAACCGCGGCGCTTCAGCCCCACGGAATTCAGCCCATAGGCGCGGTTCTCGCGAGCGGCACTGGTCTTGGAAAACGGCAGCACGTCCTGCGTGATTGTGGTCCCGCCGCCGATGTAGCTATGCGCGCCGATGCGCACGAACTGATGCACCGGGCAAAGCGCGCCCACCACCGCCCATTCTTCCACCGTGACGTGCCCCGCCAGCGTGGCCGCGTTGATCAGCATGGCGTAGTCGCCAATCATGCAATCGTGCCCGATATGCGTGTACGCCATGATAAGAATGCCGCTGCCGATGCGCGTAACCCCGCCGCCTTTCACCGTGCCGCGGTTGATCGAGACGTACTCGCGGATGGTGTTGTCGTCGCCCATCTCCAACCGTGTCGGCTCGCCGCGGTAGCTGACGTCCTGTGGATCAATGCCCACCGCCGCGAACGGATAAATGCGGTTGTTGCGCCCCATGCGCGTGGGACCGTGCACCACGACGTGCGCGACGAGTTCGCAGTCGTCGCCCATCTCGACCTCCGCTCCGACTACGCAGTACGGCCCGACGCGGCAGGACTCCGGTATCCTGGCGCTGGGATCGATGATGGCGGTGGGATGGATCAACGCGGTTCAGTTTCGAGGTCCAGTTTCGCAGCGGTGCCCCACATCTGCGGTTGCCCCACCCTTGTCGCTCCCGGTTTTGGAGCGACAGGGTGGGGTTGTGTCACGACTCGCCCTGATTGTCGCCGCCGGGTAACGCGCCGTTCGCTGCGGCGGAACGCGGCACCAGCCGGCAGCTCACGATGGCTTCGCACACTCGTTTGTCGCCGACAAAAATCTTCCCCTCCATGCGCACCGCGTGCATTCGCCATGCCAGCACCGTCACCTCGATGCGCAATTGGTCGCCCGGCACCACCGCACGGCGGAAACGTGCGCGCTCGATGCCGGAGAAGACCATCAGATTGCGGTCGCGGTCCTCGATCTCGGTCAGCAGCAGCGCGCCGCCCGCCTGCGCGATCGCCTCCACCATCAGCACGCCCGGCATGATGGGAAAGCCGGGAAAATGTCCCTGGAAGTAAGGCTCGTTGACGGTTACGTTCTTGAGCGCGACAATGCGCTGCCGCCGCGTCATTTCCACCACGCGGTCAATCAGCAGGAACGGATAGCGGTGCGGCAGGATGCGCTGGATTTCCGTGATGTCCAGTGTCGTTTTCTGTTCCGTCGTCTCTTCTGTTGTGTCCATGATTGCCGGGTAAGTCAGGCATTATAGCGAAAGCATGAGTGTCGCCAACAAAGTTCCGTCGCAACTGCTCGCCTCGCTCCACGCGCGCCGCCGGGAGATGGTCGAGTTCATTCGCCAACTGGTCGAACGGGAATCGCCCAGCTTCAACAAGCGCGCGGTGGATTCGTTCGCCCAATCGCTCGCGAAAACGTTGCAACGCAGTGGCGCTCGTGTCCGCCTGCATCCGGTCAAGGAATTCGGCAACCATGTGCAGGCGGACTTCGCTGCCACCAGCCGTCAAAAACCAATCCTGCTGCTCGGCCACATGGACACCGTGTGGGACGTCGGCGCCTTGAAGACCATGCCGGTGCGCGAGAAAAATGGCCGCCTCTTCGGTCCCGGTGTTTACGACATGAAGACGGGCATCGCGCAGATGATCTTCGCCCTCGACGCGCTGCCGCGGCCGGTCACCATCCTACTGGTGAGCGACGAGGAGGTCAGGAGCGCCACCTCGCGACCCATCCTGGAAGCTCTGGCAAAGCAATCCGCGGCGGTGTTCGTGCTGGAGCCGTCGGCGGGATTGAAAGGCGCGCTCAAGACGGCGCGCAAAGGCGTCGGCGAATACCAGGTCAAGGTCACCGGCTGCGCCGCGCACGCCGGGCTCGATCCTCGGAACGGGCACAGCGCCATCGTCGAACTGGCGCGCCAGATCGAGCGCATCGCTGCCTTTAACGGCGCCCGGCGCGGCATCACCGTGAACCCGGGCATTATTCGCGGCGGCACGCGCACCAACGTCGTCGCCGCCGAAGCCGAGGTCGAGGTGGACGCGCGCGTTGCCCGCCTGCTGGACGCGCCGCTGCTCGACCGCAAATTCCGTTCTCTGCGGCCATTCGACAAGGCCTGCCTCCTCCAGGTCAGCGGCGGCATCAACCGCCCGCCCCTGGAGCGCACGCCCGCGGTGATCGCCTTGTTCCGCAAGGCACAGGCCGCGGCGCGCGAGCTCGGATTTGAAGTTGACGAGGCCTCCGTTGGCGGCGGCTCCGACGGCAACTTTACCGCCGCGCTCGGCATTCCCACGCTTGACGGACTGGGCGCCGTCGGCGAAGGCGCTCACGCCCACGATGAATCCATCGTGATCGCGGAAATTCCGCGCCGCACGGCCCTGCTGGCGCGGTTAATTGAATTGGTGTAGTCCGCTTGGTCCGAGCCCCGCAGGGGCGATAGAACCTAGCCCGGCACGCAAGTGCCGGGAGGGCTGCTTTTGAAGTACGCAGAGTCCCGTAGGGACGGCACGAAGTGAAACTTCCTTTCTCCGAGGATCTCGACAGAGCCAGACCAACTCTAGTACTGCCGTGCCATGACGCCCGTTAATACCCGAGCGGTGTCGTTTTCCAGTATCAGCGCCCGATCGCCAGACAAAAGGTACAGGATGAAGCTGGCGTTGCTGAGCACGGATGAGCTCGGAAGCGCGGTAGCAACGCCGCGTCCACTACTGACATCGACCGTGAAAACTCCAACCTGGAAGGCCCCTCCCTGTATGGTCGCGCCGTTCTCATCGATATCGAGCGCCCCGGAAAACGCCGCGCCGCCGGGCAGCACAAATTGCCCCGTGATGTTTTCATTGGCCAGACTACTGGGCGGTTCGCCTCCGGTTAGAGCGACCGCGAAGTTCCCCGTCTGTGAAAAAGTGCTTGGGTTGGACAGAGTCTGCGGCAGGCCAATGCCCTCGGCGGCGGCGGTGCCATCGACTTCCAGCATCACAAATCCACCGTCGCCACGCGGGTACAACACGTATTGCAACACGGCTCCGTTGTTGACGGTCCAGTTTACGGTGGTACGCCCCGACGTGGAATCGGTGACCGAGTATCCTCCTTGCGAATCGAACACGGTCTGATTCACGCCATCCAGAAGCCGGTTGGTAATCCCGCCGAGGTTCATGGTGAACAGGCCGCCCATTCCGAATGCGCCTCCAGCCTTTACTCCGGCCAAAGTCAAGGCGTACCGGCCATTGAAACTCGCGTTGCTGAAGGGACCAGGTGGCTGTTTTGACAGATCGCCGGCCAAGGCGCTCGCACCGTCGATTTCAACCAGTTTCAGACGCGTATCGTCAACCTGGTAATAGGCGAACGTCTGCGTGCCCAATGCGCTGATGAGCGTGAAGGTTCCACGGCCCAACGTCGATGGGGAACTATACGCGCCGGAAGCGCTGAGGTTCGTGGTTGCGCTGGAGTTGTTGTTGACGTCGAGAATGCCGCGACTGACATGTCCAGCCCCGTCGGCAGCCAGGCTTCCAATCATGGCGATGAAGGCTGGCGAAGCACCTGCACTGACGCCCACCAGGCTTGCCGCGTAGTCTCCCTGGATCGAAGCCAGGCCGAACTTGTCTGGATGCTGTAATTCAAGGGTTCCGCTGGCTGTCGCACCGTTGGCGTCGAAGCGCACGACGTAGCCCAGCGGTTGATTCGTCAGCACGAACTGCCATCCAACCGGCCCTTGGGTCGTATTCACGACGGCAGTGCCTCGTCCGTCGTTGCCAACCTGGTAGGCGCCCCCGCTGATCGCGATCGGCGTTCCGCCATCGTTGCTGCGATCCATCATGCCGCCGGCGATGTTGCCGTTGCCATCGCAGGTGATCGTTCCCGCCTCGGCGGAAAATGTCTGGCCGCTGCGAATGGTGAACGCATACGCGTACGATCCCGTGAGTGAAGCATTGGAAAACTGAACCGAGACGTTGGTGCTTGCCGGAACCGCACTCCCATCCGCCATTTTGGCTGTGACGGTGACAGTCCCCCCAGGCGGTGGCGACGAAGGAGCGCTATAAACGCCGCCCGACGAAATGCTCCCACAGCCAGCCGGCAACTGACTCTTGCATGCAACACTCCACACCGGGGTGACGCTCGCCCCATTCACGGTGGCGGTAAACGTCTGCTGGGCGCCGGCCGCCAGGCTCAGTCCGGTTGGAGTGATCACGATGGGAGGAGGATTCACCGTGACCGTCGCTGACGCGGTTTGCGTTGTGTCCGCCTGCGCCACGGCCGTAACCGTCACGATATTGGGGTTCGGCAGGCTCGCCGGGGCGGTGTACAGACCGCTGGTGCTGATGGTGCCGATGCTGGCATTGCCTCCGCTGGCGCCATTCACCTGCCAGGTCACCGCTGTATTGCTGGAAAAAGCCACCGCGGCGGAAAATTGCACTGTGCCGCTGAGATTGATCGCGGCCGTGGTGGGCGAAATCGAAATCGGCAGCGCCACCGTCACCGTTGCGGAGGCGGCTTGTGTTGCGTCGGCCGTGGAAACGACGGTCACCGTGACTGTGGTGGCGCCCAAGGGAGCCGTGTACAACCCGCCCGAGGTGATCGTGCCGATGCTGGAGTTGCCGCCGACGATCCCATTCACCTGCCAGGTGACCCCGTTGTTGCTGGCGTTTTTCACCGTGGCGGCGAATTGCTGGGTGCGACCGATTGGAACCGTGACGGTGGTCGGAGATATGGAAACTGACACCCCGGCGCTGCTTCCGCTGCTGCACCCGATCATCATGCCGGTGAATAGGATCGCAATGGCCGCGGCTACCTGCTTCATGCGGTCTCCCAAAGTTCCCAATCTACGGTGCGGTCACCGTCAGCGTGGCCGCCGGGCTGGTTACAGTGCCGACCGAGGCGGTGATCACTGTCATGCCGGGGGCGATGCCGCTCGCTAGTCCATTGCTACCGACAATCGCAACCCCGGCCGCGCTGTTGCGCCACGTGAAGGTCACCGGGCTCACCGTGTTGCCGCTTGTATCCACGGCTGTGGCAGTGAACTGTTGGGTTTGACCGACCTTGATCGTGGCACTGCTGGGCGCCAGCGCAACCGATGCGATGGGCGTGCTCGAACTCACTACGTTGAGGGTCGCCGCCGCACTGGTCACGCCCGATGACGAGGCTGTGATTTGAGCTACACCGACATTATGGCCGGTCGCCACGCCTGCGCTGTCTATGCTGGCAATGTCGGGCGCACTGCTGGTCCAGGTGAACGTGGCTCCAGAGATAGTTTTTCCTTTAGAGTCTTGGGCTGTTGCGGTAAACACCTGCTGGGCTTTGATGGCGACAAAACTGGTAGCAGGGCTGATAGCGATGGCGGCCAGTGTCCCCGTGGACGAGCCACCGCATCCCGACAACAGCGCGGCAACGGCCAGCAATGAGCACAACCGATGTACGCTGAAACGAGGATTGAGCGGCGTCGCGTAAAAACGCGTTCGCATTCGCGCGTTGACTCCTGGTCGTCCGAGGTTCGCCGCATCTTAAACACCTGGCGGCGGGCAAAGTTGCTGGTTGTTAGCGTAGGCGAATTCGAATCTTTACAGGAACTTCGCGTTCCGTCAACCGAGCGGCGCTCCAGATCGCGCCGGGCCACGCGGTGCACCGGGGAAAACTTTCTGCGGGACACAGGGTTGAAAGGCGAATACCATCAGACGTGCCGGCCTTCTGGGGTGCGCGTACCTGTGGCAGCCCGAAGCCGCCCTCGATCGATCATGCGACTGAAATTGCTACATGGCAGCGGCAAGCGCGCTGGTGTATTGGGCGGATTGTTGTTGCTCGGCATCTGGCTTTCCGGCTGTGGGGGCAAGTCCTCGTCCAGTTCAAGCACACCGGCGACGGTCAACGTGACGCCTAAAACGGCATCCATCTCGCCCAACCGAGCGCAAGCGTTTTCCGCAACCGCTCAAGACTCGAGTGGAAATACGCTCACCGGTGTCACCTTTGCCTGGGTCAGTAGTGCGCCCAATGTGGCCAGCATTGACAGTAACGGGGTTGCTCTGGGCCGCACCAACGGCAGCACTCAGATCACGGCTTCTGCATCGGGTGTGACCAGCGCCCCTGCGACGCTCACTGTGACACAGCCCATAGCATCCATCACCATCTCGCCGTCAACCGCGACGATCGCGGTGAATGCGACCCGGCAATTTACGGCTGCGGCGGTGGACGCCAATGGCAACCCAGTAACCGGCGTGATCTTCACCTGGGCTTGCAGTTTCTCAGGCACCGCAACCATCGACAGCAACGGACTGGTTACAGGTGTTGCGCCCGGTACTGTCACCATTCTTGCGAGCGCTTCCGGAGTGACAAGCCCGCTGGCCACCGTGACGGTCACGCCGTGATCCTTGGCTCCAGATAGCGAAACTAGAAATTGCTGGCGATCGCCGATGGACTTGCCACCACGGTTGCAAAAGGCGAACCGCTCACGGCGCTCAGGGCCCCACCGCTGCCTATCTGGAATACAGAGATGTTGTTGGATCCTTGATTGGCAACAAACAACAGCCTGCCCGAGTTCCCGGATGCGACATACGCGGGATTTGTGCCGGCGCTGAATGGCGAGCCGCTGACCGTCGTCAGCGCTCCTGAGCCGCCGATCGAATAAGCCGATACGTCCCCTGACCCGAAGTTGGCAACGTAAACGCAGGTTGTACTTGTCGAAAAGCTCGGCCACTTGCTTTTCGCCGGCCCCGGCGTGGCAAGAGATCAGTGGCTCCCGGGTAAGTGACAGCAAAGGAGTGTCTGGCGTAGCCAGCACAATCTTAGCCAATGGCACTGCGCCGGCCAGCGTCCCCCGCGAGTCCACCAGGTACATCGTGCTTACCGATTCGACTCCGCCTTCGAATTGGCGCAGGGCCTCGACCGCGTCGTAGGCAGTGGCCCCCACCGGCAGAAAGATGTACTCGGTGTTCATGCGGCCGGCGGCAGTGTTTTCCTCGAACTCAAGGAGGTCGGAGACCTCTTTGCGCTCTTCCGGCGCCATTTCCAGCAGGATTTCCGAAGTCCGCTCTTCGGGCAGGTCCGCCAAAAGGTCGGCGGCCGCGTCGGGGTTCATCTCCTCCACGATGTCGGCGGCGCGGTCCGAATCGAGGGATTCAACGATGGCCTTCTGAACCTTGGGTTCGACCTCCTCCAGGGCTTCGGCGGCGACTCCTTCGTCGAGCGTCTCAAAGACAGCTTCGCGCTCATCGGGAGCTAGGTCCTCAACGATGTCGGCGATGTCAGCCGGGTGCAGCTTGGCCAGGCGTTCGTGGGAAATCTTCAGCTTCACCCGGCGCGCCGGGTCAGTCTCAATCAGGTCCACGAAATCCCAAGGAATGGGCCGCTCTGGAATCTTGCTCAGCAAAACCCGCAGTGCCGCGAGCGGCACCACACCCTTGAGCAGGCGGCGAACCGCTCCGCGGGCACCCACATCCACAGCGCTGACCCGGAGCGCAGGATGAGTGTTGGTCGTCTCCTGATTCAGGTCGACATCGTTCACCCGGACAACCTTGCGTCCGTGGACGTCAATGATTTGCTGGTCGAGCAGGTCGCGGCTCAAGAGAAACATGCCTTCCGACCCGTCGGCGGTCGGCCAGTTCACTGCCGGACTATCAATGCGGATGTTGCCGTTAATCGCCGTCACGGAACTGAAGGGGAGGACACGATCCCCCGACTTGGTATGGATGATCAACACGGCGATGCGCGCCGGGTCCTCTGCGGGCGCAATCGCCAACTCGCGCACGCGCCCACACTGACCTGCCGGATCGTAGACTGGCAGCCCCAGCAATTCGGTGAGTGCGAGAGTGGACATCGTCTAGAGAATACCCAACTGGGGGAGCGGAATCCAGCAAGGTATAGGATTTCCCGTAACCCTCGGCGGGCTACATGAGGAGTGACAATGTGGCGTCTTTCCGCGCAAGACAGGCGGTAGCAGATCTTCCTCCTGGACGTGCCTGCAGGCTTTCCTTGCTTGCGGTGTCTAAACTGTTAGGTGCAGCTGGCCCGATGGGACAGTAGGAAGCGCCCTGCTTCCGCGTTGACATTTCCACAGGGGAAGGGCAAACTAGCGAATTCGCCAACCGGACGGCATTCCCATGGCACGCAGAGGCACCGCGCGGGCATGAAGCCGGGTTTGGCGG
>JAIQFM010000164.1 GCA_020073285.1 Terriglobia bacterium | reverse complement strand
CCGGAGTTGATGCGATCCCGTACGACAAGTTTTTCGCCACCGTCGGCCTGCGTCTTCAGCGGCAGATGATCACCGCGGCCGACGCCGGCTTTCGCAGCGCGCGGCATATGGGCAGGCCTGCCACGGTAATGTTCGTCAGTGCGGGCAGCGAGGCGGAAAAGGCGGGTCTGCGCGCCGGCGATACCATTCAGGAAATCAACGGCCGCGCGAGTGAGTTGCAGCCGGAAACAGAAATTTCCTCGATGCGGGTTGGTGACGCAGTGAATCTGCGCGTTGCACGCGACGGTGGACAGCGTCACATCAAGTTTAGAATCGGCGCTCGCCCGGTGGAAAATTTCGTCGTGATCGAAAGAGAAGACGCCACTGCGGCGCAGCGCGCCCGCCGCGCCGCTTGGATACGCGGCGACTCGGAATAGTCATGCGCACCATCCTCATGCTCGGCTGGTGGGCGCTGACGACGCCCGTTGTCGCCGTTCTCACGCTCCCGTACGCCCTGCTCACCGGCAACAGCAATTTCTTGTATCGGCTGAGCATGTGGGTGGTGCTCATCGGTCTAAAACTCGGCAATGTGCGCTTCGAGATTATCGGCCGCGACCAACTCGATCCCGCGCAAACCTACATCTTCATGTCGAACCATGTATCAAATCTCGACCCGCCACTGCTGATGCCGCAAGTACCCAATCGCACCTCGGTGCTGGTCAAGAAGGAACTGTTTCGCACTCCCATTCTGGGGTTCGCGATGCGCGTTGCCCACCTGGTCGCGGTGGATCGGAGCAATCGTGACGCTGCCGTTGCCAGCGTGCGCGAAGCCGCTCAGGTCATGCGCTCGGGGCTCAACATGATGATTTTTCCCGAAGGCACGCGCTCGCGCGACGGCCGGTTGCTGCCCTTCAAAAAAGGGCCGTTCTACCTGGCGATCGAATCCGGCTTCCCCATCGTTCCGGTGACCTTGGTGGGCACGGACGAGATTTGGCCGAAAGGGAAGTTGCTGATGCAGAACCACAAGGCGAAAGCGCAACTGGTTTTTCACACGCCCATCTGGCCCAACGACTATGACGATCGCGATGCGCTGATTGCCGCGGTTCGCGATGCCATCGCCAGCGCGTTGCCGGAGGATCGCAGATAAACAGCGACCCGTCGCAATTGGAAATTGGAAATGATTTTGCGATTGTTTTACTTCGAGAACAGGTGACCCATTTTTTCTTTCTTGGTCTTGAGGTATTGGCGGGAGTGCGCCGACCTGGGTTCCGGCTCGCAGGGCACGCGCTCGGACACCTTGATTCCGGCCGCCTCCAGTGCCGCGACCTTGTCCGGATTGTTCGACAGCAGCCGCACACGCTGCAAGTCGAGCGCCTTGAGCACCTCAACCGGCAGCGCGTACTGGCGGCAATCGGCGGCAAATCCCAGTTCCTCGTTCGCCTCCACCGTGTCCAGGCCACGGTCCTGCAGTTCGTACGCCTGCAGCTTGGCCATCAGGCCGATGCCGCGTCCCTCCTGCTGCTCGTACACCAGCACGCCGCAGCCGGCGCGGGCGATCATCTCCAGTGCCATCTCCAGTTGCAGGCGGCAATCGCAGCGCAGCGACCCGAAGACATCGCCGGTGAGGCACTGCGAGTGAATGCGCACCAGCGGATCGCAGCCGTGAATGTTGCCCATCACCAGCGCGACTGCGGTTTCCTTGCGCCGCTCGCCGCTGCCGTTGGCGCCGGCAGGAAAGTGGCCTTCAAACCCGAAGATGCGAAATTGTCCCCAGCGGGTGGGAAAATCCGCCTCGGCCACCTTGCGCACATGTTTGGATGGGGTCACAACTCTTATTATATTCGCTCAAACCGTCGGCTGACGGCGTGGAACCGGGTCACAACGCGTTGTGACGCAGGAGCCTCGACTGGCCCCGGCTCGGCGCCTGCTGCTAAAATGAAGGCAAGCGTGGGCCTGTAGCTCAGCTGGGAGAGCGCATCGTTCGCAACGATGAGGTCACCGGTTCGATCCCGGTCAGGTCCACCAACCCCAGTTTATCTCGCCCTTTCTACTTCCCTCATCATCATCTCCCGCAGCAGGGAATTGGCTTTGGTCTGATAGCCTTTGCCATGCCTGCGGAGCCAAGCAATCACATCGGCGTCCAGGCGAAGCGTGATCTGCTTCTTGATGGGCCGGTAGAACGGGTTGCGCACGGCATTCTGCCAGAACCTGTCGGTCAGTTCGGGAATGTCGGACAGGTCGATTTCGCCGTCGGGGCGAGCTGAGAGCTTCCCTAGCTCCCGCTTCCGCCTGGCAGTGGGCTTGCACTCAGTAAGAGTCTTTCTGACGACTTTGCTCATAACGGGTTCGCTCCTTGCGGGTCGCTCGGCGAGCTGAAATGATGCGGATAATCTCGTCTCGCCCCGCTTCCTCAACGGTGTGGGCCACGACTAAAATCACCACTTCTTCAACCGCGCCGATGGTCTGCCAGCGGCATTCGCCGCCTTCGATGCGGTCCTGCTCGGCCAGGGCGAACGGGTCATCGAAGACCAGCGTGGCATCCTCAAACGTGATGCCGTGCTTGCGCTGATTGCTCGCGGCCTTCTTGTCGTTCCAGTCGAACAGGATCATGCCGATCACGTGGTTTATGGTAGGAGCCCCGGGTAGAATTGTAACGCTTATTTTGTAACTACAGGACAGTATTTCTTTATATTAGCGACCGCAGATCCCGCTCGGGTTGGCTGGGCGTAGTCGTTCCCGCTAACGGTAAAATCCCAATCCTCAGGACGAGACAAATGGACAAACCAGAGCGCAAGACGAACAAGGCGGCGGCTCAACCGCGGCGAGCATCGAACAGCAATCCGCCACCTTCGCGGCTCATGATGGAACAGATGATGCGCGACATCCACCGTGCCATGGAAGGGCACGAATTCGCCACTACCGAGGACGCGAACGCATTTCTGGCGACACTTACGGGCCCCGGCCTGGGGCGGGCGTTACAAAATGCCGCACCGCCGTCCGCGAAAGAGCAAGCGCAGGAGTTGGCCTATCGTGCCATGGATGCCCCCAGCGCGCGGCAAGCGAAGAAGCTGGCGCAGCAGGCGCTGGCGAAAGACCCGGATTGCGTGGACGCGATCGTCGTCATCACCGACCTCGAGGCGCGCACGCTGGAAGAAGTGGTGGCCGGCTTGAAAAAAGCGGTCGAAGCCGGGGAGCGTTCCCTGGGCGCCGAATTCTTCACGGAAAATAAGGGCTACTTCTGGGGCCTAATGGAGACGCGGCCCTACATGCGAGCCCGCATGGAATTGGCCGAACTGTTGCCCGGCACCGGGCGTTTGTCGGAGGCAATCACTCACTTCGAGGCCCTAATGGAACTGAATCCCAACGACAACCAAGGGGTACGCGACGTCTTGCTGGGCTGTTATCTCGCCGGCGACAACCTCGATTGTGCGCGACGCCTGTTGCGTGATTACAGGGAAGACGCCAGTGCGGTGTTCGCCTGGGGCCGTACCCTGGAGCGTTTTCTTTCCGGCGATCAGGCTGCGGCGCAGCGGGAACTCCGGCAGGCGCGGAAGCAAAACCGGTTTGTGGAACTGTATTTGACGATGCAGCGCCCGCTCCCGACGGAAATGCCGGAGATGTATAGCCCGGGCAGCGACGAAGAAGCCATTCTTTGCTTGAACATGCTTTCCGGGGCCTGGGCGGATCATCCCCTGGCGGCGAGCTGGCTGTGGGAGCAATTGGGATTCCGCACAAGGTCGAGTCCACCGAGCCAAGCGAAGTTATTCTGACCAACGGAGAAGCCGACGAGGCCGACGAGGCGCGGAGCTGGGGGCGTACCAAGTGAGCGCAGCCGAAAAGGTTGCGCTTGCCTCCGGGCATTCGCGATTCGCGCTTGGCAGGCACAAGAGCCACATGAGTGCTGCGATGGCCACTGCCTGTTCCGTTGCCCCACCAGAGGAGCGTGAGAAGGCTCTGGTGCCCTACGGCAATGACTTGCAGGTTGAGGTTCGCGCACTGATCGAGGAGGGCAATAGCCTTCGCGCTACAGCCGGCCGAAGGCGTGACATTCGGACAGCGCTCAAGGGGATCGACACCGCGCTGAAGGCGCTGGAGATGTTCGCCAAACTGACTGGCCAATTGCACCGCAGTGAGGCCCATGCCCGCACCCGTCCGGAGAATCCGTCGCGTTCAGACGGTGCAGAACCTCACCACCGCATCGTAGGCTACCGGTGACTCAAGAGTTGCTGGGCCCTGGCAACGTCGTTGGGGAGAAGATCAGCCGGCACAGGGACGCCAGTCATTAAGACCTGATACCTAGCACAGTGCGTCTTGTCGCCGTGGCAAAAGGTTGTTTTCATCAGGCTGGCCACAGATGGCATCTGTGACATCTGGTCGGTGAAGAAAGGACATGTTTGCAGTTTCTCGCAATCCGCCATGGTCACCTCCTCGTGACATCCGCCGAGCGGGGTTTGCCAATGAACGGCGGCTCCAGCAACTTAACCGTCCCAGCGTGTCTTTGCAGTGACTCCAATCACAGGCGGTCGTGCCAGTCGTGTCGCACGCCAGTGAACTTTGAGATCGACCACAAAATTGAGTCGTTGATTACAGAGTACGCCCGAGTAGGCAACTTCTCCGGGCTTGCGCAAGCTGGCTAAAACCAACCGACAATGCGAACAAGCGTGGGACGAATAGCCGCTTTGAGCGGCTCAGCTCCTAAAGCCCCCGGCTCTGCCGGGGATACTTACTCGGGCCGATGACTGGCGGTTCAGCGCTCGCTTGTGGAGACAACGAGCCGACGTGCTGAACCGTGCTCCAGCGCGGCGACCGGCAGCGAGGCTACGAGTCGCTGCGTATAGGGGTGGGAGGGGCGATTGAATACGTCCTCGGGAGGGGCGCACTCGACAATCTCGCCATCATGCAGGATGGCTACGCGGTGGCAAATGGAGGCGACCGAGAGCAGGTCATGCGAGATGTAGAGGATCGCCATGTCCCGCTCGCGATTGAGGCTGGAAAATAGTGTGAGAATCTCCGACTGCGTGATGGGATCCAAGGCGCTGGTCGGTTCGTCGGCGATCAGCAGCGCGGGGCGATGCAGGATGGCCATGGCAATGAGAACACGTTGCGCTTGGCCGACGCTGAGTTGCGCCGGATACCGCTTCAGAAATTCATGGTCGTGCGGTAGAGAAACGCTGCGCAGCGCCTCATGTAAGCATCGCAGGCAGTCTTCGGCGGTGCCCGTAGCGTGTGCGCGCCAAGCCTCGCTCAGTTGGGTGCCGATCCGCAGAGCCGGGTTCAGCGACGACAACGGGCTTTGCAGGACCAACCCGATTTCGCGGCCGCGGATGGAGCGCATCTCACGCTCGGTGGCTTGCATCACGTCGCGGCCCCGCAGGCAAATGCTGCCGCTCGCCTTGCCGCCTTTCAGCGCCAGCAGACGCAGGATGGAAAGCGCAATCGTGCTCTTGCCCGATCCGCTGTGTCCGATCAACCCCATCACTTCACCTTCGCGCACGTCCAAAGCCACGTTGCGCAGCACGCCGGGCTTGGTGGCGTAATCCACCGAGAGGCGAAGCGACAAAAATGGATGGCTGTCGGTCATTGCCGGGTCTTAGCGATCTCCGCTTTGAGGGTCAGGCGCTCGATATTCCAGTAGGTCTGCGGCCGAAGGACAACCGGGACCTCGCCCTGTAGAGCGGTCGAAATGGCGGACAGGGCATTCTTGTTGACAAGGTAAATGAACGGCGCCTGGTCGGCGACGATCTCCTGTACGCGATCGAAGGCCGCTTTGCGAACCGGGAAGTCAACCGCCGAGGCCTGCTCGCGCATGAGCCGGTCGATTTCGGCCTCCCAGGAAGTTTCCGGCGACTTCTGGCGGGGGTTCCACTGGTGGTTGTCGCCGGAGCTGAGCCACACCGTCATCTGGGCGTTGGGATCGAGATCGACGTTGGTCAGACCCAGCAGAGCAGCTTCGTAGTTGAACGACTCCGTCATGCGCTCGATCAGAGACGGGAAATCGAGCGTGACCACGTTGACTTTCATGCCGATCTTGCCGAGGTCCTGCTGGATCATGGTCGCCATGCGCTCGCGATACTTGTTGCCGGAGTTAGTGACGATGGAGAACTCGACCTGGTGGCCGTCCTTATCGCGGAGAACGCCCTTGTCCAGCCGGAAGCCGTCTTTCTGCAAGCGCTGCAGCGCGCTGGCGGTGTTGTAGGCAATCGGCTTGAGCTTGGCGTTGAACCAGATCTTGTTGGCCGGCGAAACCGGTCCCATCGCGGGTTTGGCATGCGAACTGAATGCCACGCGAGCGAGGTCGTCGCGGTTGATGGCTTCGGACACTGCGCGGCGGAAATTCCGCGACCGGAACCACGCGATCCGGTAGCCGGGAATAGGCGCTTTCTCCACCTGGTTGAACCACATCTGCTCGGAATCGAGCGACGGCCCGGCGTCGCGCACCAGCGCCGGCGAGGCTTCGCCGATGCGGTCGTAATACTCGGCGTCAATCGAGTTGATGAGATCAATCTCCCCGCGGCGGAAGCGCAGCGCTTCAATGTCGCGGTTGGATTGAATGTCGAGCCGGATTCCGTCCAGATAGGGAAGCTGGCGTCCGTTGGTGTCTTTCTTCCAATAATTGGGATTGCGGCGCAGCAGAACGTAAGACCCTGCCTTGTAATCGGCGACATAAAAAGGTCCGAGGACGGCCATCTCCTTCTTGGGAGACTTTGCCGACATGATCGCGACTTGATCGAACTGGCGATCCAGACCGGCTACCCCGGCGGGGAAGGTTATGGTCACGCGGTTCGGGGCCAGCACCTGCACGGCGACGTCACCGGTGCCGGAGCGGAAGGCATCTCCGGTCGGGGAATGAAGCTGAGGATCCATCATCTGCCGAACCGTGGTCGCGACGTCCTCGGCGGTGAACGGCGTGCCATCGGAAAAGAACGCCTTATCGCGCAGGGTGAAGGTGATGCTGCGCCCATCCTTGCTGAGCTTCCATGAGGTCGCCAGTTCCGGCTCCGCCGCCTGCGTCAGCCGGTTTACGCGGATGAGAACGCCGCCCGTCAAGTAGCGAATGGTTTCCGACGCATCGTCGGCCACGAGCAGCGGATTGAACGTCTTGGGCTCGGAACGGAGACAGAAGCGTAACTCGCCGCCTGCCTGGGCCAGCGAACTGACAGCGATAAGCAGAATAATGGCGAGGCGGATCAGGGGAGTACGGCGCATCATGCGCTCACCTCGTTGTGCGAGATCAGAAACTGAAAACTGGTTACCACAACCACCAGCAACGCGAGCGGAACAAGCTTCCAGAACTCACCGGAGAAGGTGGCCAGGTCCTCCAGTTCGCGCAGCAGGCTTCCCCACGAGGGTAGCGGTTCGGCGACGCCGAGTCCCAGGATGCCGAGATTGGCCTCGGCAAGAATAAAGATCGGGATGGAAAGCCAAAACTGGGCCAGGAGTACGGGCTTGAGGTTGGGCAAAATGTGGATGAAGAGCAGGCGCGCGCGGCCGATTCCGGAGGCGCGGGCCAGAAGCACGAATTCGGAGTCGCGCATGCCGGCGGCGCCGGCGCAGACGACACGTGCCGACGCGGCCCATCCAAGAATGCCCAGCAAGGCAAATGTCACCATCACCGACGCGGTTGGCGACACGTTCAGGGGCAACAGAGCGCGCACGGTGATCAGCAGGAACAGCCACGGCAGGGAGAGAAAAAGATCGGTGAAGGCCATGGATGCCTTCTGCCATGCGCCACCCACATATCCGGCAAAGCCTCCGATCATGCCCGCCAGCAAGGTTGACAGCAACGCCGCAGCGGGAGCGAGCAGCAGGGAAACCCGCGTGCCGTATAAGGTACGCGCCAAGCGGTCACGGCCGAGGGCATCCGTTCCCAGCAGGTGGGCGCGGGTGGGCGGCGAATTCGGGGTCTCGCGGAACTGCGTCGCATATCCTGCCGGCGCGAGAAAATCGGCTCCCAGGCTCGCCAGCACGATGGCGAGCAGCAGGGCAAACGAAAGCCGGCGGAGTTTGTTCATGCAGCCCGTGGTTTCAGCGACTCGTTCACGATGTCGGAAGTCATGTTCGCGGCCAGGGTCACAACCGTGACCACGACCGTCAACGTCACCAGCAGCGGCAGATCGCGGCCCAGCGCTGCCTGCCAGGCGAGCTGTCCGAGGCCGGCGATCCCGCACAGCGCTTCCACCGGGATGCTGGCGCCGAGCGCTAGGCTGACCGATACGCCGGCGAGCGCGATCAGTTGACCGCCGCTGACCGGCAACACGTGCCACAACAACACGCGCAGCTCGCTGATGCCTTTGGCGCGCGCGGTGACGATGTGCGGCAGTTCGTAGCTTTTTTCCAAAAAGCTGCGAGTGATGCTAAAGATTTTCGGGAACACGACCAGCGCAATTGCCAAAAACGCCGGCGCCCGCAAAATGACGAATGCCAATGCGAGAACGGCGGAAGGGATGCACAGCAGCGCCCCCGCGCACACAACCGCAATCCAACGGAAGCCGACCCAGCGGATGAGGGAGACGGAGAATGCCAAGACCAGCGCCAAGGTCCAGCCCAGCAGTACTCCCCAGCCGACCAGGCGCGCGGTCACCGGCAGACGCTCGGCGATAAGCTGGCGTACGGGACGGTTCAAGGTCTGCGATTGTCCGAAGTCGCCGTGGAGAGCGGCGCCGAGATAACGGAAATAGAAGCGCACGATGTTGCTATTTTGAGCGCGTTCGGCCCGCCAGGCTTCTACGGTTTCATGGCTGAGGCGGCTGTCGAGCTGTTGCACATCGGCATCGAAACCCGGCGCCAAGCGGATCAGGGTGGCGGTGAGGAACGCTCCCACCAGTACAGTAATCAGCATGGTTGCCAGGTGGCGCCAAATTCGTGATGCCGACAAAACAAGGCTCCGATCAGTTCACCGTCGCGGCAATTGCGGACGATGCCGGGAAGGTCAGTAAGTTCTTGCCGCGCTCGTGATGGTCCCGCTTGACACTGTACATACGGCGGTCGGCTTCGGCCAGTAGCTGTTCAGCATCGGTGCCATCCTTGGCGTAAAACGCGCAGCCAATGCTTACGGATAGCTCAGCCTCGCGAGAAACGGCGAGCCCGGCAGCGAGTGCGATTTCGTTCAAACGGGCGGCCTTCTCTTCGACTGCGCCAGGTTCCAGTCCCGGGGCCACAATGACAAACTCGTCGCCGCCCATGCGCGCCACGTAGTCGTATTC
>JAIQFM010000163.1 GCA_020073285.1 Terriglobia bacterium | reverse complement strand
GAAACTGCTCGACAACATCTACAACCACGGGCCGGATACCAACACCTTCTTCAGCGTGATCCCGGCCATGAGTCCGGTCAGCTTCTGCGCGGGGTCGCGGCTGGCGAACTACATCGGGGGAGTATTCCTTTCCTTCTATGACTGGTACTGCGACCTGCCGCCGGGCGATCCGCTTACCTGGGGCGTGCAAACCGAGGCCTGCGAGTGCGCCGACTGGTTCAACTCCAAGTACATCGTGCTGTGGGGCTCCAACATTTCGCAGACGCGCATCCCCGACGCGCACTTCGCCTACGAAGCTCGCTACAACGGCGCCAAGATCGTCTGCATCTCGCCCGATTACAACTCCAGCGCCACGCACGCCGACCTGTACTTCCAGATCAATCCGGGCACGGACGGCATTCTTGCCCTGGGAGTGGCGCGGCTTCTCATCGAGCAGAACCTGATCGATGTTCCGTACGTGAAAGAACAGACCGACCTGCCGCTGCTCGTGGTCACGAAAAACAATCGCTTCCTGCGGCAGTCAGACCTCGAGGCTAAAGGCAAAGAGGATGTCTTTTACGTCTGGGACGCAAGACAACAGCGCGCCGTACTGACCCCGGGGTCCATGGGCTCGGAGCAGAAGACGATCCAGCTCAACGGCGTGGATCCGGCTCTGACGGGTAGCTTCAGCGTGCAGCTTGTGAATGGGAAGACCGTCGAGGTCACCACCGTTTTCGAGATGCTCAAGCGAGGGCTGGCCCAATACACGCTGGATAAAGTAGCGGCGCGCACCGGATTGCCGGCACACGAAATCGAGCTGTTCGCCAGGGAATTGGGAACACGCAAACCCGCGATGATCATCCACGGTGCGGGGACGAACCACTGGTTCCACAATGACCTGATCAACCGCTCGTTCATCCTGCTGGTGGCGCTCACCGGCAACGTGGGCAAGAACGGCGGCGGCTTCAACCACTATGTGGGCCAAGAGCGCGTCTGGCCGGAGCACGGCTTCTTTCAGCTCGCCTACCCTGAAGGGCGCAAGAAGCAGCGCTTCCAGAACACCACGCTGTGGAGCTACGTGCACTCCACCAGCAAGGATCCGCACCTCTACAACGGCAAGCCCATCGACTGGTACATCCAGGAATCGGTGAAGAACGGATGGATGCCGCTGTGGCCCAAGGGCGGACGCAAGCCGCGCGCCTTCATCGTGTGGCGCGCCAACTATCTCAATCAGGCCAAGGGCAACGAAATCCTGGAGTCGTCGCTGTGGCGCGATCTCGACCTGATCGTGGACATCAACTACCGCATGGACACCACCGCGCTCTACTCTGATGTCGTGCTGCCAGCCGCCAGCTACTACGAAAAGGTGGACATCAACACCACCGATTGCCACAGCTACGTCCATCCCTTCGGCAAGGCGCTGGAACCGTTGTTCGAGAGCAAAACGGATTGGGACATCTTCCACGCCTTGGCCGAAAAGATGGCGGAGTTGGCCACGAAGAAAGGTCTGAAGCCCTACCATGACGATGTCTTCGACTGGAACCGCGATTTCACGCAGTTGGCACACGACTGGACGGGCAAGGGAACCATTCTCACCGACGAGCAAGCGGCCAACTTCATCCTCGCCAACGCTCCCGAAACCAAGGGCATGACCTACCAGAAGTTGCAGGAGAAGCCGCAGCGCTTCGTCGCCACCGACCCGGAGGCATGGAACAGCGACATCGAGGACGGCATCGCCTATACGCCGTTCAAGCACCAACTGGAGAAGAAGCGGCCGTGGCGCACCCTTACTGGGCGGCAGCAGTTCTACATCGATCATCCCTGGTACCTGGAATTGAGCGAGGCGCTGCCTACATTCAAGGAACCAGTGCCGGAGAAGTATCCGCTCTACTGGAACACCCCGCACGGTCGCTGGTCCATCCACTCCACGTGGCGCGACCATCGCGCCATGCTGCGGTTACAGCGCGGCGGCCCCATCGTCTACATGCATCCCGACGACGCCCGCAAACGCAGCCTGAGAGACAACGACTGGGTGCGCATCCATAACGATGTCGGCCAGTGCGTTTGCCGCCTGCAGATTCTGCCGGGAGAGAAACCGGGCCGCGTGACCATGTACCACGGCTGGGAAAAATATCTTGGCTTCCAGCAGGGCGGCTGGCAGTCACTCACGTACATCAAGATCAAACCCACGCAACTCATCGGCAAGTATGGGCACGTTAACTTCCGGCTGAACTACTGGGGACCGACCGGCAACAATCGCGACATCAAAGTCGAAATCGAAAAGGCAAAGGTCTGAGGGAGCAGCCATGTCAAAACACCAATATGCAATGGTGATGGACCTGAACAAGTGCCTGGGCTGCCAGACCTGCACCATCGCCTGCAAGAAGCTCTGGACCGACCGTGACGGCACTGGCTACATGTACTGGAACAACGTGGAGACGCGTCCCGGGATGGGCTACCCGCGGCAGTGGGACCGGATCGGCGGCGGTTGGAAAAACGGACAACTCCAGCCCAGCCCGCTTCCGACCATGGACGACTACGGTCACGCCTGGGAATTCAACTACGAGCAGCGCCTCTATGAAGGCAAGAAGAAACCGGTCATGCCGTCGCCCGCTCCGACGTCCGGCGTGAATTGGGACGAAGATGTCGGCGGCATGAATGGCGAAGAGAATTACTACTTCTATCTGCCTCGCATCTGCAATCACTGCACCTATCCGGCGTGCCTGGAAGCGTGCCCGCGCAAGGCCATCTACAAACGCGACGAAGACGGCATCGTGGTCCTCGACCAGGAGCGCTGCCAGGGCTACCGCTACTGCATCAAGGCTTGCCCATATAAGAAGATTTATTACAACGAGGTCGCTGGCAAGTCGGAGAAGTGCATTTTCTGCTATCCGCGCTTGGAAAAGGGCGAGGTGAATGCCTGCGTCGCGCAGTGTCCCGGGCGACTGCGCTTCGTGGGCCTGCTCGACGATCCCGAATCCCCGGTGCACAAACTGGTGCTGGTACACCGCGCAGCCCTGCCGCTGTTTCCGGAGAGGGGCACGCAGCCGAACGTTTTCTACGTGCCGCCGTTTAATCCGCCCAAACGCGGCAACTATGACAAGAGCATTCTCGAAGACTCGCGCCTACCGCTCGATTACCTGATCTACCTCTTTGGTTCCGAGGTGCGAGACGTGATCACCCGGCTTGAGGCCGAGCTGAAGGCGGCCCAGCGCGGCGGGCGCAGCGAACTGCTGCAACTGCTCATCGGCCGCGATGCCGCAACGCGTTATCGCATCCACCCTGAACTGGTGCAGATCAAGCTTTAGGAGACTGCCATGCGAACGAATCGAGTGACGTTGCTCCTCGTGGTCGTACTTGTTACCAGTACGATCGCCAGTGCGCAGGCAAGCAAGGCGCCAGCCGGCCAGACGCTGAACACAACGTCACTGTCGGCAGCGGCTGACGTGCTACTCAACGGCTCGGCTGTGTGGGATCAGGTTCCCGCCCACAGGATCAGCCTGAACCGCACGCCACCGTTGTACGACACCGACGAGCCGGCATCCCTGGAAATCCCCGTGCTGGACGTGCGAGTCGTACGCGCAAGCGGCAAAGTGCTGGTGCAGATGTCGTGGGCCGATCCAACCCACGACAGCGCCTCTCTGCCCGAGGTCCCGAACACGCCTCCCGAGACCCGCTTTCTTAAGCTCCCCACCGAAGCCGATGACAGATTCTTCGACGCGGCCGCCGTCATGCTCCCGACCAAGCCGCGTGCTGTAACGCCTTCGCTGCAGATGGGTGACACTGATGATCCGGTGCGGATCTATTACTGGAACGCCGCGCGCGGTCCCATGCTGATGGAGGCGGCTGGACGCGGTACTACCCGCAGGACAGGAGCTTCTTTCGCCGCACACGCCGCACACGAGAAGGGGCGCTGGACAGTGGCTTTTGCGTTGCCCGATCTGCCGGCGGGCACGCCATTGGCGTTTGCCCTTTGGAATGGCAGCCAGAAGGATCGCGACGGGAGAAAGTACTTTTCAGTATGGCAGGCATTGCAGTGAGGAGTTCATGACAGTTGTCAGCGAATCCCCGACCTCTGCGCGACTCGATTGGGCAGACCTCGATCTGTACAGATTCTTCGCCTTTGTGTTCTCGCAGCCGTCATCCGAGCGCTTCGACACACTCGCGCAGCCGGCGTTGAAGGACGCGCTTGCTGGCCTGTGGCAGCAGCTACGCTGCGCGGGAGACTTCCCGGACTTCGCCTGGTTCAACAGCTACCAGGAATACGAAGCGACCTACATTGCGCTCTTCGATGTCGGCATTCCCGAGCCACCGGTACCCCTTTTCGAGTCAGCGCATTACAAGACCAGGCCCGCTCAAGAGATCGCGCTCGAGAACACATGGTTTTACGACGCGCTCGGGCTCAAATGGGATTCCAGCTGCGCCGTCCCGGACTACCTCATCACCCAACTGGAATTCCTGGCTGCTGTCCATTACACCTTGGAGAATGCGCAGGATGCTACTGCCAGCCGAAGTCTTGCGAAGCTCGAGGCAGATTTTCTCGGCCGCCACCTGCTGAATTGGGTGCCTGCAGCCGCTGCCAAGCTGAGTAGCAATTCTCCTTCGGCCTTAGGTCCTCTCATGATCCTGCTCGCCGCATTTCTGCAACACCGGCGAGACGAGGTCAGCAATACCGCAAGGTCTAGCGCGCGGGAGTGGAAACCCCGAGAAGTCGAATCGTATCACTGAAGTCCCCAAGTACTCTCGATAGTTACCGGTAATACAGCTTTGACGGAAACATCAAGGCGCTGTTACGTCGTGGCCGCGGCTACCGCGATAGGAACTATCTGCTACTCAAGGCGCAGCGGCTGGCCGTCACCAAGACCCAATTCCTCGTTCTTCAGAAAGCCGCATAAAATGCGCAGTTCACCAGATTCTCGTGCAGAACCGGAATTAGCTTGCATGAACTCGGCACATCGAGGTGCGTTCGGAGCTAGTTCCTGCCGATTTCCTGCCAGGCCGAACCGCAATCTGCCGCAGCCGGTAAGACGGGAGCCGAGTTGTTATTTGAATTGCCGCCGACCGAGTTGTTGTCGAGCTAGTCAGGCTTGACCGCGTCGTGCGTTCCCGGCACGCAGCCGAGAGCTTCCGCGTGCCTGGGCTGATCCGCGCGGTCTGCCAGATGGCGAACTCTTTCTTTCAGGACTTTCACCTCCGAATCCAGCGCCACCAGGGCTTCCGAGAGCGGGTCCTTGATCTGCTTCGGGTCGGTAATCACGACGCGCTTGCCATCGCGGAGTATGACGTGGCCGGGCACACCCACAATGGTTGAGTTGTCCGGCACATCCTGCAGGACCACCGATCCCGCCCCAACCCGGCAGTTTTCACCGACGGTTATGTTACCCAGGATCTTGGCGCCGGCGCCGATGGTCACATTGCCGGCGACAGTCGGGTGCCTCTTTCCCTGCTCCTTGCCCGTGCCGCCCAACGTGACGCCCTGGTACAGCGTCACGTCATCGCCGATGATCGTGGTCTCGCCGATAACAACTCCCATTCCGTGATCGATGAAGAGGCGTCTCCCGATCTGCGCTGCCGGGTGAATTTCGATTCCGGTCAGCCATCGTGCAACCTGTGAGAGCCACCGCGCCAAAACTCGCCAGCCGCGATGCCACAGCCAGTGGTTGAGCTGGTACATCCACACCGCGTGCAGTCCGGAGTAGCAGAGAATAATTTCCAGCTTCGACTTGGCTGCGGGATCGCGTTCCAAGGCTGCAGCTATGTCTTCGCGAATCGTTGTAAGCAACGTCATCACTACACCACCCGCGCCGCGACGGCGATTTCCTCCGCTTCCATCGCCAGAGCTTCGCTTCTGAGTTCTTCGAACGGAATGCCGCTTAGATACCGCTCGCCGAAATCCGGCAAAACCACCACGTGACCGTAAGATCACCCGGGCAGAGTCCCTTTTTCGGCACCCAAAATTGCCGAAATTCCTCGGCAAGGCCGCGGGGGAATTTCCGTTTTCAGTGATTCATGATACTCCGCTAGAGCAACCCCGTGAGTTACGATCGAAAGGATGCGGTCAGATCTCAATCTGAAGGCTAGGATGAGGCGCGGGCAGGAATCGAACCTGCGTGGAATGTTGCGCGCTCCCGTTGCGCTCCCCTGCCCCCATGACGATGCAGCCCCTCGGGTGCCACGCACCTTCTGGGCTTGTGGCGTTGATTTCGCAGCGCCGACCAAGCGCGGATCAGGTCAATAGAGCCGGAAATTGACCTCCACGTTGATCTGCACCGCCACCGGCACGCCGTCCTTGCGCGCTGGCTCGAATCGCCAGCGGCGAATCGCCTCAGTTGCCTTTTCATCCAGGCCCATGCCGAGTGTCTGCTGAACGCGAATGTTGTGCGTGCGACCGTCCTGCCCCACAACCAGCCATAGGACCACAGTGCCCTGGTACTTTGCCTTGCGGGCTTCCTCGGAGAACTCCGGGTCCGGCGCGTAGATTACGCGCGGCGCAGTAACACCGCCACCGACCTTATACACGCCACCGCCCATGCCCCCACCCCAGCCCGGTCCAACGCCGGGACCGCGGCCGGAGCCCACGCCTCCCCCGCTGCCGCTCCCTATTCCACCGCCCGAGCCTGTTCCGCTTGATGGCGGTCCCAACACAGACGACAGCGGGTCGCCCAGCGGACCCGCTTGCTGTGGCAGTTGAAGTTCGGGCGGGACCACGACGGTAGGCTCGGCGGCGAGCTTAGGAGTTTCATTGCGAATCACCACCATAGGAGGCGTGAGCTGCTCGCGCGAGAACTTTGGCAACACGCCTTTGGACGCCGGCAGTTTGTCGCGATCTCCGCCGCCACCGCCGCCACCCGCTCTTGTTGATGCGGGCGGAAGAATATACGGGCTGACATCCGACACCACTCCGATCACCTGCTGCTTGATTTCCTCGCGGTGGCGCACCAGGTAAGTCCCCGACGTCAGCAGCACGACAATGGCAAGGACGTGTAGGAGAAAAGACAAAAGGAAGGTACTGGGGCGAGTCGTGTAGAGCCCATAACCCTCGCCGAAGAGGGTGGGCAGAACGGACGGCTCCGGGGCGGAGCACGCCTGCGGGTGCTCCGCAATTCGCGGCGAAGCTAACCCGAGCATTTTCTGTCTAAAGTATAGTCTCCGAATCCCTCGGTAAGCTACAGCGAGCAAGATGCAAGAGGAGATCGCAAGCGTTCATAAACCTGCCGACCGCACACTCTCTCGGCAAGTGCGTCGCCGACACGCAACGCGTAGGCGTACACGTTCTTAACCACGCTTGCGCTCACGAGTTCCAGCGGCGGAAGAAGAGCGCCTCGCGCGCAAGCGGCTCGGCTTTAGCCGCCAGCGCGGCGCGCTGTTGTTCGCTGAGTGGCGTGAACTCGCGCGCGAGCTTAACATTTTCGGCCAACTGCTCCACCGAGTCGCATCCGATGATGACGGTGCTGACCGGCAGCGACAGCACATAGTAAAGTGCGTCCTTGATGCCAAGCGGTCCAGCCCGTTTTTTCCCCGGAGCATACGGCCCGACGGCGGGCCAGTTGGACAGCAGTCGCCCGCGCGCGGGGATCTTCATGCCGATGATGCCCATTTGTTTTTCGACCGCCATGGGCAACAACTTGTCCTGGAAGCTGAGGTGGTGCGGGTCGGCGGCATTGACCGCCATCAGGATCTGGTCGAAGGGAAACCGCCGCAAGCATTCCATCAGTACGTCGGGATCGGTGTGCCCGGTCACGCCGAGGAAGCGCACCATCTTCTGGTCGCGCGCTTGCTGCATCGCTTCGATGGCGCCGCCTTTGGCGAAGATCTGGTCTACGTCGTCCCTGGAGCTGACGTGGTGAAGTTGCCAGGCGTCGAGGTGGTCGGTGTTAAGCAAGCGCAGGGATTCTTCCAGCAGCTTGAGCGAGCCGTCGCGAGTCCGGTCGTGCGTTTTGCTGGCGAGATAGACATCTTTACGACGTCGCTTCATCACCTGACCGACGTAGCGCTGGCTCCAACGTCCGGTTCCTCCGTACTGCGGCGCGGTATCGATGTAGTTGACGCCGAGATCGATCGCCGTCTCGACAATCGCGACCGCCTCCGCTTCCTTATTGGGCTGTTCGACGGTGGCCTGCCCGCCAAGACTGAAGATACCAACGCGAAACCCGGTGCGACCCAGATTGCGCGTCGGCATTGCCTGCGGCGTAGCCGGGTTGAAGGGTAGCGGCGGCACGGCAATCGCCACTTCCTCGGATATACCCTGCGCCACCAGTCCCGCCGTCACCGCGCCCGTCGCCTTGATGAAATTGCGACGCGAACTCGAACCGGGCTTCCCATTTGCCTCGCTGCTCATGATTGCCTCCCGCCACGCTGCCCGCTGCCTGGCGGGCACATTCAATCGTAACGCTGAGGCGAGCGGTTAATCCGCTGGCGCGAGCGCTCCGGTTGTGCTGAACAATGATGGCTCAAGCGGAACAGGCAGGAGTCACAGATCGCGCAACTATCATTCGGTGCATCCCGAAACGGAACCACAGAATACGGTCGCGCGGACCACGATTACGTCACTGACGCACGAACGAGCGGTACGTATGCTAATGGTGTGGGGATGTGGAGCGTGCCGGTCAAATGGCCCAGCATGCTGGTGACCGCGGCCATTGTCATTCCGCTGCATTTCTACAGGGCTTGGCGAAAGCTCGCCACCGTCCCCAATCGCACTGGCTATGCCTTGTGGGTGCTGTTTGAGACTATGTTCGCGGCCGCTGTGATGGCGCTGTTTGTGTATCTCGCGGCCGTATCATAAGCGTTGCGCCTCTTACCTATCGATATGACTCGCGGACTCGCTTCTGCGCGCCAAATCGCCGCTCACCGTCCGTTGCTGCGAAAGCTACGGGGCTTGGCCGGACGATTCTCCATGGCACGACGATAGAATCTGGGCGCGAACCGTCTGTGGCGCTTGCTCGCTATTCCTCCGGAGCTGGTTTGCCCATCAGTTCGACGAACCGGGGATCCGTACGCACAATCGCAAACTCAGGGTCCCGGTTGACATCCTTGATACGGCTGTAGTCTTCGCCCTTGGCCTTGCGGAGGCATTCCAGGCAGCGCTCGACATCACCGCGCTTGGCGTACATCTTGGCCAGCACGTAGGAGTAATAGGCCCGATCCTCCGGCGAGAGGATACGAGCGGCCACACCACTGCCAGAACTGCGCAGCAGGACGCCGGGATCTAACTCAAAGGCGCGCTCATACTCCGCCATGGCTTTGTCGATCTTCCGCCGGGCAAACCACGCTGTCCCCAAGTTGCTGTGCACAGAAGCGGAGTCCTC
>JAIQFM010000162.1 GCA_020073285.1 Terriglobia bacterium | reverse complement strand
GTGCCGTTCCACTCGCGGCGGCAGGTGGCGATGATCCTGCAACTGCCGGTGCAGAAAGTGCGGTTGATCAAGCCGCGCATCGGCGGCGGCTTCGGCGGCAAGCAGGAAATGCTGCTGGAGGACATCACCGGCGCGCTCGCGCTGGCCACGCGCCGCCCGGTTAAGATCGAGTACACGCGCGAAGAAGAGTTCTACATGGCGCGCAGCCGCCACCCGCAAATCCTGAAAGTGAAGATCGGCGCCCAGCGCGACGGCACCATCGTTGCCAACCAGATGTCGGTGCTGGCCACCACCGGCGCTTACGGCAGCCATTCCTCGACGGTGCAGGGCAACACCGGCAGCAAAGTCCTCCCACTCTACCGCGCGCCCAACATGAAGTTCGATTGCACGGTGGTCTATACCAACTGCCCGGTCGCGGGCGCTTTCCGCGGTTACGGTTGCCCGCAGGGGTTCTTCGCCCAGGAGAGCGTGATTGACGAGATCGCGCACGAACTTGGCATGGACCCGATCGAGTTGCGGCGCAAGAACCTGATTCGCGCCGGCGACATTGACGCACTCTCGGCGGAACTCGGCGAAGGGCGCAAAGGCTTGCCGCGCAACATCCGCACCTGCGGCATGCCCGGCTGCCTGGAGCGTGGCGCGCAGGCGCTCGACTGGGAGCGCAAGCGCAAATTGCCGCCGGATAAATCCTCACACCTGCGCCGCGGCGTGGGCGTGGCTTGCTCCATCCAGGGCAGCGGCATTGCCGGCGTGGACTGGGCCGCGGCGCTGATGAAGATCAACGAAGACGGCTCGTTCAATCTGCAAGTCGGCGCCGCCGATCTCGGCACCGGCGCCGATACGGTGCTGGCGCAGATCGCCGCCGAAACCCTGGGCGTCACGCTCGACAAGATGATCGTCTGCTCCGGCGACACCGATTTCACGCCGTTCGACGTCGGCGCGTACGCGTCGAGCACCACCATCATCTCCGGCGGCGCGGTGAAGAAAGCGGCGGAAAAAGTCCGCGCCCAGATTATCGACGTTGCCGCCCGCCTGTTGGAGGTCGCGCCCGAAAAAGTCAGCCTGGGCAAGAATGAAGCGTTCACCGTGTGCGAGTGCCGCAAGTCGGTGAGCATGGCCGACATCGCGCGCCACGCCATGTATAAGGACAAAGTCCAGATCATGGACAGCGCCTCGCACTGGAACACCGACAGTCCTCCGCCGTTCTGCGCCACGTTCGCGGAGGTCGAGGTGGACACGGAAACAGGCAAGGTGCGCGTGGTGGAGCTGGTCACCGCGGTGGACTGCGGCGTTGCCATCAATCCCATGGCGGCGGAAGGGCAGAGCGAAGGCGCGGTTGCGCAAGGACTGGGGTACGCGCTCACCGAGGAAATGCTGCTGGACGAAACCGGCCGCATGATCAACCCCAATTTCCTCGACTACAAAGTTTTTTCGGCGAAGGACATGCCCAAACTGACCACCATCCTGGTGGAAACCGAGGAACCGCTCGGGCCCTACGGCGCGAAGTCCATCGCCGAAGTGCCGATCAACGGCCCGGCGCCGGCGATCGCCAACGCGATTTATCACGCCATCGGCATCCGCTTCCGCCAGTTGCCCATCCGGCCGGAGATGGTGCTGAAGGCGCTGCACGAGCAAGCGAAACAGAAACCGCGCACCACGCCGGCCCGCGGCGTGCGCAAGGCGGTAGCTTCGGATTAGGACATGAGCCCACTCGACACCATTCGCCAGCAGCGCGCCGCCATCGCCGACGGCGCGAAAAAATACGAGCAGTCCATGGTCCGCTTCCTGCGCGACCTCATCGCCATTCCCGCCGAGAGTTCGCAGGAAGGCCCGGTCATCCAGCGCATCAAGCGGGAAATGGAACACACCGGGTTCGACGAAATCCGTATCGACAAAATGGGCAACATCCTGGGCCGCATCGGCTCGGGCAAGCGCATCATCATGATGGACTCGCACACCGACACGGTCGGCGTCGGCGACCTCAAGGAATGGAAGTGGGACCCGTACCAGGGCAAGGTCGAGGACGGTTACGTCTACGGCCGCGGCGCCTGCGATCAGCGCTGCGGCATGGCCAGCATGGTGTACGGCGCGAAGCTGATGAGGGACCTCGGACTGGCGGGCGACTACACCCTGTGGTGCGTCGGCAGCGTGCAGGAAGAAGATTGCGACGGCCTGGCGTGGCTCTACATCCTGCGCGAAGACGGCATCAAGCCCGACTGCGTGCTGATCACCGAACCCACGAATCTCCAGGTTTATCGCGGCCAGCGCGGGCGCATGGAGATCGAGGTCCACCTCCGCGGGCGCTCCTGCCACGCCAGCGCGCCGGAGCGCGGCGACAACCCGATCTACAAGATGACCACGCTGCTGCGCGAAATCGAGCGACTGAACA
Organism: Terriglobia bacterium; assembly: GCA_020073285.1. Taxonomy (GTDB): domain Bacteria; phylum Acidobacteriota; class Terriglobia; order Terriglobales; family Acidobacteriaceae; genus JAIQGF01. Next base: position 6,989 of record JAIQFM010000162.1, on the reverse strand, counting down.
CTCGCCTGCGTGACGACAAGTTTCTCGGCAAGGGCACCATCACGGTGACGCAGATCCGCTCGCTTTCGCCGTCGCTGTGCGCGGTGCCGGGATCGTGTTCGATTCACCTCGATCGGCGATTGACGACCGGCGACACGAAAGAAAGCGCGGTCGCGGAAGTGCGCGCGTTGTCCGGCGCCCGCGATGCGGAAATTGAAATTCTGTCGTACGAGGTGCCGAGCTACGCCGGGCTGGTCTATCCGATGGAGAAGTACTACCCGACGTGGGTTGTCGAGGAAGAGCACCCGCTGGTGCAGTCGGCGGTGGAGACTTACCGGGCGCTCCACGGCCGCGCGCCGGTGGTGGACAAGTGGACGTTCAGCACCAACGGCGTGGGCTCGATGGGAATCTGCGGCGTGCCGACGGTCGGCTTCGGGCCGGGCAACGAGGTGGACGCGCACGCCGTCACCGAGCGCGTCGCCATTGACCACCTGGTGCAGGCCGCGCAGTTCTACGCCGCGTTTCCGCTGGTGTTCGCTCACACGCTGGAGCATGAGCAAACGGCCAAGGCGAGCGCGCGATAGTAAATTTTGTAATTTCGTAAGTTGGTAATTTGTCGCGCTGGGTGCGCGTGTTTTCGCAAATCACAAAATTACGAAATTACCCAATTACCAAATTGCCCAATGTCTGAGCTCATCCCCATCCCGCTGCCGCTGCAGCTTACGCGCGCCTTCCTGGAATATGAGCGCGAGGGGAAAATCTTCGACCTGCCGAAAGCGAAGTTCTATTGCGGCGTTGCCGGCGTGGACACCTCGGTCACCTTTCACGGGCAATGCGCCGCCAATCCCGTCGGTCCCGCCGCCGGTCCGCACGACCAACTCGTGCAGAACATCGTTCTCTCCTGGCTTGCCGGCTCGCGCATCATCGAGCTCAAGACGGTGCAGATCATGGACGAGCTCAAAATCCCGCGTCCCTGCATTGACGCCACCAACGTCGGGTACAACGTCGAGTGGTCGCAGGAGCTGAAGCTGGAGCAGTCGCTGCGCGAGTACGTGGCGGCAATGATGTTCATCGAAATCCTGAAAGCCTCGTGCCTGTTGGGCGACGAGTTCACCGGGCCATTCACCGACACGATTTACGACATGAGCGTGGGCTACAGCCTGGAGGGCATCCGCTCGCCGCGCGTGCGCCACTGGATCGAGAGCATGAAGGACGCGCGCGCCATCATTGACGAGCTGCGCGCCACGCTCACCGGCCCGTGGGCGCGATATCGCGACCTCGCTTTCCCCACGCGCGTCAGCGACACCATCACGCTCTCCACCTTCCACGGCTGCCCGGCGCACGAGATCGAGGGCATCGTCACTTTCCTGCTCACCGAGATGGACGTGCACGTCTGCGTCAAGCTCAACCCAACGCTGCTGGGATTCGAGCAGGTGCGTTACCTGCTGCATGATGTGCTCGGCTACGGCGATATCCAGGTTGCCGCCGACGCCTTCGAGCACGACCTGCAATTCTCCGACGCACTCACCATGCTGCCGCGCCTGGCCGGCGTGGCGCGCTCCCGCGGCAAGCGCCTGGCCGTCAAGTTCAGCAACACGCTGGTGGTGAAAAACCATCGCCGCATGTTCAGCGACGAAGTCATGTACATGTCGGGTCCGCCGCTGCACGTGGTCACGCTGAACCTGGTGAAAAAATTCCGCGAGCACATGGGCGGTGCGTTTCCCATCTCGTTTTCCGCCGGACTCGACCAGCACAACGTCTGCAATGCCGTGGCGATGAACTTCGTGCCCGTCACCACTTGCACCGACCTGCTGCGTCCCGGCGGCTACGCGCGGCTGCCGAAATATCTGGAGAACCTTGGCGCCAGGATGCGCGAGCTTGGCGCGCCACGGATTCATGACTTCGTCGTCCGCTATGCCGGCCAGGGCGAAGCTGCAATCAACTCCGTGGTCGCGGCACTGGCGCAGCGGTTTCCTGAGGCAGCGTCCGCTGTCAACGAAATCGTCACCTCGCGCCTGAAGACGTGGCTCGCAACCCAAGGCGCGGCGTTGAATGAAGCCTGTGCCGGTATTCAGCGCGAATTTACGCCCGCCCGCATCCCGCAACTTCCGCACTCGCTCGCCGATGCGCTGCAGGACGAGTTGGCTGGGCTGGAGGGCGCGCTGGTCGAGGCCGCGGGCGTACTCAACACGCCGGTGATCGTGGACCGCACCACCGCCGATCCGCGCTATCGCTGGGAGAAAAACAAGGCGGCGCCACGCAAGATCGGCTCCAAGCTCTGGCTCTACGACTGCATCAGTTGCGATAAATGCGTGCCCGTCTGTCCCAATGACGCCAACTTTGTTTACCAGAACGAAGCGGCGGAAATCGCCTACAGCAATTACGAGTTGCTGCCGACCGGCGAAGCGCGCCCGATTGCCGGCGGCGTATTCAAGGTCGCGCGCGCGCACCAGCTCGCCAACTACGCCGACGCCTGTAACGACTGCGGCAACTGCGACGTCTTCTGCCCCGAAGACGGCGGCCCGCAGATCGAGAAGCCGCGCTTCTTCTGCAGCGCGGAGTCGTACGAAAAATACGCCGGGCGCAACGGCTTCTTTCTCGAGTTCGGCGTCGCCGGCGCGACCATCCACGGCACGATCGCCGGCAAGTCATACAAGCTGACCTGCGGGCCGGACCAGGCGAACGCGCGCTTTGACAACGGCAGCGCCGAAATCCAAGTCAGGACCACCGACCACGCGGTTGTGACCTGGTCGCTGAAACCGGGCGTTGCCGCGCCGCATACCGTGGACATGCTGCCGTATTTCCAGCTCAAGTTCTTGATGGACGCAGTTTCCAATCCAGGCCGCGCGCATTACGCCAATGTCGCGGCACTCACGGGAGAGCAGCTTGCTCAAGAAGGCGCTGTTCAAGGGTAAGGATTACATCACCACCGAAGAATGGTCGGACGCGCAGATCGAAACCCTGCTGGCGGTCTCTGCCGACCTGAAGCGCAAGTTCAAGAACCGCGTTCCGCACCGATATCTGCCCGACCAGACCATCTTCCTGATGTTCTTCGACAAGTCCACGCGCACGCGCAACTCGTTTGAAGCCGGCATCACGCAGCTCGGCGGGCATGCGCACTTTCTCACCGCCGACGTCATGCAGGTTTCGCACGGCGAAAGCCCGAAGGACACGGGCATCATTCTCTCGCGCTACGGCCATGGCATCGCTATCCGTCACGACCTCATTCCCGGCGAAGGCAACGCCTACATGCGAGAAGTCGCGCGCTGGGCCGAGGTGCCCGTCATCAACATGCAATGCGACGTGGATCATCCCTGCCAAACCTTGGCGGACCTGATGACCATGCGGGAAAAGCGCGGACGAAACCTGCGCGGGCTGAAGGTCGCGGTCTCGTGGGCGTACGCGCCCAGCTACGCCAAGCCGCTGTCGGTGCCGCAAGGGCTGATCATGCTGCTGCCGCGCTTCGGAATTGACGTCACGCTCGCCCATCCGCCGGAATATTTCCTTATGCCGGAGACGATGAAGGCGGCGCGAGATAACGCCCAACGCTGTGCAACCAAGTTCGAAGTCGTCAACGGCATGGATGACGCCTTCCGCCAAGCCGACGTCGTCATCCCGAAAAGCTGGGGCTGCCTGGACACCATGGGCCAGAATCCGCGAGAATCGCTGCGCATCGCGACGCAGTACAAGCACTGGATCTGCGACGCCGACCGGCTCCAGCTCGCCAAACCCGATGCGCTCTACATGCACCCGTTGCCCGCCGATCGCGGCAACGAGGTCACCGACGAAGTGATTGATGGACCGCACTCGGTTGTCTACGACGAGGCCGAAAACCGCCTGCACACCTGCAAGGCGATCATGGCGCTTACCATGGCGGAGCAGGAAATCGAGCACGAAGAGGAGCCGGCCGCGGCCGCACGCGCATGATCGAAACCCTCGTGATCGCGCTCGGCGGGAATGCCATCACGCGTCCCGGTGAGCGCGGCACCATTCCCCAGCAGTTCGCGCACACCGCGGAAACGCTGGAGCACTTGGTGCCGCTGTTCCACAGCGATCGCCGCATCGTCATCACTCACGGCAACGGTCCGCAGATCGGCAACATTCTCATCCGCTCCGAGGAAGGCGAGCGCCGCGTCCCGCCGCTGCCGCTGGACACCTGCGTGTCGGACTCGCAGGGTGGCATGGGCTACATGATCCAGCGCGTGGCCGATGAAATGTTCAGGCGCGAGGGCATTCGACGCGAGTGCGCCACGGTGATCACGCAGGTTGTCGTGGACCGCAACGATCCGGATTTCGAGCATCCGTCAAAACCGGTTGGGTCCTTCTATGCCAGCGAAGACCTGGAAAAGCTGGAACGCGAGAAGCCGCACTGGCGCATGAAGGAGATCGAGCCGGGACGCTGGCGGCGCGTGGTGCCGTCGCCGCGCCCGCTCGACATCCTGGAGAAAGATTCCATCGCCGCGATGCTGGAAGCCGGAGTGGTCGTTATCGCCTGCGGCGGCGGAGGCATTCCGGTCGCCTGGGACGGCCCCAAGCTGGTCGGCGTGGAAGGTGTGATCGATAAGGATTTCGCCTCCTGCCTGCTCGCCAAGCAGGTGCGCGCGCACAAGCTGATTATCGTCACGTCGGTGGACCAGGTGGCGATTTCGTATCACAAGCCGGAGCAACAGTGGTTGTCCAACATGACCATCGAGTGCGCGCGGCGTTATCTTGAAGGCGGCGAATTTCCTGCCGGCTCGATGGGGCCGAAGATCGAGGCGGCGATTGATTTCATCGAGAACGGCGGCGAAGAGTGCATCATCACTTCGACGGAGAAAGTGGCCGAAGCGGTTGAGGGCAACGCCGGAACGCGCATCGTCGCTGCCTGGGGCAATCGCGCGCTCGCCTTTAACGCGCCATGATCATCGAAAACGCCCGCATCCTCACTTTCGATTCGCGCAACCGCGTGCTGGACTGCGGCTCGGTCGAGGTGCGTGATGACGGGAGCATCGGCGAAGTATGTGGCACACGGCCTGCCCTGAGCTTGTCGAAGGGTGCCCTCGCGTGTGCAGATTCCGGAGAGAAGTTCGACGCTCGCGGGCGGCTGCTCATGCCCGCGCTCATCAATTGCCACACCCATCTCTACAGCACGCTGGCGCGCGGTATCTCGCTGCCGGGAACGCCGCCGAAGAATTTTCCCGAAATTCTGAAAAAGCTGTGGTGGCGGCTCGACCGCGCGCTCAGCCAACAGGACATCTACTACAGCGCGCTGGTCGGCGTCATGGATTCGGCGCGCTGCGGCGTGGGCACGCTGGTGGACCACCATTCCAGTCCATCGGCGGTCAGCGGCAGTCTCGACGTGATCGAGCGTGCCTTTCGCGAGGTCGGATTGCGCGGCGTGCTCTGCTACGAAACCACCGACCGCAACGGCCCTAGAAACGCGCAGCAAGGGATCGACGAAAACGTCCGCTTCATCGAGCGCGCGCGCAAGTCAGACGGGCTGGTGAACGCCAGCTTCGGCCTGCACGCCTCCTTCACCCTGGGCGATCGCACGCTGCGCCGCTCGGTGGAAGCGAACGAATCGCTGCAAGCCGGTTTCCACGTGCACGTTTCCGAAGACCGCAGCGACAACGAAGACGCGCGCCGCAAGCACGGGAAGTCTCCGGTGCGCCGACTGCATGAAGTCGGCGTACTCGACGATCGCGCGCTGGCCGCGCACTGCATTCACGTAAGCGGCGCCGACATTACGGCGCTGGCGCGCCACCAGATCAACGTGGTTCACAACCCGCAATCGAATTGCAACAACGCGGTGGGAGCGGCACGCGTGCTGGAGATGGTGAAAGCCGGCGTGCTGGTCGGCCTCGGCTCCGACGGTTACAGCCCGCGCATGTGGGATGAGTTCAAGACCGCCTTCCACGTGCAGAAAATGCGCGCCGGCGATCCGCGCGTCGCCTACGCGGAGGCTTACGCGCTGGCGCTGCTCAACAATCGCACCATCGCCCGGAAAGTCTGGAACCTGGACATCGGGCGCATCGAAGCAGGGGCGCGCGCCGACCTGGTGCTCTATGACTACTTTCCGCCCACGCCGCTCACCAGCGACAACATCTTCGGCCACGCGCTGTTCGGCATTGCGCACGCGCCGGTGGATTCGCTGGTGGTGAACGGCCGCTTCGTCATTCGCGACCGGCAGTTCGTAAGCGTGGACGAGCGCGCCGTCGCCGAAAAAGCCACCGCCTGCACACGCCAATTATGGAGAAGGTTCTGATGCCCGCACCCCGCCTGGAATCCGCAACCGGCTTCGGCCCCACCTACTCTGAAATGCTTCATCCCGAGACGCTGCCTCCGGCGATCCGGCAGAAGGCACTGGCCGCGCGCGCCAACGAGCTGGACCCGATCAACCTTTTCAACATCACCTGGCGCGAGCCGGACAATTCCATCCGCCACATCGTGCTTCCCCAGGAACTGACGGGCGTGGAGGCCAACATCGTCGTGCTCGTGGGACGCGAGTTTCCCTCGGGCAGCCATAAGGTCGGCCCTGCCTATGCGACGCTGATGGAAGGTGAACTGGCGGGCGAGATTCATCAGGGCGAGAACACCATCATCGGCCCCTCGACCGGCAACTTTGGCATTGGCGTGGCCTATATCTCCAAGCTCAAGGGTTATCCCGCCATCGTCATCATGCCGGAGCAGATGAGCGCCGAGCGCTACCAGCGAATCCGGCAATACGGCGGCAAACTCGACCTGACGCCCGGCTCGGAGAGCGACGTCATCCTGGTGCTGGAGCGCACCGAGGAATACAAGAAGGACGCGTGCAACAAGGTGCTGGCGCAGTTCGAACTGCTGCCCAATTACCGCTTCCACCGCCACGTGACCGGCGGCAGCGCGCTGGAGGCGGCGCGGGCGCACGGGAATGGGCGAGTCGCGGCGTTCGTCGCCGCTCCGGGCTCGGCGGGAACGCTGGCCGCGGGCGACGCGATCAAGGCGCAATTTCCCGACGCGGTCATTTGCGCGCTGGAGCCGCGCGAGTGCTC
>JAIQFM010000161.1 GCA_020073285.1 Terriglobia bacterium | reverse complement strand
GGCATGCTGAAGATGTGGAACATGTGGCTCATCTTCTGCACCTTCCTGCTCTCCATCTTCGGCACCTTCCTGACGCGCAGCGGCGTGGTCAGTTCGGTGCACGCCTTCGCGCAATCTTCCATCGGCGACTGGTTCGTCGCCTTCCTGGCGCTTACCTTCGCCACCTGCGTCTTCTTCTTCGTCAAGAACCGTTCGCATTTGAAGAGCGAACACCGCTTGGAATCGCTGGTCTCGCGTGAGTCCAGCTTCCTGTTCAACAACCTCATCCTTCTTGTCGCCTGCTTCACCGTGCTCTGGGGAACTCTGTTTCCCATCCTCAGCGAGTGGGTGCAGGGACACAAAATCACGGTCGGCCCGCCCTTCTTCAACCGCGTGAACATCCCGGTCGCGCTCCTGCTGTTGCTGCTGACCGCGCTCGGACCGCTGCTCGCTTGGCGCAAGACGTCGCTGGAGAGTCTGAAGCGCAACTTCCTGGTGCCGACTCTGGTCGCCATTGCCGCCGCGGTTATGCTCGTCGTCACCCCGTCGTCTTGGGGCGGGCCCTTCGGCATGCGCCCGTGGAAGGACATCTCGTATTTCTATTCGCTGATGACCATCGCGCTGGCGGTGCTGGTCGCGGCGACCGTGACGTCTGAATTCATCCGCGGCGGCCGCGTCATCGCGCGTCACACCGGCTCCTCGCTGGCCGCCGGCATGGTGCAACTCACCCGCCGCAACACCCGCCGCTACGGCGGCTACATCGTGCACTTCGGCGTCATCATCATCATGATCGGCTTCGCGGGGGTGGCGTTTAACCAGGACGTGGAACGCGAGCTCGGCAATGGCCAGCAGATGACCGTCGGGCCCTACACGCTGACCTGCCGCTCCTATACCGACGACGACAATCCCAACTACAGCAGCCAGTGGGCCATCATCGACGTCAGTAAGAACGGCAAGCCGCTGGCCACCATGTACCCCGAGCGCCGTTTTTACAAGGCCAGCCAGCAGACCGCCACCATGGTCGCCAACCGCTCCACCGTCCGCGAGGATCTCTACCTTGTGTATAGCGGCCTCAACGACCAAACCGGCCGTCCCATTATCCGCGCGCACCTGAATCCGTTGGTGGCCTGGATCTGGATCGGCGTGCTCATCGTGATCGCCGGGACAGGAGTGGCGCTGGTGCCCAACATGGCGCCGGCTCGCGTCGCCGCTCCGGCTCGCGTTGCCGTCCCCGCCGGTGAACCCGTGGGAGCAGGCCGATGAGCAGGCTTCCGGCTTCCGGCTTCCGGCTTCCGGCGGTCAAGCGCATCGCCGCGCTCGCCGCGCTCACCGTTGTGGTCGTGCTTCTCATGGGCGCTGGCGACGACGCCTCCGGCCGCTTCGACAATCTCGGCCACAAGCTCATGTGCCGCTGCGGCTGCAACCAGGTGCTGTTGGAGTGCAATCACGTCGGCTGCACTTACTCCGACGGCATGCGCAACGAGCTGATGGCCGGGCTGCAGCGCGGCGACAGCGACGATCTTGTCCTGCAGGCCTTCGTGCAGAAGTACGGTCCGACCGTGCTCTCCGCGCCCACCACCACCGGCTTCAATCGCGTCGCCTGGATCATGCCCTTCGTCGCCCTCACCGGCGGCCTGTTGCTGGTCGTGATGGTCGTCAAGACGTGGAATACGCGGCGTCCGGCGGCGGTTCGCATCCCCGTGGTTGACCCGGCAAAGCTCGACCGCCTGCGCCGCCGCGTGCATGAGGAGACCGAACTATGATGATTGCCGCCTGCGTCCTCATGACCGCTGCGCTCTTCTTCTACATGTTCTCGCTGCCTTCGCGGGTCGAAGCCGGCGAGGAGAAGACCCGCCTGGCGTTTCTCAATGAGCGCAAGGAAACCGTCTACGAGAATCTGCGCGACCTCAACTTTGAATTCAGGGCAGGGAAGTACCCCGAAGCCGATTACGAGGCGATGCGCGCGGCCCTGGAAGACGAAGCCGCCGCCCTGCTGGCCGAGATTGACGCGCTGGAAAACCCGCCGCTACAACCCAAAGGAGCGAGAGCTTGAAGTACCGCTTTACCACCAGCCAACTGCTGGCGTTCGCCTTCATTACGGCGGCGCTGTTTACCTCCGCCGCATACGCCCAAACCCTGAGCGGTACTGTGAGCAACGCGACCACGGGCAAGCCCGCTGCGGGCGACGACGTTGTCCTGCTCACCCTCGCGCAAGGCATGCAGGAATCCGGACGCACCAAGACTGACGCCCAAGGTCGGTTCAAGTTCAACCTGACCGACTCCGGCGGGCCGCACCTGATCCGCGTCAATCACCAGGGCGTGAACTATTTTCCCGCTGGCGGCCCCACGCTCCCCGGCGCCACCACCGCGGAAATCAAGGTGTACGACGCGGCCAAAAAGCTGGAGGGTGTCGGCGAAAACGTGCGCGTCATGCGCGTCCAGGCGGCCGACCAGAACTCACTCCAGATCATCGAGCTCATTTCGGTGAAGAACAGCTCCAGTCCGCCGCGCTCGCTGATGGCGGACCGCACCTACGAAATCACTCTGCCCGAAGGCGCCAAGGTTGACTCGGGCATTGCGCAGGGGCCCGGCGGCATGCCCGTGAACACCGCGCCCGTGCCCGACGACAACACGAAAGGGAAGTATTACTTCATCTTTCCGATCCGGCCCGGCGAAACGCGCTTCGAGATCGTTTATCACCTGCCCTACGCGGGCGAGGCGACGCTGAAGCCCAAGGTCACCGGACACCTCGAGCATTTCGCGGTCATGCTGCCCAAGAGCATGGAATTCGGCGCCAAGGTCCAGGGCCTGTTTTCACCCGTGACGGACGATCCGGGATCGAATTTGCAGGTCACCACGCAGGTTACTCCCGACAAGGACCTCAGCTTCCGCATCTCCGGAACCGGCATCCTGACCGACCAGCAGCAGGGCCAAGGCGGCCAGCAGCAAGCTGACGCCGGCGGCGCCATGGGTGGCGGCGCCGCGGGTCGTCCCGGTGGAGGTTTGGGAACGCCCGAGGGCACTCCCGATCCTATTCACAAATATCGTTGGGCGATACTCGCGGGGGGCCTTGCCTTGCTGGCGGCCGGCGGGGGATGGGTAGCCACTCGCAACCAGCCGGCTTCCGCCTCGCAACCTGTGGCCGCCGCCGCTCCGAAACCTGCGGCGCGCGCCGGGGCTCCGAAACCTGCGCGCGCCGCCGCCCCGCAGCCCGCGCCCGCCTCCGTTTCCGAACCCCTGCTCCAGGCGTACGTGCCGCAATCCGGCATGCTGCTTCAAGGCCTCAAAGAAGAGATTTTCCAGCTCGAAATCGAGCGCCAGCAGGGCCGCATCACGGAAGAGGAGTATCAACAAACCAAGGCCGCGCTCGATCAGACCCTGCGCCGGGCATTGCAGCGAGCGAAGGGAATGGTTAACAGTTAGTCGCGAGTCGCGGGCGATCCGTGCAGTCTCGCTCGCGACTCCGGGCCTCTACCCGATGCGCCCGATACTTTCTTTGGCTGGCTCTGCCGCGCCAAGCCTGTAGACTCTATTCCTGCAACCTGCAGCCTCCTCACCCTTACCTGTGACGAGCATCACCGCAGCCTGCCAACCTCCGGCGTACAACGAATGCGTGCGTGGGAAGTCGTATGGCAATCAAGAATCAGCCCAACGTTCGCAGCAGGTCCGGCGAGGCCTTCACCGGCCATCCCGACCTGCGCGCCGGCTTCGAGGCCCTTGCTCCCTCCACCTTCTACCCGCGAGGCACCACCCTTTTCCGCCAGGGCGAGCCCTCGCGCGGCGTCTATTTGCTCCTGCGCGGCAAGGCGAACCTCTCGCTGCGCGCCGACAATGGCCGCGCCATGACCTTTCGCAACGTCGGTCCCGGTTACGTGCTCGGCCTTCCCGGCGCCATCCTCAACCGCACCTACCTCTTGACCGCCGAGTTGATCGATGACTCGCAGGTTGCCTTCATCCCCAGCGCTGACGTGGTGGAGTTTCTGAAGAAGCGCGGCGACCTCTGCTATGAAGTGGTGCAGATGCTGGGTGGTGAGCTCCTGGCTTTACCGCAGGTGGTCAACCAGAAGGTGACGCGCAAGAAGAGAACCAACGCTTAGCTCCAGCCCATCTGAAGCCTAAGGCCCAAAGCCCGGAGCCTGCAGCTCCGGGGCCTGCAGCCTACCTCGGCCTTGCTAGCACCAGGGTGATGTCGTCGGGCTGCTCGGCGCCGCCGATCCAATCGAGCACCGCGGAAATAACCAGGTCGGAAATGCGCGCCAGCGGCAAGTTCCGGTTTTCGCGCACCAGTTCCACCAGCCGCGGCTCGCCGAATTCGCCAAAATCGTTTTCCGGCTCGGTGATGCCGTCGCTGTAGGCAACGAAGATGTCGCCCGGCGACAGCGCGACCTGCGTCTCGTCGTAGTTCACGTCGTCGAACAGCCCCACCACCGTTCCGCCGGCGTCGAGCCGCGACGCTGTGCCGTCGGCGTGCAGCACCAGCGGCGGTAGATGTCCCGCGTTGCAGTAGTTCACGGTGCGGCTGTGACCGTCATAGGTGCCGAAGAACAGCGTTGCGTATTTCTCGCTGGGCGTGCTGCGATAGAGCTGCCGATTCAGCAGCGCCATCAGCGCCGCCGGCGAAAGATCGCCATTGGCGTACGCCAGCGCGCTGCCGTGATACGCCGGTCCGCCCCCGACCGAGGCCGGCAACGCTGGCGCCACCGCCGCTTCCAGGCTGTACGCTCGTACCGCCGAGTGGATCGTCGCCATCAGCAGGGCCGCGGAAATTCCTTTCCCGCTGACGTCGCCCACCGCCAGCCCGACTTTGTCGCTGTCCATGGGCAGAAAGTCGTAATAATCGCCGCTCACCGTCCGCGCCGGACGGCAAATCCCGTGTATCTCCAGCGCCGCCAGGTCGGCCGATTCCCGCGGGAACAACTGCGCCTGCACTTCCTGCGCGATGACCAGCTCGTTTTCCAGCCGCTGCTTCTCTTTCTGCTCCTGCATCAGCCGTTCCAGCGATGCGATCATGGAATTGAACGAGCTTTCCAGCGCCGCCAGTTGGTCTTCGCTGCGGATCTCGATGCGATGCGTGAAATCGCCGCGGTTGACTCGCTGCGTCCCGCGATACAATGCCGCCACCGACCGGGTAATCGTTCTCGTCAGGCGCACCCCAATGAACAGCGCCAGCAGTTCAATCACTCCGAACAGCACCACCACCACTACCAGGACTGCCATAATCAACGTCGCCGACTGCCCCACCGTGCGGAACAGCCGGTCGTACAACAGCGACGGCCGCGTCACCACCGCCAGCAGCGCCGTGCGTTCCTGGCCCGACTTCCAATCCAGCACCTTCAGCAAACTTCCGCCGGTAATCTCGCGATCGAAGCGGTTCGCCGGGGGCGGCAGCTTCCCCGCCTTGACCGCCGCCGGTGTGTCAGCCGCCGCGTCAGGCTTGATGTCCAACCGCTCCTCTCCAATCACGATCTGCGTACCCTTTTTCTCCTCCCTGTTCTTCGCGTCTGTCGCCCTCTTCGACGCACCTGAGGAAAACAGGGACACCGACACCTCGCCGAGCCGCGCGCCCACTCGCGCCAGCAATTTCTCATCCAGGGGAACGTTCGAAATCAGCACCAGCTCGTCTTTGCCCGCGGGCACGGTATCGGCGACGCGCAGCAGCAGCCGCCCGCCGTCCAGCGCGAAGTTACGTACTTCCTTTGTCCCGGGTGGCGGCGCCGCGGCCGTGGCGTTCGCCGGCAGCACGAACGATTTCCCGCGGTACCAGGCGGTGATCTCGCGGTCCAGGTATATGGGCTCGCGTCCGCTGGCTTGCTGCAACAGCGCTTCGCTCGGCGCTGCGCCCTTCGCGATGCGGTCCGACATATCCAACGCAACCCGGTTATTCAGCGCCCCGAGCGTCGATATCTCCGTGCGGAAATCGGACGTAGCGACATACGTGGCGAATTGCCACGCAAACAGGTAGGCGGTGATCACCCCGATCGTCAGCAGCAGGATCACCGGAATCACGCCGATAAAAACATAGGTGACGATCAGCCGGTTCCGCAGCCGCCACATCACCTTGCGCCGCACCCAGCGCAGTCCCAGCACCGCCGCCAGGCACGCGGTCACATATGCCAGGAACCTCACCCACACGAGCAGGCTCGCGCTTCCGCCCGGTTTCGTCAGCAGGGAAATGGACCAAATCGCAAGCAGCAGCAGGTCCACCGCGGCAAAGTACGCCGTGACCCGGGCCAAGCGGCCCATCCGCGGCCAGTACGAGTAGAACTGGCGCCGCAAGTAACGATTGACGGCGGCTAGCATGAACGGTGAATTTGATTATAGCTTCGCGCTGCGGTTCAAGCCGATCCGCTCAAATCTCCGGGTACATATCGAAAAACGCTTCCACGCTGAGGCGCAGTTGTTTCTCGATGTCTTCCTTGCTGCCTTCCAGGATGTGCAAACTGACGCGCGCCGTGCGCTCGTGCTTCAGCTTGATGGTTGCATCGTTGACTTCCTCGATGTCCTCCGAGGGCAGCAGGCGCATTCCGTACACGAGACAAAGTTTCGCCATGGGGAGATTCTAGTCGTGGAGAAGTGAAACAGCTAACCGCCAAGGACACCAAGGACGCCAATTCTTGATCGTGTTTTTCCTTCGCGTCCCTTTGCGCCCTTTGCGGGCCATCGGTTCCCGAATGAGCCGGTACTGATTCGTGGTTTAAAATGCCGCCGTGCTTAAACTCACCAGCGCGTTCCTGCTGATGTGCGCGGTCATCGCCTGGGCTCAGCAGCCGCCCAAGCAGCCGCAAGCGCAACCGCCGCCCATGCGCGTCAACGTCCTCAACGTCTGCGCGCCCACCGGCGCCGAGCAAAAAGAAATCGCGGCGGCGCTGGCCCGCATCCCGCAGCGCGCTAGTTTCGGCCGCGACTACGAAGTGACGCGAGGGCATACTACCGATGAGGGCGGCAACGGCTCCGACTGGGTGCGCATCCGGCGCGAATTTCCCAAGGCCATGCCGCTGCTTGCCGTGCAGTTCTCCTACATTGCGGATGCCAAGGAAAGCCAGGAGACCGCGGTCTTTTATGCGCGCGAAAGCAAGAGCAACGGCGTGATGCAGGTCGCGCTCGAGGACCGCGTTTCCGCGGGCGCCAGCGCGGCCAACGTGCTGGCCGCCGACACGCCCGTCGACCACATTCGCGTCGAGCGCTACGGCAAGGCGTCGCTGGTGCTGGCGCGCTGTCCCAACGACGACCAGACCGCGTACGAGCCGCTGTTTCGCACCGCGTCGCAGATCATGGCCGCCTACCGCGCGCGTCTCGACGTGAAGCGCCTTGTCCCGGCGGAACTGGGACGCCTATTGACAGGAGACGGCGGGCGCCGTCCGATCAACGTCAAACCCATGGGCAAGCAGCGCGCGCCCGAATCGAAATGAGGAAAGCGTAATCCAACAATCATGGACAACGTCAGGAAGACCATCATCATCGGCTCCGGCTGCGCCGGGCTGACCGCCGCCATCTACGCCGCACGCGCCAATCTCAAGCCCCTGGTCGTGCAGGGACACGAACCTGGCGGCCAGTTGTCGCTCACCACGCTGGTGGAAAATTTCCCCGGCTTTCCCGAAGGCATCCAGGGCCCGGAGCTGATCGAAAACATGCGCCGCCAGGCGGAGCGCTTCGGCGCCGAATACCTCACCGGCGACCTCGTCAGCGCCGACCTGAGGAACTATCCCTTCTCCTTGCAGGTCGGCAAGGACGTGTTGCGCACCGAAACCCTGATCATCGCCAGCGGGGCCTCGGCGCGCTGGCTCGGCTTGCCCGGCGAGCAGGCGCTCATCGGCCACGGCGTCAGCTCCTGCGCCACCTGCGACGGTTTTTTCTTCAGTGGCAAGGAAATCGTCGTCATCGGCGGCGGCGATTCCGCGATGGAGGAAGCGCTGTTCCTCACCCGCTTCGCCACCAAGGTCACCCTCATTCACCGCCGCGAGCAATTCCGCGCCAGCAAGATCATGCTCGACCGCGCCCGCGCTCATCCGCAAATCAAATTCTTGCCCAACACCGTGGTGGACGACGTCTACGACGTTGCTAAGAAAGAAGTGACGGGCTTGCGCCTGCGCAACGTCAAGTCGGGCGAGTCGTGGGACTTTCCCACCAGCGCCATGTTTCTCGGCATCGGCCACATCCCCAACACCAGGATGTTTGGCGGCCAGCTCGACCTCGACCAGGACGGCTACCTCATCGCGCGCGACTACGTGTTCACCCGCGTGCCTGGCGTCTTCGCCTGCGGTGACGTGCAGGATCGCCGCTACCGCCAAGCCGTCACCGCCGCCGGAACCGGCTGCATGGCCGCCCTCGAGGTCGAAAAATTCCTGGAAGCTCGTGGCGAGTGAGAACAGTTGCGAGTTCTGAGTTGCGAGTTGTCGCGAAGATTGAGCGCAAGTTGCTGGTGTTGAGTGCAGAATGAATCTTGATGATTGTCATCCTGAGCGAGGACGCGCCAAGTAACAAGCGCGCCTGCTTTTGGCACGCGGGTTGGCGCGTCCGAATCGAAGGACCCCTGTGTTGGGCCGCGTCACCCGCCCTGCCAAAGTGCACTTCCACCCAACGACGCACAACTCAGAACTCACAACGACCGATAACCGACAACGGCAAACACTCCCCTGTGACGCGCATCCTACTTACCAGCCCGCGATGTGATAAAAACATGAGTGCCTGCGGAGCCAGATGCTACGGGAACTTTTCATAGGCCTCTCCACCAGCCGCGCGCTACGCGCCTTCGCTGAGCGTTCACCTATCGGACAGAAGATGTCGCGGCGCTTTGTCGCCGGCACCACCGTCGAGGAACTGCTCGCCGCCGCCGAAGCCGTCAACGCCAAAGGCATGGCCGTCAGCGTGGACAATCTTGGTGAGAACGTCACCAACGCCGCCGAGGCCGAAGCCAGCGCCCAGCTCTACCACCGGTTGCTCGACCTCATCACCCAGCGTGGTCTGAAGGCCAACGTCAGCCTCAAGCTCACCCACATGGGCCTCGATGTGGACCCCAAGCTCTGTGAACAGCTCGTCTGCGATCTCGTGGACCACGCCCAGCGCCTCGACAACTTTGTCCGCATTGACATGGAAGGCGCGCCGTACGCCCAGCGAACTCTCGATTTCGTGCACGAATTACATCGTCGTTATCCCGGCCACACCGGCGCCGTTTTGCAGGCTTACATGCGGCGTAGCGAGGCCGACGCCGGAAAGCTGATTGCCGGCAAAATCCGCATCCGCCTATGCAAGGGTGCCTACAAGGAACCACCGGAGATCGCCTATCAGAAAAAAGCCGAGGTTGACGGCAACTACCTGAAGCTCGCGAAAATGCTGCTCCAGAGCGGCATTTATCACGGCATCGCCACTCATGACGAGCGTCTCATCCAGCAGATTATGCTGTTTGCGGAAAAAGAAAAGATTGCGCGCGACTCCTTCGAGTTCCAGATGCTCCACGGCATCCGCCGCGACTTGCAGGAGCGCATCGTGCGCGAAGGCTGGCGCATGCGCGTCTACATTCCCTTCGGCACCGAGTGGTATCCGTATCT
>JAIQFM010000160.1 GCA_020073285.1 Terriglobia bacterium | reverse complement strand
TGATGCGATCGTCGCCGCTTTCATCCTCGCCCTTGTAACGTTCCTTCGAGACGTAGCGGTAGGTCATGACGGCCGCGTTCCCGTAAATGCGGATTTTCTCCTCGCTCATGTCATAGGAAAAAATGTGGTGGTCTCCAGAGCGAAAGCTCTCGACGATGTGCGCCTTGGAGAGGAATCGGCCGGAATCGTCGATGAACGTGTACTCGTCGGCCAGAACGCGCTCCAGCAGGCCAGCGTCGTTGTGAATATAGCCCTGGATGAGTTGGGCGTGGAGCTGCCGGATTTGCCATTCGGCGGACGAGCGGTGATCGACCTGAGCGGCCGGCGTCCCGCTGAGAGCCAGCAGCAATATCGAAGCGGCGAGGGTGACGGGTTTTCGCATGGCGGAAATACTAAGCCCTGCGCGTGAAACCTGCAGCCTGAAGCGTGAAGCCACGCCTGAGTTACACTGCCTTCGATGTCCCTTCCCGACCAACTGGGGTTCGCCTTCCAGGCGCCGGCACGGCGCATCTGGACGGTCAAGGACCTGATCGGCGCGGTGCGCACCGCCGTCGAGCGCGAGTACACCGACGTCTTCGTGGAGGGCGAAATTTCCAATTTCCGACCGGCCGAGTCGGGGCACCTTTATTTCACGCTCAAGGAAGATGGCGCGCAGATGCGGGTGGTGATGTTCCGTTCGCAGGCGCGCCTGCTGAAATTCAAACCGGCGGACGGGATGGCGGTGATCGCGCGCGGGCGGGTGACGGTGTACGAGCCGCGCGGCGAGCTGCAACTCTCCGCCGAGTACCTGGAGCCCAAGGGCGCCGGCGCGCTCCAGATCGCATTCGAGCAACTGAAGCGGAAGCTCGCAGCCGAGGGATTGTTCGACCAGTCGCGCAAAAAGTCCATCCCTGCGTTGCCGCGGAGTATTGGCGTGGTGACCTCGCCACGCGGCGCCGCCATTCGCGACATCGTGAACATCGTGCGGCGGCGCCATCGCGGGTTGAACGTGCTGATCTATCCCGCGCAGGTGCAGGGCGAGGCCGCGGCGGGCGAGGTCGGCGCCGGCATTCGATATTTCAATCGCGCGAAAAACGTGGACGTGATCGTGGTCGCGCGCGGCGGCGGATCGATCGAAGACCTGGCCGCGTTCAACAACGAAGCGCTGGCGCGCGTCGCGGCGGCCTCCGAGGTGCCGTTGATCTCCGCCATCGGGCACGAAACCGACTTCACCATTCTGGATTTCGTGGCCGACCTGCGCGCGCCCACTCCGTCGGCGGCGGCGGAACTGGTGATCGAGTCGCAGCATCAGCTCGAGCGGCGCGTGGCCGCGTTGCGCCAGCGGCTGGCGCGCGCCGTGCGTTACCAGATGCTGATGGCCAGGCAGACGCTTTTTCAACTGGCGCAACACGGGGCGTTCGCGCGCATGAGCGACCTGATCGGCCGCCGCCGGCAGCGGCTCGATGAGCTTCTGTTCCGGCTGGCATCGGCGGAGCGCCGGCACTTACAACGGTATCGTCGGCGATTGGATACGGCGGCGGCCCGCGTGCGCGCTCGCGACATGCGGCGGACGCTGCAGGCCATGCGGCGCGACACGGAAGCGCGCACATCGGCCTTGGCGTCGGCCGCACGGGCGAATCTGATGAAGCATCGCGCCCGCCTGGACGGATCGCGCGGAAAGTTGGAGACGCTTTCGCCGTTGAACATCCTGGAGCGCGGCTACGCGTTGGTGTTCGATGCCAAAGGAATTCTGGTCAAAGATGCGCAACAGCTCAGGCCCGGTGACGAAGTCCGCGCCCGGCTACATCGCGGCAACATCGACGCCACGGTGACCAAGACAACGGAGTAGGAAGTTGACAAGACTGCTGCAGCGCCACATGCGAACGCTTCTTAACCTGTGGCCGCCGTTCCTGGGCGCGGGAATCCGGGTGAAGCGCCTGCAGCCCGACTGGAAGGAAATCGATGTCGAGATGAAGTTGCGGTTCTGGAGCGCCAATTTCGTCGGCACGCATTACGGGGGGTCGCTGTATTCCATGACCGATCCGTTTTACATGCTGATGCTCATCCACAATCTGGGCCGCGACTACATCGTGTGGGACAAGTCAGCGAGCATCCGATTCAGAAAGCCCGGTAAAGGCAAGGTCGTGGCGCGGTTTCGTTTGTCCGACGAACGGATCGAAGCGATTCGCCGCGACTTGGAGACGCAAGCCAAGATCGAGCCCACGTTCCTGGTCGAGGTGGAGGACGAATCCGGCGCGGTCATCGCCGAGGTTCGGAAGGTGCTGCACGTGCGCAAGAAGAGCTCTTCATAATTGGCACGCTCCGCCACTCCATCGCTCCGCGAGCATCGCTCGAATTTGCATTACAATTGAAGGGAGGCTGTTCACGGAAAGGAGCGCGTAAGTGACGCCAGCCTGGCTGCAATGGCCACAAGTGTCGGCGGTGTCGGTGGTCGACATCGTGCTGGTGACCGTGCTCATTTACGAGTTTCTGGTGCTCATCCGGGGCACGCGCGCGGTGCCGATTCTGGTGGGGATCGGCGGGCTGGCGCTGGCCTTTTACCTGGCGCACGCGCTGCAGCTCAAGACCGTCAACTGGCTGGTGGGGACGCTGCTGCCGTACGCAATTTTTGCCCTCATCGTCGTCTTCCAGGCGGAGATCCGCTTCGCGCTCGCCAAAATTGGAAGGAAGCTGACGCTCTCGCGCTTGTCGGCCGCGGTGGCGGAGAGTTATGACGACATCGTGATGGCCGCCAACCTGTTTGCCCAGAACCAGACCGGCGCGTTGGTGGTGATCGAGCGCGAGATCGGGCTGCGCACTTATATAGAAAGCGGCGTGCCCATGGACGCGCAGATGTCCTACGACCTGCTCGCCACCATCTTCCGCCCCAGCGCGCCGCTGCACGACGGCGCGGTCATCATTCAGAAAGACCGCATCGCCGCCGCCGCCTGCTTCCTGCCCCTGTCCATGAACCCGGTGCTTTCCACGCAACTGGGAACGCGGCACCGCGCTGGAATCGGCATCACCGAAGAGACCGACGCCATCGCGGTCATCGTGTCGGAAGAGACCGGAGCGATCAGCATCGCGGTGGCCGGCAACATCGAGCGCGACATCACGGTGGAGGAACTCCGCGGGCGCCTGAGCGAGCTGCTGCGGCGCTACGTGCCTGCCACTACCCTGCCGACCCCGGTCGCGACCACCCCGGAGCAGGCGGAACGCCGCTTGGCGCCGCCCAAGCTGGAACGCGCCGGCGATTTACACGACTGAAGCGATGGACTTCCTTCGCAAATACGTGTTCCACAACTTCGGGCTAAAGCTGTTGTCGCTCGCCGTGGCGGTGCTGCTGTGGATGGCGATAACGCGCGATCCGGTGGCCGAGGTCGCATTGAACGTGCCCATAGAATTTCACAATTCGCCGGAGCACCTGGAGATCAGCTCGGAGACCATCCCGCAGGTGCAGGTGCGGGTACGAGGTCCGGTGCACGAGGTGCGCGAACTGTCGCCCTCGGAGGTGCACGCGGTGATTGACCTGGCCAACACGCAGCCCGGCGAGCGCACCTACGATCTCGCCCCCAGCCGCATTCACGTTCCCGGTGCTTTGCAGGTGGTGCAGGCGGTGCCGGCACAGATCCGCATCAGCTTCGACAAGCGCGAGACCCGCCAGGTCGAGGTCAAGCCGCGGGTGATGGGCACGTTTGCTACCGGATACCGCATCGAGAAGGTCACGACCACCCCGCAGATGGTAACCATCGTGGGTCCGGCGACGCACGTCGAAAGCGTGGAGACGGCGATCACCGACCCGGTGGATGCCTCCGGTGTGGTGGGCACGGCGACCTTCGTCACCCACGCCTACGTTTCCGATCCGCTGGTCCGGTTGGCCGATCCCAGCCCCATCCGGGTCACGGTGACCACGGAAAAGCAGAGGAAATAGCGGCTCGCGCCTATCTCCTCCTTTTCCTTGGCGTTGCTGGTCGGTTGCGGCTCGTAGCTCCCACTCAACAGTTGTTCGCGGATCGCTAGCCGGTTCTGCTTCAGGTAGCCGGGTAATTCCTCCACCTTCATGCCCGCAATACCGGCGCGTGCAGGGGACCCTGCGGTTGTTTGGGGGGGCGCCCGGTACGTGCGGGGGCGCACGTACCGGGCTTGCGGGGTGCTACTGCTGAGGCGGGCTCGACTGTTGCGGCAGAGTGCTGGGGGTAGCGCTCGGCTGCGGAGGCGCAGGCGAATCCGGCTGAGCCGTAGCGGGGGCAACGGTAGATTCCGGAGGGTTCATGTCGGAGGCCGGCATGTTGGGCGCCGGCTGCTCCGAACTGGGCGAAGAAGCGGGCTGCGACTGGGGCGCAGCGTCGCTGCTTCCACCCTGGTACGCGGCCGGGGAGGCGGATGACCCGGACGAGACCGGCTGCATTGCGCTGAGCTGCTCGAGATCGTTTTTCAGCAGACTGATTTCGACGCGGGCTCCGCGCACGCGCTTGGCGGTGCCGTCGCTGGACGGAATCGCCGCGTTGCCGAGGCCGAGCACGTGCACGCGGTACACGGGAATCTCGTGGTTGATGACCAGATAGCGGCGGACGGCGTCGGCCATGCGCTGCGAGCTCTCGATCGCCGGCTCACCGCGCCCGCCGGAGAAGCCCTGGACCTCCAGAATGTAGCCCTTCTGGTCTTTCAGGTCCTTCGTCATGTCGTCGAGCGCGTTCTTGGCCTTCTTGCTGAGTGCGGTCTGGCCGGGACGGAAGCGGATCTCGGCCTGCGTGACCGGCTTGTACTGGTCGATGTTGGTGACCACCTGCTCGACGGTCTGGATGCGCGTGCTGGTCTGGGTGGCGGTCTGCTGCGCCGCCTGGGCGCGGTTGCCGGCGTCCACGGCGTGCATGTCGGCTTCGTTGGCCTTGTTGCTGGCCAACTGGATGCCCTGCTGCGCGCGGCCGTCCACGTCCTTGATGCTCTTGGCGTTGGCGGCGGTCAGCTCATCGAGCTCGTTGACCCGATCACGCACCGGGCTGAGCTGGCGCTGCACATACTTCTTGCGCGCGAAGGGGTTGATCTTGCCCCAGAAGCCCTCGTGACGTTCCGCGGTGAGCGGCTGGCGAGCCTGCAAGTTCTGGTCGGCAGCCTTCTGGTCGGGCGTCTGCTGGCTGCTGGTTGGCAGCGTGCTGGGGGACGCCTGGTCCTGCTGTGAAGCCGGGTTCTGCTGGGCCGAAGGGTCGTTCTGGGCCAACGGCGCCGGCGGTGTCATGTTCTTGCTGGAACTGGGGGAGGTCTGCGCGGCGGCCGGAATGATGAGCAAAGCGGCCAGCGGCAGAGCGATCCAGAAACGGGTCTTCATGGGAAAATTCCTCCGAGAAAACGTGATCGGCGCATCCCGGCCTCATGCGCCAGGCAAAAAACTGTTCGCGCTTGCCTGCTTGATAATCAAATCAGTTGCCAAAGTTCTGGCCGGATTTCGGGCTGTAAGTTACTGAGGAGCAAAGCCCGCCTTTTCCGGCCATGTTCCCCGGTGCGTAGGAAAGGGTGGAGTAAGGTAATTTTGTCGTGCAGTAACTGGCGCCAACTACGGCGCAAGGGGCGAGTATCCGCCCAGGAGAACATGATCGGAACGAAAAGAATCGCTCTATTTCTTCTCACCCTCGCGGCTGTCTCGCCAGCGCAGACGAAACTCGCTTCGGATTCCATTCCCCCCGCGAGGCTGCAAAGCTACCCCGAGTTGGCGGTTAACTGGATGCGCGAGTACCTGCGGATAGATACCAGCAACCCTCCCGGCAATGAGATGCGCGCGGCCGTCTGGTTCAAGAAGATCCTGGACGAGGAAGGGATCGAGAACCGCGTGTTCGAATACGCGCCGGGGCGCGGCAACGTCTGGGCGCGCATCCCAGCAACGAGCGCGGAAAAGAAGCGACCGCTCATCCTGCTGAGCCACGAGGACGTGGTCACCAGCGATGCCGCGCGCTGGAAGCTTCCGCCGTTCAGCGGCGCGATTACCGATGGCGTGATGTACGGCCGCGGCGCGCAGGACATGAAGTGCGAAGGCTTGGCGCACCTGCTGGCGATGGTCATGCTAAAGCGCGAGAAAGTGCGATTGGATCGCGACGTGATTTTTCTCGCCACCGCCGACGAAGAAGTGGACGACACCGGAACCGACTGGATGATTGCGCATGAGCGCGACCTGCTGGGCAACGCGGAATTCCTGATCACCGAGGGCGGTGAGAATCCGCTGGAAAACGGGAAGGTGACGTTTGTCGGCGTGGACGTGGCGGAGAAAGCGCCGTTCTGGCTGCATCTTGTCGCCCATGGAAGGCCGGGGCACGGCTCGCGTCCAATCGCCGATTCCGCGCCCGACCGCCTGGTGCGCGCGCTGCAGCGGCTGATCGAATACAAGACCGAACTCAAGGTGCTTTCGGTCACCGAGCGATTTCTGGCGGCGATGGCGGCGTATGAACCGCCGGAGCGCGCGCGACAGTTCCGCCATCTGCGCCAGGCGGTGCGCGACCGGCAATTCCAGCAGGAAGTGGAGCGGGATGGGTCGCTGAATTACATGCTGCGCAACACGATTTCGCTGACCATGCTCGGCGGCTCGCCGCAGACCAACGTCATTCCCGGCGAGGCGTGGGCGAACCTGGACGTGCGGCTGCTTCCCGGCGAGGACCCGCGGCAGTTTCTCGAATTGGTGCGCCGGATCGTGGCCGACGACAAAGTCAGCGTCGAGCCGCTCAAGCCGTTCAAGAAATCCAACGCGTCGCCGATCGATACGTCGTTGATGTCGGCGATTCGCAGCGTATGCGCGCGTTATTTTCAGGGCACGCCGGTAGTGCCGCGCCTCAGCGGCGGCTACACCGAGAACGAGCGATTCCGGCAGTTGGGCGTGGTCAGCTACGGTTTCTCGCCGTACACCGCCACGCCGGAGGAAGGCGCCAGCGAGCACGGCGACAACGAGCGCATCCGCATCGAGGAACTCCGGCGCGGGTTCCGCGTGATGTATAACGTAGTTGCTCAACTCGCGGCGGCCCCCCAGGAATAAGTGACGCCGGGCAATTTTCTGTTCTAACTGACGCTGAGCGCTGGTTCGTTCGCCACCGGCAACGGCGCGCTGGGCGCCGCCTCCGGCACCCCGCCGAACCGACGCTCGCGGCGGTGAAACTCGGCGACCGCCAGCGCCAAATCGTCGCCGTCAAAATCCGGCCACTTGCGCTGCGTGAACACGAACTCGGCGTAGGCAGCTTCCCACAGCAGGAAGTCGCTGATGCGCTGCTCGCCCCCGGTGCGGATCAGCAGGTCCAAGTCGCAGGCCGAGTCGGCGTACATGGCGTCGGCAATGGCCTGTGCGAACGCCTGGCCAGTCAGCGGGTGCCCTCGCTCGCCGTCCCGCATGGCCAGCGCCGCTTCCAGGGCGGTGCGCCGCGCCGCCTCCAGAATGACCTCGCGCGCGGAATAATCCACCGCCAGCCGCACAAGGAGCCGGCGGCCGTGCTGCGTCGCCGCTTCGGTTTCCTCGATCGCTTGTTGCAGCGGGACGGGCAAGCGGTCGCGACGCCCGATCACGCTG
This sequence comes from Terriglobia bacterium, assembly GCA_020073285.1. Taxonomy (GTDB): domain Bacteria; phylum Acidobacteriota; class Terriglobia; order Terriglobales; family Acidobacteriaceae; genus JAIQGF01. The sequence goes on along the minus strand of JAIQFM010000160.1, from coordinate 2,026 downwards.
ATGCGCACGCCTTTCTCGACGCACTCAGCCGTTTGCGACCGCAGGTAGCGCAGGAACAGCTTCATCAAGGCCTCGACCTCGGGACGCGGCCGCCGCCAGTTGTCGCTGGAGAAGGCATACAGCGTGAGCGTGCCAATCCCGAGGTCGGGCGCCGCCTCAATCACCCGCCGCACCGCCCTGGCGCCCTCGCGATGCCCCGCCACCCGCGGCAGACCGCGTGTGCGCGCCCAGCGCCCGTTGCCGTCCATGATGATGCCCACGTGCAGCTGCGCCTTGCCGTTCTCAGCGTTCATGTCTCGCGCCTTTGTAGGACTTCAAAAAGTTCTTTTCATTGCAAAGCATCTAGGCAAAAAATGGTTAATGCGTCAGTTTGATGCTCGCTTGTGTCGCAGTTTATCGGTAGTGCTCAAGGTAATAGAGGGCTCCAAACGCGAGCGCCAAAGCGACGGCGGGGAATCCCAATGGTTGCACGCTTCGCAAAGGCTGCCTCCAATCCGCCGTAGCGAGGAAAAGTAAGAGCATCGGTACCAGCGCCACGATGGACAGTTGAAAGATATGTGCCGCCGCGCCTTCGTCCGGTTGAGGCGGCTGCGTGTACCCGCTAAGTACCGCCAAGAACGCTATAACAGACAGGACGATTATCGCTTTGCCGCTAACCCGGTTGGCTTGCTGCCCACGCATGGGTCCCATCACTTCCTTTCCGGACCTACTCCCATGACTTTCATCCTTCGCGGGCTGCCCGGATAATCTCTTCCATGCGGTCGAGATACCGCTGCAGCGCCCGGCGTCCCATCCCGGTCAGCCAGTACTCCGTCTTGGGAACCCGCCCATCGAAATACTTGTCGCAACCCAGGTAGCCGGCCTCTTCCAGCTTGCGCGCGTGCACGCTGAGGTTGCCGTCGGTGGTGTTCAGCAGCCGTTTCAGTTCGTTGAAGCTCAGGCGGTCGTTGACCGCCAGCGCGCTCACGATGCCCAGCCGCATGCGCTCGTGGATCATCGCATCCAGCTCCGGAACCGCCTGTTCCGCCCGGGGACGCGCCGCCGCGCCGGACCGCCGGACCGGTTCTTCCCGCTCGCCGTGCCGCCTTTCGTGTGCCTTACCCACCGTGCCTCCTTGCGATCAGATACCCGAACACCGCGTGCAGCCCGCAAAAACCAGCCAGCATGAACCAGTTCTCCCACGCACCCGGCGCCAGCAAAGCCAGCCCTCCCAGGATCATGAAGCAACTGCCCATGGCGGGTACGATGCGCACCGAGAACGCGCCCCCGCTGACCACAGCCGTGCCGTAAAGCAGAAGCCACATGCCGGGAATGGCGTGCAGCGATCCCGCACGGTAGAGAGCGATGGTCAGCACTCCGCCAACCAGCATCGGCGGCATGAAGTTCAGCAGGAAACGGCGTCCAGGCCCCGACAATAGCGGCACGCGCGCCCGGCGGGCCTTGCGCTGCATCGTCCACATGGCCAGCGCGAGCGCGACCACCGCCTCCGCCAGCCACACCGTCATCCAGCGCTCGAAGCGCTCTCCATGCGCCAGCGCGGCCGACAGCAGCGCCGTGGCCGCCATCCCCACCATGCCCCAGCCGGGCACGGCCGTGAACGACGCCGAGTTCTCCAGCGTCTGGCGAATGAAGCGCAGATCATCGAGCGCGTTCGCCGGCGCGACCGGAAAGGCCGGCCGCATCCGCGTTCCGCGGCATCGCCTTGCCTCTGCCATGCGGGTAGAAATAGCGCTGCGCCGCATTTTTGTCAAGTACTTTATATAGCAAAGTATAAAGGGTTCATGCGCAAGGTTGGGATCTATTGCCGCTCCGGCGTCGGCTGAACGATTGCGATTCGCGTCTCCGAGCCGGTCGTGCCGATGGCGATGACCTTGGTGGCCCCCGGCCGGCTGACGGCAATGATCTTCTGGCCGTTCATTTCCGTCACTTCGGCGTCGGGGTAGCGCTGCCGGTAGTAGCTGATGACGGTTGAGACGGAGTCGGAAGTGGTATAGACCTCGCTGGCAACGGGGATGCCGATGTCGGG
>JAIQFM010000159.1 GCA_020073285.1 Terriglobia bacterium | reverse complement strand
TGGCCAGCATGGTCTTGCCGGAGCCGGGCGGGCCGATCATGAGAATGTTGTGGCCGCCGGCGCAGGCGACCTCGAGGGCGCGTTTGGCGGTGTGCTGCCCGCGAACGTCCTTGAAGTCCACGGTGAACTGCTGGGCTTCGCTGAGGAGCGCGTTGGTGTCCACCTTGATGGGCGCAATACCGTTGCCGCCGTTCAGCAGTTGAACAACCTCCATCAGGGAGGTGACGGGGAAGACGTTGACGCCGCTGACCACGGCGGCTTCGCGGGCGTTGATGAGGGGAACGATTAGATTGGGAATCTTGCCGGCGCGGACGGCGACAGCGATGGGCAGCGCGCCGCGCACGCCGCGCACGCCGCCATCGAGCGAGAGTTCGCCGACGAAAACGTGATCCGGCACATCCTTGCGAGAAAGCCCGCCGTAGGCGCCGAGGATGCCGAGGGCCATGGGGAGGTCGTAGCCGGAACCCTCCTTCTTTATGTCGGCGGGCGCCAGGTTGACGGTAATGTGGGTGGGCGGGATGTCGTACCCGCAGTTGCGCAGGGCGGAGCGGACGCGTTCGCGGCTCTCGCGGACGGCGGCGTCGGGCAGGCCGACGGTCATGAAATTATCTTTGTCACACCGGATGCCGGAGACGTCGACCTCGACCTCGATGATGCTGGCGTCAATGCCGTAGACGGCGGCGCTGAGGGTCTTGTAGAGCATGGGCCGGGCGAGGACCGCCGAAACCTCAACATCAAGGCCGGAGTATAACAAAGGCGGCCCGAAATAGCGGTGATATCAGGCTTCGAAATCGACTTTAAATAGCCGATCTGACGTCCAAATGCGGATTTGGGAAGCGTTCCCGCTGGCTTCGGAGAATACGTCAGCGAGTGGTTTCCGCTATTGCGGGCGTTAATGCAACCACATACCATCTAGCAGTGGCAGCAGAAACCAGTATGAAAGAAATCCCGCAAATCGGCGAGTTGCACGCGGAAAAGCTGCAGCGTCTGCAGCGTGAAGAAAACCGCATTTGGCGCACCGCGGTGCTGTTCCTGGTGCTGCTGGCGGCCGGGCTGGCGGCGACGTCGTGGCAGAACCTGACAGCGATCCCGCAGCACCTGGAGGCGCTGCCGATCGGCACGCTGGTGCTAGGGGTGCTGTTCGCGGTGTACGTGACCAAGAAGCGCCGGGATATCGCGGAATTGCAGGGCGTGGTGCGCGGCCTGCAGGAGCGCGATAAGGCGCCGCCCAGCGAGGCGCAACTGAACCGGCTGCTGGAGGCGGTCAGCAACTCGCAGCGCAATTACCGCGAACTGATCGACAGCATGAACGAGGTGGTGCTCGGCCTTTCCATGCAAGGGACGATTCGCACCGTCAACCGCGCCTTCGTTGACCTTGTCGGCAAACCGTTCGCGGACATCGCGGGGCACAACCTGGAGGAGTTCCTCGAGGAGCCCACCCGGGAGCAGGCGGAGAAACAGTTGGCGCGGTTCCTGCAATGGCAGCAGTGGTCCGGCGTGCTGCGGGTGCGCTGCAAGCATGAAACCGCGGTGCGCTACTTCGATACCGTGCTGCATCCCATCGTGGCCGGCGGCGAGGTGGTGGGAATTGGTGCGATGGCGAAGGACATCACGGCGGCGCGCGAGCGCGAGACACGATTCACCGAGTTGTTCGAGACGCTGCAGGAGGGCGTGTATTTCACCACGCCGGACGGAAGGATCCTGGACTGCAACATGGCGCTGGTGCGCATGTTGGGGTACGACACCAAGGAAGAGCTGCTGGCGATCCCAGTGCCGCAACTGTTCCTGGATGCCTCGGAACGCCGGGAGCAGGTGAGGATCCTGGAGCAGAGCGCCGCGCTGCGCTGCCAGGAAGTGCGGCTCAAGCGCAAGGACGGCAGCATCTTGATTTGCCTGGAGACGGCGCGCGCCATCTGCGACAGCAGCGGCAAGCTGGTGCGCTTGCAGGGGGCGCTGTTTGACATCACCGAGCGGCGCAAGGTAGAAGAGCGGTTGCAGCAGCAGGAAGAGTTCGGGCGCAGGCTGGTGGAGAGCTTCCCCGACCTGATCCTGGCGCTGGACAACCAGGGACGGTACACGTTCGTCAGCCCGCGCATCCGCGAGATCCTTGGGTACGAGCCGGAGATGTTCCTAGGGCGCAGCATGAGCGGCGGGGAAGCGCCGGGGGCGGCGGAAGAGCTGCAGCAGGTGTTCCGCGAGCTGATTACCGGCCAGGAGGTCTTTCAGTCGGCGGAATACAGTGCCCAACATCGTGACGGCACCTGGCGCGCGCTGCGGGCCACCGCCAGTCCCATGTACGACGCCCAAGGCAAGCTGACCGGCGTGGTGGCGTCGTTGCGCGACGTGACCAGCATCAAGCAGATGGAGCAGCAGTTGATCCAGACGGAGCGGCTGGCGGCGATGGGTCAGATGATCGACGGCTTCGCGCACGAGCTGAATAATCCGCTCACCGCGATCCTGGGCGCGGTGGAACTGCTGCAGGCGACCACACCTCCGGAGGTCGGAGCCGGACGCAAGTTCGAATTACTCAAGCAGCAGACCAAGCGCGCCGCCGAAGTGGTGCAAAACCTGCTGTTCTTCGCGCAGCCGCCGGCGCCGGGCCAGGTGCCCCTCAACATCAGCGACATGGTGCAGCGGTCGCTGCAGTTGCACGAACACTCGCTGAAGGTCAACGGCATTGCGGTGGACTTCATCCCTGACCCGGAGTTGCCCGAGGTGGGGGGCGATCCGCATCAGATCATGCAGGTGTTCCTCAACCTGATCATCAACGCCGAGCAGGCAATCCGCGAAATCCGTCCGCGCGGGACGTTGCGCGTGCGGCTGGGCAAAGGCGGCGACAAGGTGTGGATCAGCTTCCAGGACGACGGCCCAGGCATCAGCCCGGAAGCATTGCCCAAGATTTTCGATCCGTTCTTCACCACCAAACGACCCGGCCGCGGCACCGGGCTGGGGCTCAGCGTGGCTATGGCAATCCTGAAAAAGTACGGCGGCGCCATCGAGGCGCAGGCCGCACCCGGAGGCGGGTCAGTGTTCACGGTCACGCTGCCCACGGCGAAGGTCGCGACGCCTAAGACCAAACCGACGGCGGCCCGCGCCGGCGACTAGGGGGGACCAGAACATGCCTCAGGAACCGCAAACCACAGGTCCTGCCGAGGCTGAGAAACGCGCCAGCCATCGTGTGCGGTACTCGGTTCGGCTGCAGATCACCGGCAGCGACACTTCCGGCCGCGCATTTTCCGAAACAGCGCGAACCGAGGTGATCACCCGCGATGGCGGGCTGGTGATTTGCGCCCTGTCCCTGTTCACGGGAAGCCATGTCCGCCTGTTGCATGGGGAAAAGGCGGCGAACGCGCGCATTGTCGGCGTAGTCGGCTTCCGCGATGAGGGAACGGCCTACGGAATCCACTTCCTCGATACTTCGGGCCCGTCATTTTGGGGAGTGGAGTTCCCGGCGCCCGAAACGGAAACCGGCGTGGGGCGAACCGTGCTGGAGTGTGCCGTTTGCACCACGAAATGGGTGTTTGAGCTCTCCGAGATCGAAATGATGATGCTGGAGAGCGTGCGTGTCGCCAGCCATGAGTGTCGCCACTGCGGGGTGGAAACCCTCTGGCAGATCCCCGTCCTGTTGGCGGATCCCGAACTGGTCACCGGCAGCACCGAGTACGCCAACGCGGGAGTTTACGAGAAAGCGCCACGCACCCGCAACGAGCGCAAGCATACACGAGTGGCCATGAAGCGGATCCGGGCCTGCATCAAGCGGCTGGGGCAGAACGATGATGTGGTCGAAGTGCTCGATCTCTCCCGCGGGGGGGTGCGCTTCCTTAGCTTAGTCGATTACCAACCCAAGGCCTACCTGGAGATTGCGGTTCCGTACACCGAGGGCGGCGCCAACATCTTTACGCCGGCACGCGTGGTACGCGTCAACTCCCGCCCCACGGCGAGTGACATGCTCGGCGAATATGCTTGTCAGTACGAGAAGCGCGGCTAGGGCTTGGAGAGGGGCGACTCAAGTTCCAAACCCGGACTTTTGACCATACGCCTACTTCCGCCAATTGCGAGGAAGCTGTTGGTTCCAGTACATGACCGGCATATTTTGCCGAAATACTGCGCTACCCGCACGATATGCGCAGTCCTGTGGCGTGATTGTGGCAGCGGTCCATCAGGCTCAGGCGTTAGCTCAGTAGGCCCAGACTCAAGCATGCTCGCGGAGGTGGACGATGGTGGACGGCAACTCGGTCGTGAAGCGGTTGGAGGCGGTAGGAGAAGCTGTAACGCACGGTCATGAAGCAGTGTTGTTCGACCAGGGCCAGCCCAGCGTGGGTGCTTATGTTCTGAAGTCGGGCAATACGCGCCTGTCGCTCTTGGATTACGAAGGCACTCCGATTTGGTCGCGGACGGTAGAACCGGGTGCGATCCTCGGACTGCCATCAACTCTGGGCCACACCCCATACAGTCTTCGCGCCACTACCGTTGGGCAGGTGGAACTCGTGTTTGTGGCGAAACCCAAACTGGAAGAACTGATGCGGCAGGACACGGTATTCTGCACCGCGCTGCTGAAAGTCGTCAGCGAGGAACTGGTCGATTTCCGCCGCAAGCTATCCCTGCTGAGACCGCAGATCCCCCAGCGCCCGCAATCATAGAAAAGAGCTTAACCACGGATTCCCGCAGATGCGCACGGATCGGAAAAACCAGATTTCCTTATCCGCGTTGATCTGGCGATCCGTGGTTTCTTCTTCCGTCCTCTGCGAGCCCAGCGAAGTGCGTTGGCGTTATCGCTCGATGGCGAGTTGCCTCAGCGGGATTCGTCCAAAGAGTTCGACAAGGCTTGGCGCAGCGTGAAGGATTCGATAACCTTCGTCCACAAGAATCTCGTGAACCACGGCGTGCTGTCGTCCGAATTACTCCCTGCCCACAACGCCCTCATCCCTCTTTTTTTCCTCCATGCGCACTTCAAGGGCGAGTTCGATTTCGACCGGGGTTTCCGCTGGTTTCTGTTGGCGATTGGAGACGGACGGTACAGCGGCTCCGCGACCACCACCCTCGGCCACGACATCAAGCTGGTCAAGGTTGCCAAGTCATTCGACGATGCCGTCGTGTCACTCGAAAAGGAGTTGCGGATATCCGGCGAGTTTAGTCCCGAGGACTTTCAGAGGGACTACAGGGAAGATTTCTACCGATTGATGCTGTACCTTTGCGCCTTCCGGCGCGAAGCCAAGGATTGGATGCATCAGGACATCAGGGTCGGCTTTGACCGAAGCGACAACCAACTGAACGAGGGCTTCAAGCCGGAGTGGCACCACTTCTTCCCGAAAAAGGTTCTGCGGGGCAAGGCGGACGACTCGACGGTCAATTCTCTCGCCAACATCGTCGTGCTCAACGAAAAGGCGAACCGCTCGTTCTCTTCGAAAGAGCCTCGCCAATACTGGAAGGATTTCGAGGTCAAGACCGAACGCCTGAAGGAAGAGTTCATCCCTACACAGTCGGGTCTGTGGGAGGTCGCGAAATACAAAGAACTGCTCGACGCAAGGGCGAAGGCACTGGCCCAAGCTGCGACCGACCTCTTGAAAGAATTGGCTGACAAAAGCTCGGCATCCTAACGACGATTCAAAACGTCTGGGAATAGGGGGTTGTGCACCCTTCCCCCCTCTGCCAAAACATGTGGGTGCGTTGCGCTGGCGTTATCTCTCGATCGCGAGTCCGACGGCGTTGCCGCCGCCCAGGCAGAGCGCGGCGATGCCCTTCTTCACGTCGCGGCGGATCATCTCGTAGAGCAGGGTGACCAGGATGCGCGCGCCGGTGGCGCCGATGGGATGGCCGAGCGCGACCGCACCGCCGTTCACGTTGACCCTGTCGAGGTTGAGCCCGAGTTCGCGCGTGACCGCAATCGAAGCGACCGAAAACGCTTCGTTGATTTCGTAGAGATCGACTTCGTCCTTATTCCAGCCGGTTTTCTTCCAAAGCTGGCGGACGGCGTCCACGGGCGCCATCATCACCCACTTGGGATCGACGCCGCTGGTGGCTTGGGCGACGATGCGCGCCATCGGCTTGGCGCCGAGGCGCTCCGCCGTCTTCGCGCTGGTCACGACCAAGGCGGCGGCGCCGTCGTTGACGCTGGGCGCATTGCCGGCGGTCACAGCGCCGTCTTTCTTGAACGCCGGCTTGAGCGCGCGTAGCGCTTCGGCGGTAGTGTCCTCGCGCGGGCCTTCATCTTTCTCAAACAGGACCGTCTCACCTCTCTTCTTGCCGGGAACTTCGACGGGGATGATTTGCGACTTGAAGCGGCATTCCTTGATCGCCGCAACGGCTTTGCGGTGCGAGTTGACGGCGAATTCGTCCTGCTCTTCGCGCGCGATGTGGTACTTCTCGGCCACGTTCTCGCCGGTGTTGCCCATGTGGTAGTCGTTGTAGATGTCCCACAGGCCGTCGCAAATCATGGAGTCGAGCATGGTGACGTTGCCGAGGCGGTAGCCCTTGCGCGCGTTGGGCAACAGGTAGGGAGCATTGGTCATGGACTCCATGCCGCCGGCGACGACGATGTCGCTGTTGCCGGTCTGGATGGCTTGCGCCGCCAATGCGACCGACTTCAAACCCGAGCCGCAAACTTTGTTGACGGTCATGGCGCCGGCCGAGGGCGGCAGGCCGCCATAGATCGCCGCCTGGCGAGCCGGGTTCTGTCCCAGCCCGGCGGATACAACGTTGCCCATGATGCACTCGTCCACCGAGTTAGGGTCGATTCCGGCGCGCTTGACGGCCTCGCGCACCACGATGGCGCCTAGTTTGGGGGCGGATAAATCAGAAAGCGAGCCCTGGAATTTTCCAATCGGGGTACGGACTCCCGCGATGATTACCACATCGTCCACGCTAGGCATGAGAGTGCTCCTGTATGAATTCCAAACGCCTCATTATAAGATGCCGTAGCCAAGCGCCAGCAACATTCGGAGGTACCGCTTGTCCGCCGATCATCCACTCGCCGCGGAGAACCTGCATGCCGCGCCTGCTCCTTCGCAGTCGCCGCCGACGGCAGTGGCGCCGGCATGGCACACGATACTTTTCCTGGTGGTGATCTTTGCGTTCGCCGCGGCTTCGGCGCACTCGCAGCACCAGATACTGGAGAGCCACGGCCGCATCGCCGCCTACCTGCTCACCATGGCGTGGGAATACGCGCTGGTGGGATACATCCTGTGGGGCGCGCGCAGGAAGGGCGCCAGGCTCCAGGACATGGTCGGCGGGAAGTGGAATCGGCCGGAAGACTTCCTGCTCGACGTGGCGGTCGCGTTCGGATTCTGGATAGTCGCCGCGGCCGTGCTGGCGGGACTGTCGTTCGCGCTTGGGCTGGCGTCGGCGTCGCAGGTAGCGGAGGCGAAGAAACAACTGGGACCGATGCTGCCGCGGACCGGAATGGAATTGGGCGTCTGGATCGCGCTCAGCGCGACGGCCGGCTTGTGCGAAGAGATCATGTTCCGCGGATACCTGCAGAAGCAGTTTCGCGTGGCGACGCGCAGCACGGCGGCGGCGATCGTGATGCAGGCGATCGTGTTCGGCATCGCGCACGCGTACCAGGGCGGACGGCGCATCGTCCTGATCGGCGTCTACGGCGCGTTGTTCGGCATTCTGGCGGCGTGGCGCAAGAGCCTGCGGCCGGGAATGATCGGGCACGCACTGCAGGATTCCTTCAGTGGCGTCGCGTTTCGGTTACTGAAGTGAGTGTCCGCGAGATTTTGGGCGATCGCGCGCCGAGTTTTCGCGCGAGTTGATGTGCGAACTCTGGTTCGTCGGATTTTTTGCTTGACTTCGTTTTTGAATGACTCTATACATTCAAACAATTGCAACGAAGCATCGTTGCGAATCCATGAACAATGGAAGGGAGAATAGATCCATGGCAACGAAAAAGGGTGGTAAGAAAGCTGCAAAGAAAACCAAAAAGCACTAAGCCGTAAGTTCAATGCAGCGCAAAGGGGACGCATCTAGCGTCCCCTAAGCTTTTGTGGCGATCAACCATGAGCGGACGGCCAGTCCGGTTTAGCGGGGTGGCTGCCGGCGAATCGCTACCTAGAAGCCACCGATCTGCACGGATGCTTACGGATTTCATTGTGGTCACCGTGGAATCCGTGGCTGATGTTTCGTCGCCGGAGCCACGATCATGCGCTCGCCGCACGCAAGGCGCGAACCTGCTTCATGTGGTGGCGCGTGTGTTCCCAGTGGAACTTGCGCCACTGGTTGGCGGTGAGCGGCCCGATAATGGGATGCACGGCAACGATGCCATTGCCAATCTTGGCCTGCGCCTCCGCGATTTTCGCGTCCATTTTCGAGAGCGACGTGCGAATATTCTCGACCACCTTCTCCGGCTCCAGGCCGCGAGGGCGCGTCCATTCCGGCGCTTGCCGCCCTGTCGGAAAGTATCCGACCTTGACCACGATCAGCGTGACCAGCCATTCACGCAGGGTTGGCGGTCGGGCATTGGCGCTTCCCCGCTGCACCGCGCGCTCCATCGCCTTGCTGGTGCTGCTGAAGGCCAGCGACAAATGTTCCAGAACTTGCGCCGTGCTCCACTTGCCGTCGCGATGCCAGGCCAATTGCGCGGCTGACATCCCGTCGGTCTCGCGTTCAATCGCATCGCTGGCGCGTTGCAGGTAGAAATCCATTGGACGTTTCCTCGCGTCCATTACAATGATGGTTTTTGCTGGCGCGCGGCTGCGGATTATATGAATAGGAAGCTGCCCATGAGAATCTGTTCCTTCGGCTTATCGCTCGTCTTCTTGATCGCACTGGTTGCCTGTGACAGCGGTACCCCCGCCAAGCCGGATTCTTCGTCGGCGCCGGCGGCCGCGAGGAAAGAGGAGCCCACCGTCGAATGCACCGCCCGCGAGGCATTCCAGAAGCTCTATGCGACGGCGCACTTGTGGGCGCCCGACGCGCGTCCCTACAACCTGCAGTCCAATCCGTTCAAGGACTACACCGGCAAGGACGGCAAGGCGGTAATCTGGCGCGCCGGCTTCGCTTCGGCGGCGCGGCGTTCGATCCGGGCACACGTCTGGTCCGGGGTTCATTCCGAGGACGCGCCACCGGCGGGCATTAACTCCGGCACGGAGGACACCTACAGTCCAACCAACAGTTCCACGCAGGTATTCGATCCGGCGTTCCTCAAGGTCGATTCCGACAAGGCCTTCGAAGTCGCGCAGCAGCACGGCGGCGAAAAGCTGACCAAGGCGGATCCCAAGCAGCCGATCATCTATCTACTAGATTGGAACCCAAGGGAGAATGTGCTGACCTGGCACGTGATCTACGGAACCAGCCCGTCGGAAGCGAAGCTGAGGGTTGCAGTGAATGCCTCTACCGGCGTTTTTGAGCGGGTGGAGAAGTAGGCGGCGTGTCCTTGGCCTGCGTGTCGAGACGGGCGAGCCCTTTCTTGGCCAACTCGGCAAATTCGCCGTGCGGCAGCAGATTCAAGTATTTCTGATAATTGCTGCGCGCCGGCGCGGTTCTGCCTAGCTTTTCCTGCGCCTCAGCCAGTTTGTAGGTGGCCGCCGCGTGGTTCGGCATGTAGTCCAGCGCCTCCGCGTAGCGCGATTCGGCGGCGCGGTAGTTGTTGCGCTTGAAATAGAAATCCCCAACCTCAACATTCTTGTCCGCCTGGTGGGGATTGTAGGGATG
>JAIQFM010000158.1 GCA_020073285.1 Terriglobia bacterium | reverse complement strand
GATGTCGTCCTCCGCATTGGCAAAGTTGAACCAATACTTCGAACCCTGGTTGAACTCGAAGCCGACTTTCGTTTTGCCGTCGTTTTGCGGGAAGCTGTAACGCAGTCCCGCGTAGATCATGTGTCCCTCGTGATTGACGGGAACATCGAAGGGATCGCTGCCCAGGCCGCCGAAGGGCGTGGTCACGCCATTGGGGCGCAGGCTATCCCAGTTGACACTCACGAACATGTCCATCGGGCCGTACTTCTTTTGCCCGACAATTCCGTACAGGTTGATGCCGCCCAGGTTCGCCGATGGTGTGTAACGCATGATCACCGGCGCTCCAATGACGTCGCCCGTAATCGGGTTGTTCGGAAGAACGATCTGTCCGTTGAAACCGTCGGTCACGTTCCAGGCATGCGCGGCTATCGCCTGAACGAATGCGGTCTCGCTTTCATACACGTCGCTCATGACGCCCAACAGGTGAACGTCCTTGAGCCGGTCGGCCGGCGTCTTGAGCAGGTTTCCGTTGCCGAAGCCGGAGGAATACCCGACCCCGTAGCACGCCCGCACCGTGGTTTTCTCGGTGAGGTGATACCCCAACGTCATGCCGTCGTATTGGTAGTCGAACAATGCGCCGGTGGGCGTTCCGCCGCGGGGTTCGTCTTGCCGGAAATTGAGCGGCGGGCCATCCGTGGACGGGCGGCGTCCGATCGAGAAATACATCTTCGAGCCGCCGATATTCGTCCAGTTGAAGAACGCGCGCTCCACCCGCACCATGTCGCCGGAAGGCACCCCAACCGTGGTGCCGTCGATCGCCAGCGTGTTGGGCTGACCATTGAACATCTGCACGCCCGTGGAGTCGCCGAATACCTTGTACATGCTGAGCCGCGCATCCACGCTGACGTTATCGGAGACCTTGGCGTTGAAGCGCAGCCGCAAGCGATTGGTGAAGAGTGCGTCGGTGTTGTCCGAGTACCCGGGCGTGTACACCCCGGGAGCTTGCATCAGGTAACCCATCAACTGTTGCTGCATGGCGGCCGGGAATTGTCCCATCGATTGCTTCAACTGGTTGAAGGTCAGATTGTTGGTGAAGTATTGGTACGAGCCGTAGTTCGCGGCCACCGCGCCATCCAGCATTCCCTTGAACTGCGCCGGCGTCGTCGTTTGCAGCATGGCGGGATTGAACGCCTGGCCGAGCCCGCCCTGGCTGGTGGGCGCCGTCAACCATAAGGTGCGCACCACCAGGTTCTGGAGGTTCATGCCGTCGTAGTGATTGGGCACATTGCCGCGGATGGTGTGGGCCTCGAAGCGGTAGTCTCCGCTCCAGTTCAGCCGGTCCATCGCGGATTTTCTCTCCGTGCTGTTGACCCGGTCATCCAGGTCTTTGAGGTCCGCCGCCGATACCGTGCCCTCGGCGGCCGCCGGTTTCGGTGCTGCGGTTTTCTGCTGCTCCTGGGCGGCGATCCGCGCCTCCAGGGCGGCAATGGTTTTTTTCAGGTTATCGACTTCCTGGCGGAGCTCGGAGGAATCGCTGTTCGGCGCCGGCGCCTTCTGTTGCGCCCACGCTCCGGGTCCCGCCAGCAGGACGACCGATAAGACACTGGCAAGAAATGTACGCATGAAGTCCTTCCTTTATAAGAAGCGTTCCAAAGCCGTTCTTAGCCGCAAGTCGCCGGCGCTTCCGAGTCGGCGGCGTGATCGATACAGAAGCGCTGGATCGCCTTCATCTGTTCCGGTGTCAGCGATTCGAACAGCTTCTTCCCGGTATTGGGATGTACAACGGTCGCGTGCGAGGCGGCGAGCTTGGCGCTGTAGAACTTGCGCCACTGCGCCTGGGTGAGGGTCATTGGCGCGTACTGCTTATGGAGAGACCCCTTGTCGTGACAAACCTTGCAGTTATTTCGGTACAGGGCCTTGCCGTCCTGGGCGGAAGCCGGCAGGGCAAGCAGGACGGCGGAAGTCAGAATGAGAAAGATGATTTTCGCGCAACGCATGAGTGGCCTTCCTGGCAAAGAATGAATACGCCGGGAATCATGGTGCGCCGGAAAGCCTGCCCGCGCTGTGATACAAATCACGTGTTGCTGTATTAAGCATATTCGCAATTAACAATGTTACTAAAGTAGAACGGTCGTTCGTTCTGGCCGGCTTGCGGAATCGTTTTGCTGCTCGCAAGAACCGGCGCCCGTCGTGCAGCGCATGCTGGACGCCAGGGGGGACGAAGGTGGACCCGTGCCGTGATTTACATGAAAGAGATGGCATCGCGGGGTAGACTAGCGTCGGTTTCGCGGTTATGAACGGTGAGCGGCGCCACACGCTGGCGGCCGAGGTCGGCCGCGGAGTTGGAAGAACGACGAGAGGACCGTGCCGATGGAAAATGCTGACCGCGTGATGAGCGTCGCGGAGGCCCACAGGCTGGACAAACCGGAGCGCCTGCAATGGCTACCTCCGGATTTGGTCCTCAGCCTGCTGCCGTTGCGCGCTGGCATCACCGTGGCCGATGTGGGTACCGGGACCGGCTATTTCGCCATCCCGATCGCCCGCGCCATCTCATGCGACGGCAAAGTCTTCGCCGTGGATCTGCAACGGGAAATGCTGAGCTTGCTGGCGAACAAGCTGATCGCGACCGATGCACCCTCGAACATATCGTTGGTCCAGGGGAGTGCCGACGCGACGTCGCTGGATTCTGAAAGCTGCGACTTAGCTTTCTTGGCCAACGTCTGGCACGAGGTGCCCGACCACGCCGGGGCCCTGAGGGAGATGAACCGTATTCTCAAGGCAGGCGGCAGCCTGGCCATCCTCGACTGGCGCACGGATGTGGAACATCCTCCAGGGCCGCCGCTGGAACACCGCATTCACGCCGGGGAAGTCCGCCGATACCTGGTGTCCCACGACTGGTCGTGCGATCCACCAACCCCGGTTGGACGCTACAGCTACATCGTCCTTTGCAGGCGTGCTGGGACATTCAAGCGGCCGCCCGTCGCCTAACGGTGTGCGGGCGGGTCCGCGTGTAGTTTTCTCGCTCAAGGAGCGATCGAGCCATGTCTACTCAACCTGCAAGCGCCTTTGAAACAATGAGCCGAGAACAGCTTCTTCGCGCCCTGGAAATGTTCGCGAAAAACTGGCTGGCGCACGATGGCTGTTGGTTCCTGGCAGTGGAGGAAGGGCTCGGCATGGAAGCCGCCATCGATCTGGACACCCGCTCTTGGGCACGGTTCGCGGCAGCGGAGGCCCGCCGGATCATGGCCACGTTCGACATCCCGCCAGGCGGCGGGCTGGGCGCTCTGGAAACGGCTCTCAACCTGCGTATGTACAGCCTGATTAATGCACAGCATGTCGAGTGGTCCGAGGACCGGCAGCGGCTGCGTTTTTTCACCGACGTGTGCCGCGTTCAAGAAACGCGTCGTCGCAAGAATCTGCCCGATTTTCCCTGCAAGCCGGTCGGTCTGGTCGAGTTTGCTACCTTTGCGCGAACCATTGATCCGCGAATCCAGACAAGTTGTCTCCACTGTCCTCCGGAAGCTCCCGCGGAAAAGTATTGTGGCTGGGAATTCAGGCTCAGCGATCTCCAGCTTTGAGCCGGCCGCTGAAGCACAAGCAGTGGCGACCGCCCCTTGAGCCTACCGGCAGGCTCGGCGCTCGTCCCAAGGCTGCACCCTGAATGACGCGTTGCCATTGAGCCGTGATTCGCGTCACACCTTACAAGGACAAGCAAGGGTACCCTCTAAACCAGCGCGGAGTCGCCCGGAGAGGCGGTAGTCCGGGGGAGGCGCGCGGATAGCGCCGTCGGCCTGCCAAGCGCGCAGGCTTGCCGATCCCATCGCCGTGTGTTTCTTCGTCGCCGGACGGCATAACAGAGGGCCCATGGAGCCGCTGAGCACGGAAGAACGGCGTAAGGCGTTCGCTTCTGCAAAGAAGCCGGACATAGTGCGCAAGCAACGTCTGCCGGTCCGGTATCATGTCGAGGATTTTGATGTCACGGATCGACCGCGGCGCTTTCTCCAGGCGTTCGCCGCCATTCTGAAGCATACCAACTACCGCGTAGCGCTGGACCACTATGTCCGGGTGAGCGCCAAGTGCGCCCGCTGTTCGGTGAAATGCCAGGTTTACCTCGCGACAGGCGATGAGCGGGATGTGCCCTGCCACCGGTCGGAGTTGCTGCTGTCCGTGTATCGCCGTCACTTCACGGTTTCCGGTGTGCTGCGAGCGCGCGTTCTGGGCGATGCCGGATTAACCGACGACAAGATCCAGGAAATGGCCGAGTCGTTCTACAACTGCACCGCCTGCCGCCGCTGTTATTTCGAGTGCCCAATGGGCGTCGATCACGGACTGATCACTCACCTGGGGCGTTACATCCTGTCTGAAATCGGAATTGTCCCCCGTGCCCTGGCGGTGAGCGTTCGTGAGCAGTTGCTGGGCGCCACCGGCAATACGTCGGCCGTGCCAGTACCCGCGTTGATCGACACGCTGGAGTTTCTGAGCGAGGAGATCAAGGACGGCATCGGTGTTGACGTGTCGTTTCCGGTCGATCGACAGGGGGCGGAATACCTCTTCCTTCCCGCCGTGTCGGACTTCCTTATGGAAGCCGAGACGCTGATGGGGAATGCCACCGTGTTTCACGCAACTGGGGACAGTTGGACGATCGGCACCGGATACTTCGACGGCATCAACTACGGCTTGTTCTACAGCGACCAGATTCTGGAACACGTGGTAAAGAAAATCCAGGTTGAGGCACAACGCCTCGGCGTGCGCAAAATTTTGATTGGGGAATGTGGCCACGCCTCACGTAGCGCCAAGTACTTCTACCCGGCCTTTTGCGGCGGTAAGGACGCCCTCCCGGTGATCAACATCATGGAGTACACGCACCAGGCATGGAAGGAAGGCCGGCTGAAATTGAAGGCCGGGGCAATTGCAGAGCGCGTCACCTACCACGATCCGTGCAATATTGCGCGGCCGGGGTGGATCGTGGAGCAGCCACGCGAGCTTCTGAAAGCAATCTGTGGCGACTATGTCGAAATGACGCCGAACCGGCGCGACAACATCTGCTGCGGTGGCGGCGGCGGTACGGTTTCGATTGACGAGATCCAGCCCTACCGCACGTTGGTCGGAGGCAAGGCGAAGGCCGATCAGATCCGAGCCACGGGCGCCAAGTACTGTGTGGCGCCGTGCGCCAATTGCAAAAAGCAACTGCGTGAGCTGGTAGCAGAGCATGGCATTGACTGCCAGATCGTCGGACTGCATGACCTGCTGTATAAGGCCATCGTGTTCGGCTGAGGTGGGAATTGGAATCCTGGATTGAATTCGGGCGTGGACCGCTGTTCCGCATCGCGTTTTCATTGATGCTGCTCGGCTTGGCGCGGATCTTCGCCCTCACGGTCCTCGGACTGGTGGAGGCGTATGGGCGCAGTTCGGACAAGATCGTCAATTGGCGGGAAGTGAGGAACCAGACAATCGCCTGGCTGTTTCCGATGAACCGGCTGTGGAGAAAGCGGCCCGTCTATAGCACCATTTCGTTTTTCTTTCATCTTGGACTGCTGCTCGTCCCGCTGTTCCTGGCTGCACACGTGCTTTTGTGGAAGCGCGCTGCCGGATTCGCCTGGCCGGCACTTCCCCAACGGCTGTCGAACTATCTTGCGCTGGTCGCGATCGTGGCCGGGCTGGGACTGTTCTCGGGCCGGTTCCTGTATCCGGCCGCTCGGAAGCTCAGCCGCCGACAGGATTTGGCGTGGCCGCTGCTGCTGGTCCTGCCGTTCATTACCGGCTACGTTTGCTCGAACCTCGCCATCCGTCCGACGACGTATGACGCCATGATGCTGGTGCACGTTTACTCGGCCAACCTGATCATGCTGTTGATTCCGTTTACCAAGATCGCGCACTGCGTCCTCGCACCGCTTTCTCAGATCGTCACCGCTATGGCGTGGAAGTTTCCAGCCGGGGCCGGTGACCGGGTTGCCGCGACGCTGGGCCACGCGGATCGCCCCACCTGGGTCAAGAACTCGAGGATGGTCCAGGCAGCGCCTGCGGATGAGGTTTCCGCGAAATGAAAGCCGCGATTCTGACTGACACGACCAAGTGCAACGGCTGCCACGAATGTGTCGTCGCTTGCAAGAAGGAGAACAAGCTTCCGCTGGATCTTCCCCGCCGCTGGGATCTCGACGATGGTTTGTCGGCCAGGAACTGGACTTCGATCGTTGAAGGCCCGCAGCAATCGTTGGTGCGCAAACAATGCCGGCACTGCCTCGAACCGGCGTGCGCCTCCGCGTGTCCTGTCGGCGCCCTACACAAGACCAGTGTCGGGGCCGTGGTGTACGACGCCGCCAAGTGCATGGGGTGCCGCTACTGCATGATGGCGTGCCCGTACGGCATTCCGCGTTACGAGTGGCAGGCTGCCGTCCCGTACGTCCGCAAGTGCGTTCTCTGCTACGACCGCATCAGCGCCGGACGCCAGCCAGCCTGCACCGAGGCGTGCCCGACCAAGGCGACTATCTTCGGCGACCGCGATCAACTTCTTGCTGAAGCGCATCGCCGCATCCGCGACAACCCCGGCGTGTATGTCAACACCGTCTGGGGGGAGAACGAGGTGGGTGGAAGCTCCGTGCTCTATATCTCCAACGTCGATCTCTCGTTCTTGACTGGCGGCCATTCGCCGGGCACGAAACCTCTGCCATCCACTACCGCGCTGGCCATGGAAGCTGTGCCGTTTGCTTTTTGTGGTGTGCTGACGTTGATGGCGGGCGTGAACTGGATTATCGGCCGACGTATGAACCCGCAGAAGGACGAACCGGATGAATAGGGTTCGCAGACTGAAATTCGTGCTTTGGTCGCTGCTCGGCTTGGCGGCGTCGGTCGCGGTGCCGCGTTTTCTCTTTGGACTCGGCGCCAGCACCAATCTTTCCGATGCCAATCCATGGGGGGTCTGGATTGGATTCGACGTGATGGCCGGAGTCGCGCTGGCCGCCGGCGGATTCATCGTTACCGCGACGGTGTACATTTTCAAGCTCGATCGTTTTCATGCCGTGGTACGCCCCGCGGTGCTCACCGCTTTTCTCGGCTATGCGGCGGTGGCGATCTCGCTGCTTTTCGATCTCGGTTTGCCGTGGAACATCTGGCACATGATGGTGTTCTGGAATCCGCACTCGCCGCTGTTCGAGGTTGGCTGGTGCGTCATGCTTTACCTGGCGGTATTGGCGCTGGAATTCTTCCCCGTGCCGGCCGAAGACTTCCCGCGGCTGGCGAAGGTACGCGCGGTGCTGGTCAAAGCTCGCTTGCCATTGGTGATCCTCGGCATCGGCCTATCCACGCTGCACCAGTCCTCGCTCGGGTCGCTATTCCTGATCATGCCTTACCGGCTGCACCCGCTGTGGTATTCGCCCATTCTGCCGCTTCTGTTCCTGGTCTCGGCGATCGCGCTCGGAATCTCGATGGTGATATTCGAGAGCCACGTAACCGCGTACCTGTATCGCCGCCAACCTGAGAGCGAGGTGTTGGCTTCCTTCGCGGGCGCGTCGCGCTGGGTGTTGCTGATCTATCTGGCAGTGCGATTCGGAGACTTGCTGGTTCGCCACCAAGCTGGACAACTCCTGGCCTTTGACTGGCGGGCCGCAATCTTCTGGTTCGAAGTTGCGGCGATGGCAATCGTGCCCATCGCCCTTTTCTGGACCTCACGCGTACGTCAGAGCCGGGCGGGGCAATGGGCAACAGCGTCGCTAGTAGTGTTCGGCGTGGTTCTGAACCGAATCGACGTCGGCGGCGTGGCTCACCTGAGGCCGGATGGCGCGTTCTACTTGCCCGCATGGACGGAAATTGCCATCAGCGTGGGCGTGGTCTCCGCCGCCGTGTTGGCTTTCCTATTCATGGTCGAACGCTTCAGGGTGTGGGAACGACGTCCTGCCGATCCCGAACAGGATCCCCTGAAGCTACCCGAATTTGATGCGGTGGACGACACCTGGCTGGGAGTTCCGGGCATCGCCGCCCGCACCACGTATTCGATGGCCTTCATTATCGCGGCGGCGTTTGGATTTGGGTTCCTGCACGTTGAGGCGGCGGAAACCCGCGGCCTCGAGCCCATCCCTGTCCACCAGGCCCGGGGTGGGCGGGACATCCTCTGGATTGATGGGAACCTGGATGGTTTCGGCGTCACGTTCAAGCACGTGGAGCACGAGAAACGCGAGGGCGCCAAACAATCGTGCGTGAAGTGCCACCACATGAATCTTCCCCGGGACGAGGGGACGGCTTGTTCCCGCTGCCATGGCGACATGTACCTGCCGAGCGATTCATTCCGGCACGACTGGCACGCCTCGCCCTCGGGAGGACGGGTGGCATGTTACCAGTGTCACGCACGGGGACAGGCACGCACGGCGGCCACCGCCGTCGCCTGCGACAAGTGCCACAAGGACCTGGTCCCGGCCGGCGCTGCCATCAAGGTGAAGCAATACCGGGCTGTGGCATACACCGAGGCCATGCACCGGCTCTGCATCGGATGTCACGTCAAGAAGGCGAAAGAAAACAAGAAGCCCGAGATGACGCGCTGCGACTGGTGCCACAAGGACAAGCGCCAGGTCATTGATTCCCGTGAAATCGTTCTCCGTCGCCGTGGACTGACGGGCATCAATGTAGTGCTGCCGCCACCAGACGCAGGGGGCAAATGATGCCGCGGCGTAGCCAAGTCGAAGTGGACGGGCTCCTGAGCGTGAGCATGTTGCAGGCGCCGTTCAACGTGGCCGTCATCAACCGCGACCACAAGATCGTGGCCGCTAATGAAAACTTCGAGGAATATTTTGGCAATTGGCGGAATCGCCATTGCTACGAGGTGTACAAGGGAAAGTCGCAGATATGCGACAACTGCCAGTCCGAGTCCACCTTTGCGGATGGACGCGTGCGCGTTTCCGATGAAACCGGCATCGATCGGCACGGACGAAGCTGCCAGTACGCATTGCACCTTTCACCCCTGAAAGATAAATCTGGAGCCATCAACTACGTTGTCCAGATGACAACCGACCTGACGGCAACCAGGACTTGGCAGCGGCAATACGATCTACTCTTCGAACGCGTGCCTTGTTCCGCGTTTGTCATCGACCGAGACTTCCATCTCGTCCGTGTGAATACGCGATTCAAACAGACGTTCGGCGATCCCGAGGGCAAGTGTTGCTATCAAGTCTGCAAACGGCGCAAAACTCCCTGCCGCAACTGCACCGCTGTCCTGACTTTTGCCGACGGCGCCGAACACGTGTCCAGTGAGGTCGGCGTCCATCCGGACGGGTCACCTGCGTATTACTTCGTTACCAGTTCGCCGCTTTCGCGCAGCGATGAGGGCGTGGCGCATGTCATCCAGATGGCGACTGACATCAGCCAGGTTTATGAGCTGGAACGCGAGCTCAGAAAGACCCAGGATTTTTACGAGGCATTGATCCAAAACTCTCCTGCGGGCATCCTCGCGGTGGATCCAACCGGAAACCCCAAACTGATGAATCCCGCCGCACGCGAACTGCTGGCGTGGACGGCTCTTCAACTCCCCACTGCGGCGCGCCTCAAGGAGATGCTGCCGCAAGCGTTCTCGGAGTCCGAGGCGTGCGAGAAAGAACTACTGGATCTTCAGGAGATTGCGGTACATTCCACGCAAGGGCAGGAAATTCCGGTCCATTTTTCGGCGGTTGAGCTAAAAAGTGGTGGCCAACATCTCGGATGCGCCGCTTTTCTCGAGGATCTGCGCGGAATCAAACGCCTGGAACAGGAAAAACTCGAGGCAGAGCGCCTTGCCGCCGTCGGTCAGACCGTGGCCGGACTCGCACACACCATCAAGAATCTCCTCATGGGAGTCGA
>JAIQFM010000157.1 GCA_020073285.1 Terriglobia bacterium | reverse complement strand
TAGACCGGTTTGGGAAATAGTGTAGCCGCGAACCAGTCCCTCAGCGGCTAAAGCCGGATGAATTTCCGGGCCTCAACGGCACGGCTGAAGAGGCTGCTGAGAAACCGTCAGGGTGGAACAAAAAGCAGGTTCCTCGCCGCGCCTTCCTCGCTGCGCTCAGTCGGCGCGACTCGGAATGACACCAACTTAGGACAGTTTTCGGCGCGGCTGAAGCCGCGCCCCTTCAAAACCACCGTCAAAGAGAGTTCTTCCGCAGCCTGTGAAGCCGTGCCCCTCCCAAGAACAGTTCGTCGGTGGCTACAGCAATTCCTAAACTGCTCTAGGAGCGTGTCTGACTAACGGAAAATCGCGGATCGCAACCACAAGCAATTGTGGTTCGCCATTCAGATCACCGCAATATATGACCGCAAAATTGATTACTCGGTCACGCTCCTAGTAATTTACGAAATTACGAAATGGCGTTTTACGGCATCTGCGCGTATCCGTTCTCCGTGGTGAATTTTACGTGACGGCGGGAATGCCGCGCGGCTTCACGTTGTGGCGGATGAACTGGATGATCTCGTCCATGGCGGTGCCGGGCTGGAAAATTCCGGCCACCCCTTTTTCCTTGAGCAGCGGCACGTCCTGGTCGGGGATGATGCCGCCGACCAGCACCAGCACGTCATCCATCTGGTTGTGCTTGAGCAGGTCCATGACGCGCGGGACGATGGCGTTGTGCGCGCCGGAGAGGATGGAAAGGCCGATCACGTCCACATCTTCCTGCAAGGACGCGTTAACGATCATCTCCGGCGTCTGGCGCAGGCCGGTGTAGATGACCTCCATGCCGGCGTCGCGGAGGGCGCGGGCGATGACCTTGGCGCCGCGATCGTGCCCGTCCAGACCGGGTTTGGCGACGAGCACACGGATTTTGCGTTCACCTGGCATTGAACAGTCTATTTAACCACAGAGAACACGGAGAAAAATAGTCAACCGCGGATGTACGCGGATCGGAACAACAAAACGGGAATCGCAAGAAAGAATTTAGCCACAGAGGACACGGAGGAAAACGAAGCTCTTGCTTTCTTGGCCTTCGTGTTCCTCTGTGTCCTCGGTGGCTGAGTTTTCTTGGCGGGCTTGTCCGCCGAGCGCCACAGATACCAGCAGGCCAGGGAGCGGTAGGGCTTCCATTTTTCCGAGAATTTCAAAATCTGCTTGGGCTTGGGGATTTTGCGCTTGCCGTACGCCTTGCAGATAGCCATGTTGATGCCGAGGTCGGCGGTGGGCATCACGTCGAGGCGTCCGAGGGCGAAGATGAGGAACATCTGCGCCGACCATACACCGACGCCTTTCACACGCGTGAGGTGCTCGATGACTTCGTCGTCCGACATATTGGGCAGGATGGCGAAGTCCACGTCGCGCGCAATGGTTTTGTGCGCCAGGTCGCGAATGTAGCTGAGCTTCTGGCGGGAAAGGCCGCAGGCGCGCATCTGGTCTTCGGTGAGGGCGAGCACGGATTCGGGCGTGATCATGAAGCCGCCGTAGAGAGAGCGCTCGGTGTCCTGCCCGCCGAGCGCCTGTTCGCAGGCGTTTTGCAGGCGCTGGTAGATGGTGCGGGCGGCGGCGCCGGCGAGTTGCTGAAAGACGATGGCGCGGACCATGGCCTCAAACGTAGCGGGTCGGCGGTCGAGGCGGAAAGGGCCGACGCGGGCGATGATCGAGGCCATGACGGGATCGGATTTCTTGAGATGAGTGATGGCGCGGCGCATGACGGGATTATAGATTTGGCGCGGCAGGGATCAGATTCGCAGGGACGGTAAAAACTTGTAAAGCCTAGCGCAACGAGCGGCCGCTGACGGCGCTCGGTTACCTGATCGTATTTGGATCGATCATTGCGTTTAACGCATACACGTGGCTGATGCGGGTGAGCACCGCCGCGCGAGTCGGCACGCATGCCTACGTCAATCCGATCATTGCCGTAGTGTTGGGATGGGCGATGGGCGGGGAAGCGGTGACGACGAGAATGTTGGTTGGAGCGGTAGTTGTGCTGGCGAGCGTGTTGGTGGTGAACCAGGTGGAGAGTGGCAGGGCAGTTGGGCAATGAGTGGAAGCCGGAAAGGCGGAAGCAGCGGCGTATTGAATTTCGATCTGAGACCGTGGGCTATCATGCTGCTAGCTCGTTAGCATACTGTTCGCGATGTGACCATAGTGCAGGTTTGACCTGATATGCCTGCAGAGCTTCGACGATTTCACCCGCCACGTCGTGTTCTTCATCATTCAGAAATGCGTATGCTTCAGCATCTTGACCTCGGGCCTCTCTCGTGTCGTTGAGAAGCCATAGATACGCGCCGATGTTGTTCTTCGAGGGAGCATTTATGGCCTGAAGGAATCGTTCTGGCCTCGTCTTGGACTTTGGAATTACAAAATCGATTCCGTGATCGAACCCACTCTTTCCCGAAATCTTGATGCGTGGGCTGTAGCGGACTTCGTGTTCATCAAGGAAGCGCTTCACATCCTCCCAAAAAAAACTTGCCACATTTGGTTGCGCCATAACGAACATGTCATTAACAGCGAGCATTGCTTGCATCAACGAGTGCAGCCGCTGTGGCAGAGATTTCGGAGAAGCTTCGACTAAGAGTTGGTTGTTTTCGACGCGAACGCCAAATCCATTGAGCACTGATTCGAGAAGAAGTTTACGTTTGGGAGTATTCAGTTCGAGGCCGCTCGTGCGGAGATCGGACATGATGTATCCATCATCCGAGAGCAAGATCGAACCATTCTTCCGAACGGCGTAGACTTGGATGTGATCATTGTGGCGGTCAAGAAAAGGCGTCGTTAGCTCGCAGGCGCCACCGACTTCGTGGATTGATAGCCCAGATTTCAGCCATTCCAAGTACGCATCAACGAGCTTCTGACATTCCGCCCGATTCATATCAATGCCACCTGCGTTGCGGGTGGCCGCTGAATGTTACAGTACGCGCAAAAATCGACGAAGACTTGGTTGATGTTCGTCAGATTCGAGAAAGATGATGGAACCGGAAACGCCCAACGATCCTCAAATCCCTCTTTATACAGGTGCAAGTGCGTCCCTCCGATTGTAGTGCCGTCGGGGTTGGTGTGCGGTGAGCCGTCCACGTCGAGGCGTGCGAGAACGGTAATTTTTCTCGCACGAGTTTGTTTTTTCAGCTTGGCAATCCGGATGGTGCCGCGCCAGATGTCCAGCATGAACTGTTCCTTTTCGTCGGCACTCACCAATTCGTGGGACTCGTCAACGCCTGGGACCAGGGACACCCTCGCGGTGCCGACAAAGAGCTTCGCCATGGCCAGGAGGGCATCCGCTTCGCTCTGCTTCATTTCGATGCATGATATACACCAGTACTTGGCGCTGGCGAAAGATTTTACGTGATGCTGGCTTCCTCGTAGGTGCCGTAGACGTCGCGCAGGGCGTCGCAGATTTCGCCCACGGTGGCGTAGGCGCGGACGGCTTCGATGATGTAGGGCATGGTATTGGCATCGGAGATCGTGCCGTCGGCCTTGACTTGCGGTTCCTGCGCCGCAGCGATCTTGAGCGCGTCGAGGCGGCGGCGGACTTCGTCGTTGCTGCGGCGCTGGCGCAGATTCTTCAGCTTGTCGGTCTGCCGCTTCTCCACCGAGTCGTCAATGTAGAGAATCGTGGGCGACTCTTCCTCAATGGTGAAATCGTTTACCCCGACGATGACCTTCTCGCGCTTTTCCACGGCGCGCTGGTATTGGTAGCTGGCTTCGGCGATTTCCTTCTGCGGATAGCCGCGCTCGATGGCCTTCACCATGCCGCCCATGGCGTCGAGCTTGTCGAAGTAGTCGAACGCGCCCTTTTCCATGTCGAGGGTGAGGCGCTCAAGGAAATACGAGCCGCCAAGCGGGTCAATCGTCTGAGCGACGCCGGTTTCGTAGGCGATGATCTGCTGGGTGCGGAGCGCGATGCGGGCGGCGTCGGCGGTAGGCAGGGCGAGGGCTTCGTCGTGGGCGTCGGTGTGCAGCGACTGCGTGCCGCCCAACACCGCCGCCATTGCCTGGATAGCGACGCGTGCGATGTTGTTCATCGGCTGCTGCGCGGTGAGCGAGACGCCGGCGGTCTGGGTGTGGAAGCGCAGCAGGCGGGTGCGGTCGTGGGTGGCGCCGAAGCGATCCTTCATCAGCCGATACCAGATTTTGCGTGCGGCGCGGTACTTGGCAAGCTCCTCGAAAAAATCGCTGTGCGCGTTGAAGAAGAAGCTGAGGCGCGGG
Organism: Terriglobia bacterium; assembly: GCA_020073285.1. Taxonomy (GTDB): domain Bacteria; phylum Acidobacteriota; class Terriglobia; order Terriglobales; family Acidobacteriaceae; genus JAIQGF01. The sequence goes on along the minus strand of JAIQFM010000157.1, from coordinate 5,784 downwards.
CCGAACTCGTCCACGTCGAGGCCGCGGCGGCGCGCCCACTCGACGTACTCGACGCCGTCGTAAATGGTGAATGCCAGCTCCTGCAGCGCGGTGGAGCCGGCCTCGCGGATGTGGTAGCCGCTGATGGAAATGGTGTTGAAGCGCGGCGTGAACTTGCTGCCGAACTCGAAGGTGTCAATCACCAGGCGCATGCTGGGCGCCGGCGGATAGATGTACTCCTTCTGCGCGATGTATTCCTTGAGAATGTCGTTCTGGATGGTGCCGGAAATTTTCGTCCAGTCGGCTTTCTGCTTCTCGGCGACGACGAGGTACATCGCCCACAGCACGGAAGCGCCAGAGTTGATGGTCATCGAAGTGGTGACATTCTCCAGGTCGATGCCGTTGAAGAGGATCTCCATGTCCTCCAGCGAATCAATGGCGACGCCGCATTTGCCAACCTCGCCCTCGCTGCAGGGGTGGTCGCTGTCGTAGCCCATCAGAGTAGGCAGGTCGAAGGCAACCGAGAGGCCGGTGCCGCCGTGGGTGAGCAGGTACTTATAGCGTTCGTTGGTTTCTTCCGGCGAGGCGAAGCCGGAAAACTGGCGCATGGTAAAAAGTTTGCCGCGATAGCCGGAAGCGTGAATGCCGCGCGTGTAGGGCGGCTGGCCGGGGTAGCCAAGGTAGTCGTCGTATTTCCAGTCCTCGGGCAGGTCGGCCTGGGTGTAGAGCCGGCGCACGGGGTAGCCGGAGATGGTGGAGTAGCGGGCGCGACCGTGTTCGTCGAGATTGATGCCCGAGGGTGCGCCGATGGGCTTCTCTGGTGCCTTCTCCAAAGTCCTCGCCAGCGCGGACTCGGCCCACTTCCTTTCGGACCGCGAGGGGTGCCGGTCCGAGAAAACGTCGGCTACAGGAGACTCTTGCACTGTGGCATGCGCGACATCGGCGCGTGCTGGGGGCCCCGCCTTGGCAACCTGCTTATCCGTGCGCTTGGTGTCAGCCATAGGTCTGGTTCGAGCAAACTGTTCATCATAAGAGATGCGTCGAGCGGTCGCAACCAGCCTCCGTTTCAAGGAAGGTCAAAGTTTTTCCTAAAGGTAGCAAGAGATTGCCCACGCAGGTAGCAAGTCCTGGTCCGCACTCACCAGGAGGCGGCCTGTTCTCAACCACTTGCGTATGGCGCTCAGGTTGCGAAGTCACATGGGTAACCTCCAGCAAAGGCGAGGTGCCTATGGCGAGTTTCCTGGAACGTGAACGGGTGGACATGAAGGGCCGGTGGGCGCGCATGATGGTGCTGCTGACCTGTCTCGTCATGGTACTGGTCGTGGCACAGCAGGGCGGCACCATCGACAAGCAGCACAATCTCATACAACTGCTGTGGGGCGACAGCAAGCAACTGACCAAAATCCGCACCCAAGAGCTCGCCAAACAGCGGGAAAAGATCTACACGACCGACCCGCACTATGGGACACCGGCCCCCAAAGCGCCAGCCGACACCCCGAAGGCTCCTGACAGTGAAGCAGCGCCAGAGCCGAAGGCTGATCCGGCGCCGCCGGCGAAGTCGGCGCCATCGACGTTGCCGGGGAAGTCGCCGCGAGAGCTCTGGCGAATCTGAATCAACCAGTTTTGAAAATGTCGGCTAGAGGCTTTTTCGGCGTGAGAGTTCCCATGCCTTGGCATATTTCCAGCTTACGTAGGCGGAATGATACAGGTGGAGCAGCAGACCCTCGCGCCCGTCCAGAAAGCCGAGGCGCACAACGTAGTTGTAAAAGAACGTGGCCAGCGGATTGACGATGATGTTCACCAGGTCGAATCCGCGCGGGCGCGCCGCGTGGATGAGCTCGGCCTGCATCGAGGAGTAGCTATTCATGTGCGCGATGTAGCCGCTTAGCGAGGGATAAGCGTAGTGCAGGATGGCATGGCGCAGGTTGGCGGTGGGTCCGGTGATGGACATGGTCGGGTGCGCGCCGTGTTCCTCCCAGCGCGCGGCGCCGCGGCGGATGAGGCGGAGCTTGCGGTCGGGATAAAAGCCGCCGTGGCGAATCCAGCGGCCGAGAAAGAAATTCTTGCGCGGAATCCAGTAGCCGTCGACTTGAGGACCGCGGGCCAGCAGTGCGCGAATTTCGTCCGCCGCCGCCGGTTCCAAAGGCTCGTCGGCATCGAGGGAGAGCACCCAATCGCCGGTTGCCTTGTCGAGCGCCGAATTTTTCTGTCCGGCAAAGCCCTTCCACGACTCGCGAAAAATTTTTGCTCCGGCGGCGGCCGCGATCTCCAGGGTGCGGTCGGTGGAGCCGGAATCCACGATGACGATCTCGCCTGAGAGGTCACGCACCAGTCCTGCCACGCTGTGCAGCGTTGGCGGAAGGTTTTCCTCCTCGTTCCGCGCGATGATGACGACCGAGAGGGTCACGGGGGGATTTAACCACAGAGGACGCGGAGGACAATGGTGCAATTGGCGAATTGCCGAATTTTCGAATTGCCGAATTGAAAACCACGAAGCAGACAGTCTCGCTCGCTTCAATTCTGCAATACTGCAATTCGGCAATGAGAAGGCCGGGCTTTCACCCGGCCTCCACTGGCCACTGACCACCGGCCACTCTGTTACTTCGTTACTTCAACTCCGGCGGGACGGGGGTCTGCGGCGGAGGTAGTTGCGCCGGGGGCTGTCCGAGCGGGCTGGTTTGCGCCGGCGGCAGCGGCTGCGTGTAAGGCTGTTCCGGGGCGATCGGCGGCGCCTGCGGGTTCTGGCTGCGCGGCACCACCCCCGGCACATTCGGAGTCTTCTTCACCTGCGCGGTTTCGGCGTCGGCGACATCAATGCCGAGATGCGTGAGCGTCAGGCCGGTGGCGCGATCCACTTCCACGCGCGACTTCTCGTAGGCAGCGCGCGCTGCCAGCAGGTTGGAATCCGCCTGGGCCAGGTCGCGCTGCGACTGCAGCACGGCGTAGTTGGTGGAGGCGCCGAGCAGATATTTCTTCTGCTCGGCGTCGAGGCTCTGCGCCGCCAGCCTGGCGCCGGCCTCGGCGGCCTCAACCCGCGCCCGGTTCTGCTCCAGCGCGTACTGTGCGTTGCGCACCTCGATGCGGATCTGGTTCTCGAGCTGCTGCAACCGCATCTGCGCCTGGCTGTACTCCAGTTCGGAGCGCACCTGGTCGGCCTGCGCGCTGCGGTTGCGGATGGGGATGGTCAGCGACAAGCCGACGCCCTTGTCGGGCGCGGTCGAGTCGAAGAGGCTGCCGAAAGTCGAACCGTAGCCCGCAGTAACGATGGTTCCCGCCGCCAGGCAGCGAGCCGGATTAGCCGTTGGGGCTCCGCAAATGCCAAGCGGGTTCTGCTGCCCGCCCAGGGCCGACGCGCCGTAGAACGCGAACAGGTCGAGCGTGGGCAGCAGCGCACTGCGTGCCGCTTTCTTGTTGATGTCGCGGTTGGTGAGGTCAATGCGCGACTGCGCCAACTCCCAGCGGTGCGCGAGCGCGTCGTTGACCAGGTCCTGGATGGGCGTGACCGGCTCGGAAGTCGGCATCACCATGGTGTCGGTTGGGATCACCTCCGCCGCGGCCAGCGCCGGGTCCTGCAGATTGCGCGAGAGGGCGTTCTTGGTCAGCAACTGCTGCAACTGTAGCGCCGTCTGGCTGACGATCAGGTCCTGCTTGGCGGAGGCGACGGCGCTCTGCGAGCGCACGTTCTCGATCGGCGCCAGGGTGCCGATCTGCACCTGCTTCTGGGTGTCGGTGAGCAACTGGTTGGCCAGCCCCAGCGAGCGCTCCTTCACACGCACGTCTTCGTAGGCCGTGACCAGGTCCCAGTAAATGTTCTGGATCTGGGTCACGGTGGAGATCACCTGGCCGCGGAAGGCGACGTCGGCGATCTCGCGACTGTTCTTGGCCATGTGGATGAAGCGCAGGTTGGGCGCGATGCCGAAGCCTTGCAGAAGATGCTGGCTCACCGTCAGCCGGAAGGTACTGCTGAGCAGCGGGTTCAGGTCGGTGAATACGCTGTTGGTGGTAATGCGGGAGTTGTTGAAGCCCACACTCATGTTGGTGCCGGTGGCGAAGCCCTGGTTGTAGCTGAAATTCGCGGTGCCCGTGTTCTGCGTCAGGTTTGCCACGCCGGCCACGATGGTGTTCGACTGCGGCGTGATCGCGTGCTCGATCTCCAAGGTACCGCTGAGGAAAGGATCGAAGGAGGGCACGGTGGGTCCGACGCCGGTGGTGGAAGTGACCAGTCCGCCGGTGCCGGTGCCCGCGCCGCCGGCGGCGCTGGAAGTGCCGCCGGCACTGGCGCCGGAAGCGCCGCTGCCGAAACCGCCAACGCCGCCGCCAGGCGTACCCTGGACCAGGCCGGTGGCCACGCCGCGTGCCGCCGCGCCTGACTTGGTGCGCAAGATGTCGGTGTCGGCGATGTCGAGGTTATAGCGTGCAATCGCCAGGTCGAGATTGTTTTCCAGCGCCAGCGTGATGGCGTCGTCCAGCGACAGCATCAGCTTGCCTTCCTTAATCAACTGGTCAATGCGCGGGCTGTTGGCGAAACGCGGGGGAGCGACGTCGCGCGCTTGATAGGGCGCGATGGGGTTCGGCAATGGGGGGTGGCCCTTGGAATAGTCAGTCCGTTGCGCCCAGCTTGATGATGTGACGCCGGCCAGTAATGCCAGGACCAACAACTTGCCGCGAAACACAAGAAAAGACCTCGAAGACATGCGCTTCTCTCCAGTAAGTCGTATAGCAGTGCAGTGCGATAGACTGCCGGGGGCCCCAATCGTCAACCGTGGATACGCAAATGGCCTCCGGCGGGTTCAAAAAACTCCCGTTCGGACGGGGCCGCCGCTGCTGGTCGCAGAAACGCACTAGTATAGCCGACGGGGCGCGGCCCACCGCAGTTGTGTTGAGTAAAGATTCTGTAAACACCAACCCGGCACTTTGGTCGCATTGGCCGTGGTTCGAATGCGCAATTTCAAGTTCACGCTCGCCTACGACGGCACCGACTTTCACGGCTGGCAGGTGCAGCCCGATCGCCTTACGATCCAGGGCGCACTGGCCGATGGGCTGCGGCGGATCACCGGCGAGAGCGTGATGCCACAGGGCTCGGGCCGCACCGATGCCGGCGTGCATGCGCTGGGGCAGGTGGCGTCGTGCGCGATTGCGTCTTCCATTCCGGCGGCGAATTTGATGGTCGCGCTGAACGACGTGTTGCCGGCGGCGATTCGGGTGCTGCACATTGAGGAGGCGCCGGCGGAATTTCATGCCCGCAAGTCAGCGCGTGGCAAGAGTTACCAATTCCGGATTTTTCGTGGCGACATTTGCCCGCCGTTTCTAGCGCGCTACGTTTACCATCATCCGTATCCCCTCGACGAGCAGGCAATGGTTGCGGCGGCAGCCGAGATTGTCGGCGAGCGCGATTTCACATCGTTGGCCGCAGTTGATCCGGAAAGGCGCGAGGACGACGGCGCGCGCTCCAACGTGCGCACCGTTTTCTGCTCGCAGTGGCAGCGCGCGGGAGATGAGTCGATCTACACCGTGCGCGGCAGCGGGTTCCTTCACCACATGGTGCGCAACCTGGTGGGGATGTTTGTGCTGATCGGAAAGGGAAGCTTGCGCGCGACGGACATCGCACGCATTCTGCAGGCGCGCAACCGCTCCGCGAATCCCGGGGCGACGGCGCCGGCGAGCGGGCTGTACCTGGTCTCGGTCGAGTATTAACCGCGGAATTACACGGATTCAAACGGATAAAAGCGGAACCGATCTTCGATCCGTGTTTATCGGTGGGGATCGTGGTTCTTTTTTCTTCTGAGTCCATCTAAGCTAGTCTGC
>JAIQFM010000156.1 GCA_020073285.1 Terriglobia bacterium | reverse complement strand
TGCTCCAGGCGGCGCAGAAGATTACTGACACCTGGTTAGGTCACTATGATCTAGGCCGCGCCTACTTGGACGCCGGCATGTTCACCGAAGCCGATTCCGAATTCGAGCTTTGCCTGCGGCGCAAGGGCGAGGCCAGCGCGGTGTTTTTGGATGACGTGCCGACGTTCCGCATTGTCCCGCCGCTCTACTATTACCTCGGCCGTGTGCAGGAAGGGTTGAAGAGCCCTACGGCGGCCGATTCCTACAAGACGTTCGTCAGCCTGCAGGAAAAAGGCGCCGGGCCGCTTCTAAGCGACGCTCAGCGCCGTCTGAGCTCCCACTAAATTTCGCGCACCCCGGCAGGCTCATTGGTGTTCACAGTTGCCTGTGAAGTGGTGGGGTGATGGGCGATGAGCCAACGCCCGAGCCACCGTAGTTATTCCTCATCGTCATCGCCGTGGTGCACGCTGATGCTGAGGTTTGAGAGGGTCTGGCTCTGCTGCGGCACGAAGGAATCCGTCACCGTGACCGAGAAGTTGATGGTACCCGAAAGCGTGGGCGATCCGGTGATTTGCCCGGTTGCCGCGTTCAATGAGAGTCCGAAATCGGAAAGCGCCGTGGGCGGACTGACGCTCCAGGTGTACGGCGTGGTGCCGCCGGTGGCGCCAAACAGCGCGCTGTAAGGCTGGCCCACGAACGCTGTGGCCAGGGTGGGCGCGGTGGCCGAAAGCGGAAACACGACGTTGATCGTCTGCACGCTGGACCCAGTGCTGTTCAAGGCATCCGTCACCCCGACGGTGAAGCTGGAAGAAACGGGTGTACTCGAGGCGCCGCTGATGGTGGAGCCGTCCAAGGTGAAGCCCGCCGGCAGCGAACCGCCAGTAATCGCGTACTGATACGGGGGCAAGCCACCGCTCGTGTAGGTCGCGAGGTTCTCCACGAGCGATTGATTTGTAAGCAGATTTTCATTGGCTGGCGGCGTGAACAAGAGCGGCGCGATTACCACGATGCTCAGCGCCTGCTGCGCCACATGAGGCGTCGGCGAAGCTGCATCCGCCACCTGAACGATGAAGTTGTAGGTGCCGCCGGTGGTTGGCGTGCCGCTAATCACCCCGGCGGGGCTGAGGGAAACGTTCGGCGGCAGGCTGCTGTCGCCGGCTAGCGTCCAGGTGTAATTCGTAGTCGGCGGGCCGACGACGCCTCCGATCGCCATCAATTGCTGGCTGTAAGCACCGTCGGTGTTGGTGCTGGCGTTCGGCAGGGCCTTAGTGAGGATGGTCAAACTCAGCGCCGGCTGCGGATTGGGATTCCCCAAGTCCTGGGTGTTGATCGCCTGCGACACCGCCACCGGAGTAATGTTGTTGAGGACCATGCTCTGCACCTGGTCCGTCGTCAGCGGCGGCTGCGGATTGCCGTTCTGATCGAGCCCAGCGCTGATGCGCAACGTGATCTGCACCGTGTCGCCCGGAGGTACGGCGACCGTGGCATTGCCCACCGAGGGGTTGCCGACGGAAGGGTTGCCCAGGGTGCTGGGATCGGTCACGATTGGCGGCGTCGGAATGTTGGACAGGATCACGTTGGTGGGCTGCACCTGCAACGTGCAACCATCGGTGCCACCCGGTTCGTTCAGGTAGTAAACCTTGTTGAGGATCAGTTGGAACTGCAGGTTCGAGGGGATCGACGAACTTCCGAATAGCTTGACCGTGTAGGCGGAGGTTGTGTTTCCGGTGTTCGTCAGGTCGTAGCTGGCGTCGGTCACCGACGCGTTGCCAATCGACGGATTACCGACCGAGGGATTGCCGACCGAGGGATTGCCGATCGAAGGATTCCCCACCGACGGATTCAACGCCGTCGCAAACGCCTGGTTGCCGACGGAAGGATTGCCGACCGAGGGATTACCCACCGAGGGATTGCCGACGGAAGGATCCAAAATCGACGGGTTGCCGACGGAAGGATTTCCCACCGAGGGATTCCCAACGGAGGGGTTGTAAACCTCCGCATTCCCCACCGACGGGTTCCCCACTGACGGGTTATCCGGGTTGATGATCGGCGGCGTTGTCGGATCAGGATTGATCACTGCGGTGCCGCTCAAGCCTCCGGGTACAACCGTCCCGCCCGTCTGCGTGATTTCCTGCACGTTCACCGTGACGCTGGCGGTAGGATTCTGCGATTTCACGTAGACCGTGCTCGCTGCGCTCGACAGCGGGTTCACCGGGACATCCAGCGTGGTGACGGTCGGAGTGGGCGGAAGCTGCTGGAACGTCGCTTGCCCCTGTGGATCGACCGAACCATTGGCGAGCAGCGGCTGGTTGGCGATAGTGAGACGGAAAGTCTTCAGCACGGCGTTCGTGTTCTGCACCACAACCGAGAAGGCGCGCTGCAACAACGTGGAGGCGCCGGGCTGAGTGCCGAGCGGCTTCTGATTGCCGGGAACGGCGACTACCAGCCCCGGCGCGATGCGCGCGGTATAGACATCCTGGTTGCGCGAGGCAACGAAATCCGGGTTGCAGGCGATGGTCGTCTTGGTGGGGTCGAACTTGCTGGTCGTGCCGGCGGTCGGGTTCGAGGGCGAATAAGGTGGAGTGTACTGGGTCCAGTCCAGGCTGTGCGGCGGACGCACATTGCGATTGTCGGTCCAAGTGGCATGGAAGACCGGCGGGCCGGCCGAGGTGTCGGTGTTGAAATGCCATTTCCCGCCCCGGAAAACGAATGTGGGCGCGCCCGCGACATCGATGTAATCGCCCATGAACGGCGCGTGCCCCTGCTGGAACATGGGGAGGTTGGGAGGGTTCACCTCCAACTGCTCGGCATACGCAGAGTAAGGATTCTCGTACGGGTTGAGTCCGAACTGGTAATGAGCGACGCGGAACGAGGTGAACGCCGGCACCGTCAGGTTCAGCAGCGGGCGCAGCGAGGCTTGCGATGCCTGCACGTCCATGGTGTGGCGCCGCACGGTCAAGGGATTGCCCGGAGGCGCGCCGGCATCGTCAATCCAGGAATTGAACACCGAAGCATTGGTGGGGTTCCCCACCAGTTCGCCTTCGAACAGGCGGGTTTCGCTGTAGCCTGTCTTGTCCGCCAGCGGGATGAACTGGCCGATGGTGTGGTCTTCCCGGAGATCGTAATAGACCAGCATCAGCTTGCCGGCGTTGAACGCCAGCGACGGCATCAACTGGTGGCCGCGGCCGGACAGCGTGGTGAGCGGGTTACCGTTGTCGTCGAGCACTGGATTGGTGTCCACCACCACGGGCGGAGGTAACGGAATGCCGACCAGCCCCACCTGCATCATGATGCGCGCATCACCGTTGGCTTGCCGCTGCGTCCAGGCGAGGTACATGCGGCCGGTGGTATCGGCCGCCATGGTCGGATAAGCGTTGGAGCGGAATGACGTTCCGGTAATGCCCTGATCGAACGGGCAGCCTGCGCCGGTTGGCGTCGTGTTGCAGGAAAGCGGAAAAGTGTGGGCGGCGAACGCCGGAGTGAAGTTGGCGCCGCCGTTGAGCGACTCCGCCATCATGATCGCGCCCGGTGTGCTGCCGCTGCCGAACCGTCGCCAGGCGACGTAGATGATCGGCGGGAGCAGGCTCTCGAGGCCGGGTATGGGCGGCGCTATCGCGATCACCGAGCCCTGGTTGACTGCCACAGGGCTAAGCGCAACCGGCGTACTCCAGGTGCCGCCGCAGTTGGTCGATCGCGTGAACAGGATCATCGATTGCGTGTTGTTGTTTACAAAGTCGCTGAATGTCAGATAGACGTTGCTGGCCGGAATGGTTTGCGTGCCGGTGGTTCCGTCCGGGTTGGTGTAGCTGACCTTGCAGGTTGCCGAACTGCGCGGCACATCCACCGCCAGCCACGGCTTGTCCAGGAATTGGGTTGCGGTTCCGCTCTGCACCGCGGAGGTTCCCAGGTAGCGAATCGGGTCCGAGGGCGACACGGCGGTAAACAGCCCCGGCGTCTGCAGGGTGGTCGGATCGCCGTTCTCCTTGTTGTTGTTGTCAATAAAGCGGGAGACGAACACCTTGCCGAGATTATCGGTCCGGTTAAACGCGATCCCGGCGTAGTAGAACATCCCGTTGGCGCCGGAGCGCACGATGGGATCGGCCGCCGCCTGGAAGCCGAAGATGGGCGAGGCCGGCCCGCCCGGACGCTCGGCGCCCAAAGTACGATCGGCCGGGAAGCCCGGCAACAGCGTGCTTCTCCACGTCGCCCCACCATCGAACGACTTGAACACACCTACCCACGCATCCGCCGTCTGATCTCCGTTCTTGGTGCCGAATAGCTGCTCGAAATCCACCGATCGGTAATCGTTGGCGCCAGCCAGCAGGTGGTTGGGGTTGCGCGTGGAGACCGCCAGCGACGGTTCGTTCTGACGTTGCAGGAACGGATCGCCCGTGGTCCAGTCGGTACCGGACACCATGTTAACGTTCGGACCAGCCGCGGGCGACTGCGCCCAAGTGCAGATCGTAGTAAAAAGTAGCAGTGCAGCCGTTGCTAAGACTAACCAGCGGTTCATTCGGCCCCCCAGAAATGCGACTAAGTAAACTCTCGTCCAAGGAAGGACACAGCTCTGACGTGGGCCAGACAGCCCAAGGACAAGCACGGTAAGTCATACCGTTGGACTTGAAGTGGATCCCCCCGCACCGATTGAAGAGATTCTTGCGGGTCAGCGGTGCTTTGTCAAGCAACATCCGCTGCTCCGGAAATCATTGACCAGGGTCGAATTGCGCCTGTTCGTCCCTGGTCGGTCGCGAAGCGGTGGGTGATGGAAAACGTTCTCTGGGTGGACTGGAACAGAGGAAACACTACTGGTGTAGTGAAAGGCTGCGGCTGTGAAGCCCCGGCGTTCCACCGGATCGTTTCGCCTTTGAGTTCGCCGTTTGCTTCAGGCTCGGCGGGGGTGATAGGCGCGGGCGGGGGCGCCCGCGCCACATCGGATTCGGGCGTTATTGAGGACAGCCCCGGCGAGGGCGCCGGGGCCTACCGACAATACAGATCGGGCACATAGGTAACACTTCGCCCGGTTCGGGTTCAGCCGGGATCCGCGAAAGAACAGAATAAAGACAATCGACTTTTTCCGCAGCCCGCTTAGCCCGCCGCCGCTTTCTTTGCCGTGTAAGAGCTCAGCACTCTCATGTAGTTGGCGCGTTCGTAGGTCACTGGATCCGGCACGGATCGTCTCGACATGCTGCCCTGCATCTGGCGAATCGATTCGTATTCGTGTTCTTCCATCCAATCACGCACCTGGCGCAGCACTTCGCGAATATGTCCGACCCCATTCTCCAGCAGGGCCGAAGTCATCATCGCCACGCGTGCGCCCACCATCATGCTTTTCAGCACATCCTCGCCGGTGTGGACGCCGCCGGTGATGGCCATGTCCGCCTTGATGTGCCCATACAGAATGGCTACCCAGCTCAGCCGCAACAGCAGTTCATAGGAAGTGCTCAATGCGAGGCGAGGCACGACTTCGAGTTGCTCAAGATCGATGTCGGGCTGGTAGAAGCGGTTGAACAGCACCAGGCTATCGGCCCCAGCGGTGTCGAGCTTGTGCATGACGTGCGGGATCGAAGTGAAGAAGTGGCTCAACTTGACGGCGAGCGGGATCCGCACCACCGACTTCACCTGCTGCACCAGGTCGAAATACATCTGCTCCACTTGCGATCCGGGGAGCTCGGGATTGGCTGCGACGTAATAGGTGTTCAGCTCGATCGCATCCGCACCGGCGTCCTGCATCATCTTTGCATACCGGGTCCAGCCTCCCATGGAACTACCGTTCAGGCTGGCAATGACGGGGATGCGCACCGCTTCTTTCACACGCGTCAAATGCTTCAAGTAGGCTTCGGGCCCATGGTTGTAATCTTCCAGATCCGGAAGATACCGCAGGGCTTCGGCAAAACTCTCGCTGCCCTGCTCCAGAAAACGATTCAGTTCTCCGCTCTCCAGGTCGATCTGCTCCTCAAACAGCGAGTTCATCACCACGGCGGATGCACCGGCATCTTCCATCTGGCGTACGGCGTCGAGTTCCTTCTGCAAGGGCGAAGCCGAGACCACAACGGGATTCTTCAAGTCCAACCCAAGATAAGTGGTCGAAAGGTCGATCATTACTTGTCTCCTTTCGCCGCCAACACGGCGGCATTCAGATCTTGCCCGCCGGGAAGCGAGGCCAGCCTCTCGTACAGTTCCCAACGGCTGCGCACATCTTCTTCGGCCTCGCGCAGAAGTTTCTTGGCCAGATCCTCATCCGCGTGGTTCAAGATGTTGAAGCGCGTTTCGTTCAGCATGTATTTCTGCAACGGCAGGCTAGGCGCATGGGAATCCAGTTGCAGAGGATTCCTGCCCTGCAGTTTCAGCGCCGGGTTATACCGGAATAGCGGCCAGTACCCGGTTTGTACCGCCAGTTTCTGCTGATCCATGCCATACATCAGGTCGTATCCGTGTGCGACGCAGTGGCAGAAGGCCACGATCAGCGAAGGTCCCGGGTAAGCTTCGGCTTCCTCGAAGGCTTTGACCGTCTGCATGTCACCGCCGCCCATGGCCACCCGGGCGACGTACACGTTGCCGTAATTGACGGCCATGAGGGCCAGGTCTTTCTTGGCCGTTTCCTTGCCGCCGAAGGCGAAGCGCGCTACCGCGCCGCGCGGCGTGGCCTTGGAACGCTGGCCGCCGGTGTTGGAGTAAACCTCGGTGTCGAGCACGAGAACGTTCACATTCTGTGCGGAGGCCAGCACGTGGTCGAGGCCGCCATAGCCGATGTCATAAGCCCAGCCGTCACCTCCTATAATCCACAGGCTCTTGCGGACCAGGGAGTCGGCGACCGCCAGCAGATCGCGCGCCTCCGCCGCATCGGCTCCCTTGAGCTTATCTTTCAGCAGCCGAACCTGCTCGCGCTGCCGATTGATGCCGTGGTTGCCTGACTGGTCGGTGCTGAGCAGCGCCGTGACCAGTTCGCCGCCGATGCGTCCTTCCAGCCGCCGCAACAGATCGCGCGCATACTCCTCCTGCTTGTTCAGGGCCAGGCGGAGCCCCAAGCCGAACTCGGCGTTGTCCTCGAATAACGAATTCGACCATACCGGACCTCGGCCTTGGGCATTGACGGTGTACGGCGTCGTCGGAAGGTTGGCGCCGTAGATCGACGAGCAACCGGTAGCATTGGCCACCACCGCATGGTCGCCGAACAGTTGCGTCATCAGCTTGATGTAGGGTGTCTCTCCGCAACCCGCGCAGGCGCCCGAGAACTCGAACAGCGGCTGCAGCAACTGGACATCCTTCACCTGGCCGGTCTTGAGATGATCGCGGTCGGCCTCCGGCAGGGAGAGGAAGAAGTCCCAGTTGTCGCGTTCGGCAGCGCGTAGCGGCGCCTGCGTCTCCATGTTGATGGCCTTGTGCTTGACCTCCGTCTTGCTCTTGGCCGGGCAAATCTGCACGCACAATGCGCACCCCGTACAGTCCTCCGGCGCCACCTGCAGGGTGTAGCGCTGGGTTTCGAACTCCTTCCATTTTGGTTTCGTCGACTTAAAGCTGAAGGGTGCGCTTCCGAGGCGTGCCGGATCGTAGATCTTGGCGCGAATCACCGAGTGCGGGCACACCAGCACGCACTTGCCACACTGAATACAAAGCTGCTCGTCCCAGACCGGGATCTCCAGCGCGATGTTGCGCTTCTCCCATCGTGCCGTCCCGAACGGGAAAGTGCCATCCACCGGCAGTGCGCTGACCGGCAGAAGATCGCCTTCTCCGGCAATGATGCGGGCGGTGACTCTTTGTACGAAGTCGGGCGCAGCCGAGGATACCGGCGGCGCCAGGCGCAGTTGGCTGGTCGCTTGCGCCGGCAGCTTGACTTCGTTTAGTTGAGCCAGCGTCGCGTCCACCGCCGCGAAGTTCTTCTGCACCACCGCTTCGCCGCGTTTCAGGTAAGTCTTTTCAATGGCTTTCTTGATGGCGGCGATGGCTTCCTCGCGCGGCAGCACGCCGCTGATCGCGAAAAAGCAGGTTTGCATGACGGTGTTGATCCGGCGCCCCATGCCGGCGCCTTCCGCCACCGTGTCGGCGTCGATTACGTACATGCGCAGCTTCTTGTCGAGAATCTCCTGCTGCATCGAGATGGGCAGCCGGTCCCAGACCTGGTCGGGAGGGAACGGACTGTTGAGCAGAAACGTAGCCCCGGGCTGCGCCAGCTTCAGCACGTCAAAGTGTTCCACGAACAAGAACTGGTGACAGGCCACGAAGTTCGCCTGCGTGATCAGGTAGGTGGAGCGGATCGGGCGCGGCCCGAAGCGCAGGTGCGACACCGTCATGGCGCCGGCTTTCTTGGAGTCATAAACGAAGTATCCCTGCGCGTAGAAGTCGGTGTCCTCGCCGATGATCTTAATGGAGTTCTTGTTGGCGCCCACCGTGCCGTCCGATCCCAGCCCGTAGAAAACGGCGCGCACGGTATCGGAGCTCTCGGTCGAGAACTGCGGGTCGTACTCGAGGCTGGTCCGGGTAACATCGTCGATAATACCGATGGTGAAATGGTTCTTGGGCTGCGCCTTGCTGAGCTCGTCGAACACCGCTTTCACCATCGCAGGATTGAATTCTTTCGAGGAAAGGCCGTAGCGGCCTCCAATCACTCGCGGCATGGATTTGAGCGGCCCGTGTCCATTGGACAGCGACTCGCCGAGCGCTACCGAGACGTCGACGTAGAGCGGCTCGCCGGTGGCGCCAGGCTCTTTCGTGCGATCCAGCACCGCCAGCGACTTCACCGTCGGCGGCAGCGCCGCCAGGAAGTGCTCCGCGGAGAACGGCCGGTACAACCGTACCTTGAGCAGGCCGACCTTCCCGCCCTGCGCGTTCAGGTATTCCACCGTTTCCTCGGCCGCTTCCGCCCCCGAACCCATCATGATGATGACCCGCTCCGCATCCCGTGCCCCGACATAATCGAACAGGTTATAGCGGCGTCCGACGAGTTGGGCGAACCTGTCCATCGCCTTCTGCACGATGGCTGGACATTCCAGGTAGTACGGATTGCCGGCTTCCCGGGCCTGGAAGAAAACATCCGGGTTCTGGGCGGTACCGCGCAGAACCGGCCGGTCCGGCGAGAGCGAGCGCAGACGATGTGCGCGCACCAGCTCGTCATCCATCATCGCCCGCATATCTTCGACGGATAATTGCTCGATTTTCGCCACTTCGTGCGAAGTGCGGAACCCGTCGAAGAAGTGGAGGAAGGGAATGCGCGTCTGGAGAGTCGCGGCGTGCGCGATCAGGGCGTGGTCCATGGCTTCCTGCACCGAGTTGGACGCCAGCATGGCGAACCCGGTCTGGCGGCACGCCATCACGTCGCTGTGATCGCCGAAGATGGAGAGCGCGTGCGTGGCCACGGTTCGTGCCGCTACGTGAATGACGCAAGGCG
Source organism: Terriglobia bacterium (assembly GCA_020073285.1). Classification (GTDB taxonomy): domain Bacteria; phylum Acidobacteriota; class Terriglobia; order Terriglobales; family Acidobacteriaceae; genus JAIQGF01. The sequence continues at coordinate 710 of JAIQFM010000156.1, read as the reverse complement.
TGAGTTCCCCCGCGATCTTGTACATGTTGGGGATCATCAGCAGCAGGCCTTGCGACGCGGTGAAGGTAGTCCCGAGCGCACCGGCCTGAATGGCTCCATGCAATGCTCCGGCGGCTCCGCCTTCGCTCTGCATCTCCACCACCGTAGGCACGACGCCCCAAAGGTTGGTCTGGCCCTTGGCCGCCCACTCGTCGGCGAATTCGCCCATGGCCGAAGATGGCGTGATCGGGTAAATCGCGATTACTTCGCTGGTGTAGTAGGCAGCATGTGCCGCGGCTTCATTGCCGTCGATCGTGACTGTGGACCTCTTCATGATTGCGCTCCCTTTATGTATCTCCGACGCTTACGAACTGCATATTCAATTTTTCGGAGGTGATAAACCGGACATTATGACGCAGATTCGCTCTTAAACGCCGGGAACTCCGCAAAAAGATTTTCTCGGCGAACGCTTGGCGCAAACCCAATGCGGCAGGTGTGAACCGCGCAACTCGCATGGGCGGCATTGGTCAGGACCGTTTCTCAACAAAACCGGAGGCGAAACAGAACTGAAAGGCTAGTGGTAAACTGTGGAAGTCCCGCCTGTTTCACCTCACGGAGAGGTGGCCGAGTGGCTGAAGGCGGCGGTTTGCTAAACCGTTGTACGGGCTAAAACCTGTACCGGGGGTTCGAATCCCCCCCTCTCCGCCAGTTCTACAATCCCAATCACTTAG
>JAIQFM010000155.1 GCA_020073285.1 Terriglobia bacterium | reverse complement strand
TGAACGTGGAATACACCGGCAGGCAGTATGAAATCACTCCCAAAGACCACAAGCAGATCGAACACGGACTCGCCAAACTGACCAAAATCCTGGGCGACAATTTTGAATCGAAGGTGATCCTGGCGGTGGAGAAGCGCCGCTGCAAGGCCGAGATCACGGTGACGGTGCGCAGCCACTCGATTGTCGGTCTGGCCGAAGCCGGCGACATGATCGCGGCTGTCGGCGAGGCGCTGGAGCGCATCGAGCGCCAGGCTATCAAGCACCGCACGCGCTGGCGCTCCATCCGGCAGAAGGCGCGCAAGAAGCTGCCCGCCGGTACCCCCGAAGTGCCGGTGGAGGAGTACCGCGTGGCCGTCGGCGCCAGTGCTACCACCGCGGTTCCGGTGGTGGTGCACGCCTATCCCGCGGCGGCGCGCTCGCTGGAGGCGCACGTGGTGCCGTCCAGCGATGCCGTCGCGCTACGTCCGATGACGGTGGAGGAAGCCGTCAAGGAAGCCCAGTTCCGCGATCGCGACGTATTCGTCTTCCGCGACAAGAAGGGCAAAGTCAAAGTGCTGCACCGCACCAAGGACGGCAAGATGGAATTGATTGAAGTGCCGTAACAGCAGTTTCAAGTTTCCAGTTTCAGTTTCGAGTTTTCGCCTTACGACCGGGGCACAGCGATGTGCCCCTTTCCATTGCTCGAGTCGGTCGATCGGTCTGTCAGTCTCTCGGTCCTTCAGTCGATCGGTGTCTTGGCCTGCCGGTATTTCCGTGCCCGATAGACCTACAGACCGACTGATCGACAGACTGACTGAGCGGCCGATAGACTGACTGACCGACAGACCGACTACGGACTACCGATCACCTGACTTGCCTTTCCTGAGTTGTGGTTTACCATCAACTTATGTCCGCAACCCGCGCCAGCAAAGGCCGCGCGCGCCGCGTGAATCTGACGCGGAGCAGCATCCCTGTACGCGACGGTAACCGCCGGCCGGAGCTGGTGGTCATCACCGGGATGAGCGGCTCGGGCAAGGCCTCCGTGCTCAAGGTCTTCGAAGACCTCGGCTACTACGCCGTGGACAACCTGCCGATGGAACTGCTGCCGCGTTTTGCCGAACTGGCGCGCTCCTCCGACATCGAGCGCACGGCGCTGGTGATGGACGTGCGCGAAGGCGCCAAGCTGGAGCGCCTGCCCGGCATGCTGAAGCAGATCAAGCGCCTGCTGCACACCACCGTGTTGTTCCTCGAGGCCAGCGACGAGGCGCTGCTGCGGCGCTTCAGCGAGACCCGCCGGCCACATCCGCTGGGCATGTCGGCGCCGGTAAAGTCCTCGATCGCGGCCGAGCGGCGCCGGCTGCGCCCCATTTCCGCGGTCGCCGACGTGATCTTGGACACCACGAAGTTCAATGTGCACGAGTTACGCGATCACATCACGCGGCGCTTCCAGCGCGAGCGCTCCGAGAAAAATATCCTGGTGTCGTGCGTCAGCTTCGGATACCGCCACGGCGTGCCCGACGATGCCGACCTGCTGTTTGACGTCCGCTTCCTGCCCAACCCGCATTTCGTGCCCGAGTTCCGGCCCTACACCGGGCGCCATCCCAAGGTCGCCAAGTACATCCGGTCGTTTCCGCAGACGCAGGAGTTCATCAACCGCATTTCCGACTTGCTGGTGTACCTGCTGCCGCACTATGTGAAGGAAGGCAAGAGCTACCTGACCATAGGCTTCGGCTGCACCGGCGGGCAACACCGCTCGGTCATGATTGCCGAGGACGTTGCCAAGCGCCTCCGTAAAGGCGGTTATCAGGTCAAGGCCATCCACCGCGATTCGCCGCGGTAATCTACGGATTGACGAATGGCAAACTGGGCGGCCTGGCAAACCCTTCGAGGCTGCGCAAATTCGTAAATTCTACGATTCGGCAATTCCGCAATTTCCTTTAGAATAGGCGTGTTGCCCTCCCCTGCGAAAACCTCGACCGGCGCAGCAACTTCTGGTGCAAGCGCGGCGGTGCGCTGATGCGTCACGCCTGGCGCCTGCTGCGCTACATCCGCCCCTACGCACTGCAACTACTCGCCGCCGTCGCGCTGCTGGCGCTGGTGGGACTGTTGGACGCCTTCCGCGTGCTGCTCGTCGGGCCCATCTTCGACCACGTGCTGCACCCGGCATCGCAGTCCAACAACATCCTGCTGTTTACTTTTCCGTGGACGCATCGCGCGGTCTATCTCCAGCGGTTTGTGCCGGAGCATTTCCACAACGCGTGGACGATCGTGGCCTTTTCGCTCGTCGCCTCCACCATTGCCAAGGGGCTGTTCGACTACGCCGGCACGTACCTGGTGAACTACGCCGGGTTTGGGCTGATCACCGACCTGCGTGACGACCTCTACAACGCCGTCCTCCGCCGCTCGGTGGCGTTCTTCCACACGCACTCGACGGGCACCCTGCTCTCCACCCTCATCAACGACATCGAGCGCGTGCAGGTGGCCATGTCGGCGGTGCTGGCGGAATTCCTGCAACAGTTCTTCGCCCTGGTCTTCACCGCGTTTGTGGTCGTCCTGCTGGGCGGGAAGCTGGCGTGGGTGCTGCTGCTGTTCATACCGTTTATTGGGGTCTCGATGCACCGCATCGGGCGCCGGGTGCGGCACACCACTCGCCGCGGGCAGGACAAGCTGGCCGAGATCCACAACATCCTGCACGAGACCATCACCGGCAACCGCATCGTGAAGGCCTTTGGCATGGAACTGTGGGAGGCGATCCGCTTCCGCGGCGCCGCCATGCGCCTGTTCCGCGCCAACCTGCGCTCGGTGCGCGCCGCCGCGCTCAGCTCGCCGCTGATGGACGCTATCGGCGCCATCGCCATCGCGCTGCTGCTGCTGCTGGGCCGCGATCGCATCAAGACTGGCGCCTTCACCGCCGGTACTTTCCTGGCGTTCATCGTCGCCGTGTTCAAACTGTACGACCCGGTGCGCAAGTTCGCCCTCTTCTATAACAATTTCCAGCAGGCGATCGGGGCGTCGTCGGCGATTTTCAGTTTCATGGACGCGGAAGACGACGTGAAGGAGCAGCCCAAGCCGGTGCAGTTGCCGAAATTCCACGACGCCATTCGCTTCGAGCACGTCAGCTTTGGGTATGAGAACGGCGACGGCGCGCCGCGTCTGGTATTGCAGGACATTCATCTCGAGGTGAAAGCCGGAGAAGTCGTGGCCATCGTCGGCTCCAGCGGCGCCGGTAAGACCACCATGGTGCACTTGGTCCCGCGCTTCTTCGACGTGACGGGCGGCCGGCTCTTGATCGATGGCCGCGACGTGCGCGAGCTTACCCTGGCCTCGCTGCGGGCGCAGATCGGAATCGTTACCCAGGACACCATCCTGTTCAACGATACGGTGCGCAACAACATTGCTTATGGGCAACCCAACGTCCCGCTGGCGGTGGTGAAAGCGGCGGCGGAAGCGGCCCTCGCCGATGGATTCATCCGCGAGCTGCCGGAGGGGTACAACACCATGATCGGCGAGCGCGGCGTGCGGCTTTCCGGCGGCGAGCGCCAGCGCATTGCGATTGCGCGCGCGCTGCTGAAGAACGCGCCTGTCCTGATTCTCGACGAGGCCACTTCCGCGCTCGATACGGAAAGCGAGGCCCTGGTTGCGTCGGCACTGCAGAACCTGATGGCCGGTCGCACCACCGTCGTCATCGCTCACCGGCTCTCCACCGTGCGCCGCGCCGATCGCATCGTGGTGCTCGAAAACGGCACCATCAACGACATCGGCTCGCACGACGACCTGATGGCACGCCTCGGAACCTACCGCAGGTTGTATGATTTGCAGTTCGTGGACCTCGAGACGCCCAAGGTGGCGGCCGAATCGGCCAGCGAGAAATAAGTTGCCGATTTGCTGATTAGGTGATTTGCCGATTGCCTTCGCCGTCAGAGCAATTAGCAATTCAGCAAATCAGTAAATCAGCGAATCGCCAATTCCCATGTTCATCCGTTCCATGACCGGCTACGCGCAAGTGAGAGGGCAGGTAAACGACCGCCTCGGGTTTACCTTGTCGCTGAAGTCGGTGAACCACCGCTTCCTCGACCTGCATCTGCGCATGCCGGCGGAAATGGACGCGCTGGAAATGCAACTCCGGCGCGCGCTCAAGAGCAAGCTGGCGCGCGGGCACGTCGAACTGACGCTTTCCATCGAGCGTGCCGAAGCGCAGGGGATCGCTATCAATCGCGAACTGGTCGGCGGCTACATCAACGCGTTTCGCGGCGTCGCCAAGGAATTCGGCCTGACCGGCGAGCCCGATCTCAACGCCATCTTAAAGATTCCCGGGGCGCTGGACGGCGTCGGCGGTGAGTTCGGCGAAGCGGCGGAAGAGGCGGTGCTGGCCAAGCTCGACGAGGCCGTCCAGCGCCTGGACACCATGCGCGCGGAAGAGGGCAAGGGCATTGACCGTCAGTTGCGCGGGCACATGCAGCGCCTCTCGGAAGCGACGCAGGAAATCGGGAAGCATCGCACCGCGGTCTCGCGCGCGTATCTGGAAAAAGTGCAGTTGCGCATTCAGGAGCTGATCGGGGCCCACGCCGACCGCGACCGCATCCTTCAGGAAGCCGCACTGCTGGCCGAGCGCAGCGACATTCGCGAAGAACTGGTGCGCATGGAAACCCACGTCCAGCACTTCCTCGGCCTGCTCGACCAGGGCGGCGAGGTCGGCAAGAAGCTGGATTTCCTGTTGCAGGAGATGGGGCGCGAGGCCAACACGCTGCTGTCGAAAACTTCCGGCGTGGCCGGCGAAGCGCTGCGCATCACCGAGGTCGGGCTGGGCATGAAGGCGGAAATCGAGAAATCGCGGGAACAGGTGCAGAACGTCGAATGATTTCAGACCTGCCTAAGGACAACAGTTGCAGGCCCCGGCGCCTCGCCGAGGGCGGCCTTCGAGGCCGATCCAATTTGCGGCTCCTGCGGGCGCCCTCGCTCGCAGGGACTTGGCTCTGGTGCGTAGCGTGAGCGGTATCCTGTTCATCATCTCGGCGCCATCCGGTTCCGGCAAAACCACGCTTACCAACGAACTGCTGAAGCTCGTCCCCGGGCTGGAATTTTCCATCTCCTACACCACGCGCCCGCCGCGCGGCAGCGAGCAGCATGGCCGCGATTATTTCTTTGTCTCCGAGGAAGAATTCCAAGCCATGACCGCGCGCGGCGAATTCCTGGAGTACGCCTGCGTCTTCGGCCAGTACTACGGCACGGCCAAGCGCTTCCTGGAAGACGCGCGCAAAACCGGGCGCGACCTGGTGCTCGACATTGACGTGCAGGGCGCGGCGCAGGTGAAGAAGAAAATGCCGGAGGCAGTCAGTATTTTCATTCTGCCGCCTTCGCGGGAGGTTTTGGAGTTCCGGCTCCGCCATCGCAGCCACGCGGAACATATGGACTCTGAGGAGGTGATCCGCCGCCGCCTGGAGGGCGCGCGGAAAGAGATTGAGAATTACCGCAACTATGACTATATACTGGTAAACGATCGCCTGGAACCTTCCATTGCCCTGCTGAAGGCCATCGTGGCGGCGGAGCGCCTGAAGGGCTCGGCCGAGGACCTTTCCGCGGAGGACGCTGGTGTGTTGGCCGCGGCCGAGCAATGTCTGCTGCCCAACACTGGCCAGCGCGCCGAGCAGATTCTGGCTTCCTTCGCAACGGCCGGGCGTGGACAGGAGGAGAAAGTACAATGAAGTTGATGGACGGGTTCGACAGCAACTATCGGTTCATCCTGGTGGCGGCGCGCCGCGCGCGCCAGATCCAGTCCGGTGCCCGGCCGATTATCAGCACCCATTCGCGCAAGCCCTGCCGTATCGCCCAGGACGAGATCAAGGCGGGGAAAGTGAAGTGGTACATCCCGGAAGTGCCCAAGTCGCCTGTCACCGTGGCGGGAGAGCTCCTCGATAAGGCCATTGCGGCGGAAAAGTGACCGCGTGTGGCGGGCGTGAGCGCAGCGGGAGCCCGCCGCGGTCGTCCTGACGCCGAGGGCAACGAGGCGGAAGGATCTGCCTCTCCCGCGGGTGCATCGAATGAGTAGTTCAGCTGCCAAAGCGAGTCGGCTCTGGGCTGACGGCTGAAAGCTGATAGCGTGCTGTTGGTTGCCGCAGCGAGTCGGCCTTGGCTGATAGTTGACGACTGAAAGCTGAAAGCGGCCATGCGTATCGCGCTGGGTATCAGCGGCGGAATCGCAGCTTACAAAGCGGTGGAAGTTCTCCGCCTCCTGCAAGACCGCGGCCTCAAGGTGCAGGTCGTCATGACCCGCGCCGCTCAGGAATTTGTACGTCCCCTGACCTTTGCGGCTCTTTCCGGCGAAAAAGTCATCACCGAGATGTTCGCGCGCGAGGGCGGCGAACCCAACCTCGAATCCGCCATCGAACACATCGCCGTCGCCGAGCGCATTGACGCTTTGCTGGTCGCACCGGCTACGGCCGACATCCTCGCCAAATTCGCCAACGGCATCGCCGACGACTTCCTCTCCACGCTCTTCCTCGCCACCACCGCGCCGGTGATCGTCGCGCCGGCCATGAACGTCAACATGTGGAACAACCCGGCCACGCAGGCGAACCTGGCAACCCTGCGTAGCCGCGGCGTGCGCGTGGTCGAACCCGGCAGTGGATATCTGGCGTGCGGCATGGTCGGGCCGGGCCGCCTGGCGGAGAACGAAGCCATTGTGGCGGCCGTGCTCGAAGTGCTGGGCGCCACGCAGGACTTTCTCGGCCAGACCGTGCTCATCACGGCGGGGCCCACCCGCGAAGCCATTGATCCCGTGCGCTACATCAGCAATCGTTCCAGCGGGAAGATGGGATACGCGCTGGCGGAAGCCGCCCTGCGTCGCGGCGCCCGCGTGCTGCTGGTCAGCGGTCCGACTGCGCTCAAGCCGCCGGATGGTGCGGAACTATTCTCCATCGAAAGCGCGGCGGAGATGCACCAGGCCGTGATGGCCCATGCCGGCGAGGCCAGCATCGTCATCAAGGCTGCCGCCGTGGCCGACTACCGTCCGAAAAAGATTTCTGTGCGGAAAATCAAGCGGCACGATTTCTTGCGCGAGGGCGTGCCCGGCTATGCCGAGATCGAGTTGGAGCCCACGCCCGACATTGCCGCCGAACTGGGCGCGCGCAAGCAGGATCAGATCATCGTCGGCTTCGCCGCGGAAACGGAAAATGTCCTGGAAAACGCGCGCAAGAAGCTGGTCGGCAAAGGGCTGGACGCGATCGTCGCCAACGACGTCTCGCAGCCCGGCATCGGCATGGATTCCGACCGCAATGCTGTGACCATCATCACCGCCTCCGAGGTCGTAGACGTGCCGGAAGCGAGCAAGGCGGAAGTCGCGCAGCGCATTCTCGACGCCATCCACCGCCTTCGCACGCAGCGCACTTCTCCCGCCACAAGAAGCTGAGTTCACTTCTCCATGGTGAAATAGATTTATGGGCTTCGACCAGTTCCACGGCAATCGCGACGTGGTGGACCGCTTGCGCGGCATGCTGGCGCGCGACCGCTTTCCGCATGCCGTGATCCTGGCCGGGCCCGAGGGTTCCGGCAAGTACACGCTGGCGCGGATGCTGGCCAAGGCCATGAACTGCCTGTCGCCACCCCAGGCCGATCGGCCGGATTTCTGCGGCGCCTGCCAAAACTGCGTGCGCATCGAGGAAGCCGGCGACCTGGAAGCCCGCTGCGCCGCGGCCGTCGAAGCTCGCGAAGGTCTGAAAGAAACTGACAAAAAAGACACGCGCATCTTCGTGCAGACACACCCCGACGTGCTCATCATCCCGCCCGACCCGCCGCAGATGATGATCAAGGTGGACCAGGTGCGGCACGTCATCCAGACCATCTATTACCGCCCGGGCGAAGGCCGGCGCCGCGTGTACGTTATTACCACTGCGGCCTTCATGAAAGAGGCCGCGAACTCCCTGCTCAAAGTTTTGGAGGAGCCGCCGGATTTTGCCACGCTCTTCCTGCTGGCGGAAAATCCTGGGCAACTGCTGCCCACCATCCGCTCACGTTGCGTGAGCTTTCGCCTGGCGCCGCTGGACACGACGGAGATCGAGCTCGACCTGGCGCGCGTGCATCCCGACTGGAAGCCGGCGCAGCGGGCGCTGGTGGCCAGGCTGTCGGAGGGAGCGGTGGGCCGGGCGCGTTCCTTCGACCTGGCGGCGTATACGGCGGCGCGGCAGGATGCCCTGGTGCTGCTGAACACTGCGGTTCAGGCCGACGATCACAGCGCCCTGTTTCGCGCTACCGAGACCTATCGCGCCGGCGCCGAGGGCCGCGACAAGACCGACCAACTCCTGCGCTCGCTGTATTCCCTGCTCGAAGACCTGATGTACCTGAAGGCGGGCGTGCCGGAGCTGGTACGCAACACCGACATCGCGGCGGAACTGAAGCGGCTGGTTGCCTCGGCGGACTTCGCCTGGATTGCGGCGGCCTCGCAGCGGGTGGGTGAGGTGGAAAGCGGCATGCGGCGTAACCTGCTCCGCTCGCTGTCGCTGGACGCCATGGTGGCGGGGCTGGAGAGATAGCGGCCGGGCGCGCCGGGGTGCGCTAAATGGCCTGGGGGTTCCTCAGGATTGTCTTGACCGGCGGCCTGTGATACGGTAATCGGCAAGTTCACACCTCTTTAATATTCAAGGCATTACTTCGATCAAGTTGGTGTGTGCGTTCCGCCGGGGAGGCCGCGTCGGAGTAAATCCGGCCCGGGTAGCGTTTTGGCTGCTTCGGCCAAGGGAGGGCTGCCCAGCATCATGAAAGAAATGGATTCCACCGCCGTGGGGAGGGCTCCAGAGCCGGCCGAGAGCTTTGCCAACCGTAAGCTGATTCGCCCCACACTGAACCGCAACGAAACGCGCGCGGATAACGAGCGTCACGAGCGGCCGGAGCGGGTTGTGTCCTCCCCCAAGAAGACGCCTCCGCCGGAGCAGACGCACGCCGAGAATTTCTACTACCAGAAGCAGATGCAGGCCAAGACGCCGATGGTGATTGTGCTGCGCGACGGCGATTCCATGAACGGCGTCATCGAGTGGTACGACAAGAGCTGCATCAAGGTAAACCGCAATGGACAGCCCAACGTCCTGATCTACAAATCGGCCATCAAATACATGTTCAAGGTGAGCGAGGAGCGGCGGTAGGTCGAGCCGCTAAGTCGGCGTTGGAGCGACTCGCGCGCGCAAAGGTCTGCGCTCGCTCCGTGATGCCTGAAGAGACCTGAAGTCTGAAGCCTATTTCCTATTCACCTTCGGCAGCATGATGCCCTTCTGCGCCTGGTATTTTCCTTTGCGGTCGGCGTAGCTCACCTCGCACGGCTCGTCGGACTGGAAGAACACGATCTGGCACAGGCCCTCGTTGGCATAAATCTTGGCGGGCAGCGGCGTGGTGTTGGAAATCTCCAGGGTGACGAAGCCCTCCCACTCCGGCTCGAACGGCGTGACGTTCACGATGATTCCGCAGCGCGCGTAGGTGCTCTTGCCGACGCAGATGGTGAGCACGTCGCGCGGAATCTTGAAGTACTCCACCGAGCGGGCCAGCGCGAACGAGTTGGGTGGAATGATGGCGCACTCGGATTGCACGGTGACGAAGGAGCGCTCGTCGAAGTTCTTGGGATCGACCACGGTGGCGTTGATGTTGGTGAAGATCTTGAACTCGTCGGCGACGCGCAGGTCGTAGCCGTAGCTGGACAGCCCGTAGGAGATGACTCCGCCAGCCACCTGTTTCTCGCAGAAGGGATTGATCATGTCGCGTTCCAGGGCCATGCGGCGGATCCAGCGATCGCTTTTGATGGACATCGTTCTCCTTCGAGTTCCGAGTTGCGAGTTCTGAGTTGCGAGCGCGGAAGAGTGGGACACGGTTTGCGAGTTCCGGTACCCTAAGAGTCGCAAGAATCGCGCCCGGCGGCAAGCGAACCCAGCGGCTGCGATGTGAAGAATCTGTGGAATACGGGAAATTTTGTGGACAATCGGCGCCGCCACTACATCGCAGGGCGCCGGCTGAGCTGGGCCCTGGTTTTCGTCGGGGGACGATGTAAACATTTGACATTCGAGCTTTATGTCTTTAGCATCAACACTTTGCGACAGATTGGGAGCGCCAGGGTGATTAAGCTCGACATCATCAACGAAGTGGTGAACAAGACCGGCATCACCAAAACCAAAGCGGAATTGGCGGTGGAAACCGTGTTCGACAGCATGAAGAATGCG
>JAIQFM010000154.1 GCA_020073285.1 Terriglobia bacterium | reverse complement strand
CACGGCAATCACATCAATTTCCACCAGCACGTCCTTGGGCAGTCGCGCCGCCTCCACGGTGGAGCGCGCCGGCGGCTGATTGCCGAAGAACTTCCCGTAAACCTCATTCATCGCCGCGAAATCGTGCATGGATTTCAGGAAAACGGTCGTCTTGACCACTTGCTCCAGGTTGCTGCCCGCTTCCCTGAGCACGGCGGAGAGGTTATTCAGCACGCGCTCAGTTTGGGCGGCGATGTCGCCCTCGATCAGTTGGTTGGTAACGGGGTCGAGCGCGATCTGGCCGGAGCAGAAGATCATCCCATTTGCGCAAATGGCTTGCGAGTAGGGGCCGATGGCCTTGGGGGCGTTAGCGGTGGCGATGACGTGGCGCATGGATTTCTCCCTCGGTGGTGGTTAGTGGTTCGTCGTTGGCCTGCAGGTCCGCGGTGCGGCCGCGGGAGCAGTATTGCCCTTTGAAATACTCGTCGAGCCAGTGAGTCGCGCGCCGGATGGGGATTGTAGCAGCAGTCCGATGACGCGGTGAGGATCCTAATTTACCGGCGGCCGATTCCCGAATTTGGTCCTATGTGCAACTATTTGCAACTGCTTTGGTGCAAAAATCCCTTGGTGTGGAGGGCGAATGGGTGCATGATTCCGAGTAGGAAAGCCCGCCCCCCCGAGCGCCTCCGGGAGCCTCCCATGGCCTACTCACAGTTACGCCTACGCAAGACGCTGGCAGTTGTCCGCGTTCTGACAGGCATCCTGTTCCTGTTCCTCGGCGCGCACAAGATCTCTTCCTTGGAATTCGCCAAGCTCGAATTCCCGCAATTCGTGTGGGATGCGACCCACGGCGCTGCTGTCGGCTTCTATGCCGATTTGCTCAGCAGCGCGGTCGAGAGTCATCCGTCGGGGATTGCGGTCCTGATTGGTCTGACGGAGCTATTTATCGGTGTGGGACTGGTGCTGGGGCTGGCCGTGCGCCCCATCTCGGTGCTCGGGATGGTGTACATGCTCAACCTCATCCTCGCGACGTGGATGGCGCCCGGTCCGAACGTCGGCCTGTGGCTCTACCTGGACAATGAATTCAAGCTGATCACGATGTTCTTTCTCTTTCTCCTGTTCGGCATAGGACACGCGGGCGAGTCTTTGGGGCTCGGGGCGCTGTATCACCGCCGCCGGCGCGTGAAGTGGGCGGAGGTGGAGGCGAGCCAGGAGGAGTCCGCGGACGGCCGCGCGTACGACAGGGTTACCCAGCTCTACGGCACGGATGAGGACGACGCCGCCCGCGATCGGGAACTGGGCATCCACTCGATACGCTTTCGCCCAACACCCTGAGTTGCGGCCGCCGTTCCCCACGCAACCCCGCTTCCGCGGCTGCTATAATCAAATCTTCCAATGAAAGCGCCGCTGGCAGTAGCCGGACCTCATTTCCCGAAAATCCGCTCTACCACTGTGCTGGCCGTACGCAAGGACGGCAAGGTGGTCATGGCTGGAGATGGGCAGGTCACCCTCGGCGAGGGCGTGGTCAAGCATACGGCGCGCAAGATCCGCCGGCTTTACCAGGACAAGATCCTGGCCGGGTTTGCCGGGTCCACGGCCGACGCGTTCTCACTCTTCAGCCGCTTTGAATCCAAGCTGGAGCAGTATCACGGGAACCTGGGCCGTGCCGCGGTGGAGCTGGCGAAAGACTGGCGCACCGACAAGGCGCTGCGCCACCTGGAGGCGCTGCTGCTGGTCGCCGACCACACGCAGACTTACCTGATCAGCGGCGCCGGCGACGTGATCGAGCCGGATTCCGGCATTGCGGCCATCGGCAGCGGCGGCCCCTACGCGCAGGCGGCGGCGCAGGCGCTGGCGGCGCATACCGACCTGCCGGCGCGCGCCATCGCCGAGGAAGCAATGAAGATCGCCGCCCACATGTGCATCTATACGAACGAGCAGTTCACGTTCGAGGAGCTGTAGGGGATTTGTAATTGGTAATTTGTAATTTGCAATTTTGCGCATGCACTGTTGCGCGATTGCCGGATACACTCGACAAATTACAAATTTGAAATTACCAACTACCAATGACAGGATGGCAGGCTATTCCGGAACGCCGCTGGTCAAGAAGCTCGGGATCAAGCCGGGCGCGCGCGTGCAGTTTCTGAATGCGCCCGCCGGTTTCGATCCGTCGGAACTGACGGCGGAAGCAACGGTCGCGCGTTCTGGCGAAGTGGAGTTTGCGCTGCTGTTCGTGAAGAGCGCGGCGGAGCACTGAAGTTCTACCGCCGCAAGGTGCGGGCCAAGGCGGCAACTACAACGAGCAACTAGCAGCTGGTTTTTATGGCCATTTATTTACCGCAGACCGCGGAAGAAGAAAGCGTTGGACTCGATGAGCTGACCCCGCGCGAGATCGTGGTCGAGCTCGATAAGTACGTCGTGGGCCAGCAGGCGGCCAAGCGCGCCGTGGCCATCGCCCTGCGCAACCGCATGCGCCGCCAGAAACTCTCGCCCGAGCTGGCGGAAGAAGTCATCCCCAAGAACATCATCATGATCGGCCCCACGGGCGTGGGCAAAACGGAGATCGCGCGCCGTCTGGCCAAGCTGGCCAACTCACCGTTCCTCAAGGTCGAGGCCTCGAAGTTCACCGAGGTCGGCTACGTCGGGCGCGACGTTGAGTCCATGGTCCGCGACCTGGTCGAGATCGCCATCGACATGGTGCGCGAGGAGAAGCTCGAGGACGTGGCGGACAAGGCCGAACTGAATGCCGAGGAGCGGCTGCTGGACCTGCTGCTGCCGGCTAACGTTGGCTTCGCCAACCCGCCGCGGTCGGATGGGGGCTCTGCGATCGAAATTATCCATCCCGGAGACTCCAATGCGCGCACGCGCGAGAAACTGCGCCAGCAGTTGCGCGAAGGCAAGCTCGACGACCGCATTGTCGAGCTCGACGTGCGCGAAAAGTCGTTTCCCGCGTTCGAAATCGTCTCCAACCAGGGCGTCGAGGAGATGGACGTCAACATCAAGGACATGCTGCCCAACATCTTCGGCCAGCGCACCAAGAAACGGAAGATGAAGGTCAGCGAGGCCTTCGAGTACCTGGTGCAGGAAGAAGAGTCGCGCCTGATCGACATGGACCAGGTGACGCGCATCGCGGTGGAGCGGGTGGAGCAGTCGGGCATCATTTTCCTGGACGAGATCGACAAGATCGCCGGCCGCGAAAGCGGTCACGGACCCGACGTTTCGCGCGAAGGCGTGCAGCGCGACATCCTGCCCATCGTGGAAGGCACCACGGTCAACACGCGCTACGGCATGGTGCGCACCGATCACATCCTGTTCATTGCCGCGGGCGCGTTCCATGTCTCCAAGCCAAGCGACCTGATTCCGGAACTGCAGGGCCGGTTCCCGATTCGCGTCGAACTGCAATCGCTGACCATCGCCGACTTCATTAAGATTTTGACCGAGCCGAAGTCGTCGCTGGTGAAGCAGTACACGGCGCTGCTGGAGACCGAAGGCCTGAAGCTGGAGTTCACGTCGGAATCGTTGGAAGAAGTGGCGAATTTCGCGGCGCGGGTGAACGAAGGCACGGAGAATATCGGGGCGCGGCGGCTGCACACCATCATGGAGCGCGTGCTCGACCAGATCAGCTTCGACGCCCCCGACATGAAGGAAAAGCAGGTCACCATTGACGCCGACTACGTCCGCAACATGCTGGCGGAGATCGTGAAGGACCAGGATTTGTCGCGATACATCTTGTAATTTGGTTCACCACGGAGGCACGGAGAACGACCGTGCCTTTTCCTTTTTCCTCCGTGACTCTGTGCCTCCGTGGTGCGCTTTGCGCGATTGGAAACTGGAATCTCCGAAGTCGGGCTGTTACCCTGATTGGCTTTCATGAAATCACAGCTTCATCTCGCTCTCGCGGCAGTGTTGTGCCTGGCCGCGTGTGGCACGCCCGGAGCGCCGCGTCCGCCGTCGCTGGAGTTGCCGCAGCCGGTCAATGATCTGGCGGCCACGCGCCAGGGCGACCGTGTCACGCTCACCTGGACCGCGCCGCACGAGACCACCGAAAAGCAAAACGTCCGTCATCCCGGGCCAGCGCGCGTCTGCCGCGGCGCGAACGCCATCGCCATGGTGCAGTGCCCGCAGGTGGCGGAGCTTCCGCCTGCCGGCGCGCCGCCGTCAAAGAACGCCAAGCCGGAGTGGAGAACGTATACGGAAACCTTGCCGCCGCAGTTGCAGCGGCAGAATCCCACGGGCTTTGCGACCTACGCAGTGGAGGCGCTGAACGCGCGCGGCCGCAGCGCCGGGTTGTCGAACCAGGTGGAGGTACCGCTGGCGCCGACAGTGCCGCCACCCGACAAGCCTACGGGTCGGGTGACGGCTGACGCTATTGAAGTATCGGCCGCTGGTGTGGACCGCGAGCCTCGTCCGCTTCCCGCCGGATTGAATTTTGAGCTTCACCTGTACAGGCGCACCGAGGGCAGCGATGCGGCGGCGGACCTTGGAGCACCGTCGGCATTGACGCATTCCGGCACGAATTACTTCGCTCAATTCGTCGATCGCAGCTTTGAGTGGGAAAAAACGTACTTCTATCATGTCACTGCGATCACGACTGTTTTGATTCCAGACAAACCTCCTGTGCAGGTGTCCGGCGATCCTTCCAGGGAAATCAAGGTTTTCACGAAGGATGTCTTCCCGCCGGCGGCTCCCTCCGGGTTGCAGGCGGTGGCCAGCGGCGTGGGCCAGCCGCCGTTCGTGGATTTGACCTGGGCGCCGAACACGGAGCCCGATCTCGCCGGCTACAACCTCTATCGTCACGAGGCGGGCCAGCCGCCGGTGAAGATCAATACCGAGCTGGTGAAAATACCGGCGCACCGCGACCGCGCGGCAATGTCGGGGCGCAAGTACATCTATTCCGTGACTGCGGTGGATTTGCGCGGGAACGAAAGTCCGCCGTCTAGTGAAACTTTCGAGTCAGTTCCATGAAACAATGAACCGCAAGGGACGCAAAGGCCGCAAAGGAAGAATGAAGTGGCTGGCTGCGAAATCACAGACAAGGAGCGCATCCAAGTCAATCACATCAGCCGTCTGATCGTCACTGCGGCAATGAGAGTGCATTCAGTACTTGGTGCGGGACTGTTGGAGAGCGCTTATCAGGCGTGCCTTGCCCACGAACTCCGAAAACAGGGACTAAACGTCCAAACCGAAGTTGCGCTGCCGGTTGTATATGAAGGGATTCGGCTTGACGTGGGGTACCGCGTGGACGTCCTGGTCGAAGGCTGCATAATTGTCGAGCTGAAAACGGTCGAAAAACTGCTTCCAGTTCATGAAGCCCAGTTGCTGTCGCACCTGAAAGTGAGCGGTATGCACCTCGGCCTCCTAATCAATTTCAAAGTCCCTCATTTGAAAGACGGGATTAAGCGGCTCGTCAACAATTTCTGAATTCCTTTGCGTCCCTTTGCGTCCTTTGCGGTAAGAATGTGTTTTTGAAGGTCCACATAATGAAGTATTGCCGCCTGCTCATCAATAACGAAGACGGGATGAAGTGGCTCGTCAACAATTTCTGAATTTCTTTGCGCTCCTTTGCGTCCTTTGCGGTAAAAATGTGTTGTAAGGTTGCTAAATGAAATATTGCCGCCTGCTCATCAACAACGAACCGCAGTTCGCGTTAGTGGAGACGGAAGGGTCCACCGGGCGGGAGCTGATCACGCGCGTGTTCAAGTCCGCGCCCGCGGCGCGTATTCCGGACGAAGACGCGGTGTCGAAGCGGATTGATCCCATCCCGCTGGAAGGCGCCAGTCTGCTGACGCCGGTGCTGCCCTCGAAGATCGTCTGCGTGGGCCGAAACTACCGGGCGCACGCCGAGGAGCTGGGCAACGAGGTTCCGACCGAGCCGCTGGTCTTTTACAAGCCGCCGTCTTCGCTCAACGATCCCGGCGCGCGGATTCGCCTGCCCAGGCTCTCGCAGAACGTGCACTACGAAGGCGAGCTGGCGGTGGTGATCGGCAAGACCTGTTACCACGTGCGCGAAGGCGAGGACGTGCGCGACTACATCCTCGGCTACACCATCCTCAACGACGTCACGGCGCGCGACCTGCAGAAGAAAGAGAACCAGTGGGCGCGCGCCAAGGGCTTCGACACGTTTACTCCGGTCGGACCGGTGGTGGTGGACGGCCTGGATCCCTGGGCTGGCGTCGAGGTGGAAACGCGCATCAATCGCGAGGTGCGGCAGCACGGCACCACCGCCGATTTCATCTTTCCGCTCGATGTTATAATCCGCCATATCACCGCCGCCATGACGCTAGTTCCCGGCGATGTCATTGCTACCGGAACGCCCGAAGGAGTGGGGCCGCTGCACGCCGGCGATGTCGTGGAAATCTCCATCCAGGGTGTGGGCACGCTGCGCAATCCCGTGGTGGACGAATGATTGGGCAATTTCGTAATTGGGTAATTTGGTAATTGAAGCGGTTCGACCGGCGGCTGATTTCTCAAATTACCAAATTACAAATTTACCCAATTACTAAATTCGCAGAAGACGTGAGTTCAGCATGAAATTCTTCATTGATACCGCCAACCTGAACGAAATTCGCGAGGCCAATGCCATGGGCATCCTCGATGGCGTCACCACCAACCCCTCGCTGATTGCCAAGGAAGGCAAGCCGTTCAAGGACACCATCCTGGAGATTTGCAGCGTCGTGGATGGGCCGGTCAGCGTGGAAGTAGTGGCCATCGAAGCCAGGGGCATGCTGCGCGAGGCGGAAGAATTCGCCACGTGGCACAAGAATGTCGTGGTCAAGCTGCCCACCACGAAAGAGGGATTAAAGGCGTGTAAGACGCTTAGCGGAAAAGGCATTCGCACAAACTTGACGCTGTGCTTCTCGCCCAACCAGGCGCTGATGGTGGCCAAGGCGGGCGCAACCTATGTCAGCCCGTTTGTCGGGCGGCTGGACGACATCAGCCACGTCGGCATGGACCTGGTGCGGCAGATCATCCAGATCTACAGCAATTACGGATACAAGACGCAGGTGCTGGCGGCGTCGCTGCGGCATCCGCTGCACGTGGTGGAAGCGGCGATGGCGGGCGCGCACGTGGCCACCATCCCGTTCAAAGTGCTGGACCAGATGATCAAGCATCCGCTGACCGACAAGGGCCTGGACGCTTTCCTCAAAGACTGGGAGAAGGTGAAGGCGCTGGCGGAGGCGGAACTGATCGCGAAGGGCTAACGCATTCGCCAGATTAGAAGCGGTGCGGCCAGGATCGCGCCGTTGGCCTTGCAGTAAGCGGAGTTTTTTTCTCGAGAGTGGTATGAGCGCGCTTCGTTTTTATGCGTTGATGGTGGCGGGCAGTGCCGCCGCAGGTATTGGCGTGTGGCAGTGGATCCGCGCCCATCGCACCACGCCCGAACAGCGGGAGCGCGCGCGGCGGCAGCGGCTGGCGCAGATCGGCCGCATCTGCGACGGCACCATCGTCGACGTGCAGGAAATCGGCGCCAACGGCCGCGGCCCCATGCAACTGATCATTTTTACCTACGACGTCGGCGGCGTGTCGTACGAGGCGTCGCAGGACATCACCCACCTGCAGCAGGCGATTGACATCCGCTCTTGCAAGCTGGGACTGCCGACCTCTATCAAATACGATCCGCACAATCCGGGAAATTCCATCGTGATCGCCGAAGCCTGGACTGGAATCAGGCAGTAGGTCCAAGGCTTCAGGCTTCAGGCGCAAGTTACTGAGGCTTGTTCGCCGTCTCAGATCACGTAGCCTAACGCCTTTTGGGCGGCTTGTTGGGATCGGAAGTGATCGTGGCCTGGAACATCGAGTCGGCGATCCCGACGTTGTAACGCACGCCGGTAATGAAGCGCTGGTTATTGGTGTCGCCGTTGTGCGAACGCAGGATGCTGAACGGCGTCATGACCCCCTGCACGAGACGCCAGTTGTCGAAGATCTCGCCTTCCACGTTCTTCAGCCGGTCGGTGGGATCGCGCCACTCAAACGTCTTTTTGATCGGCAGATGGGTGTGGCTGTCGAGGAAAAGTGTGACCGCGTCATTGTCGGCGGTAAAGATGCTGACCTGGTCGGCCGGCTTTTGCTCGGCGACCGCGGGCCCGTCGTAGAACAGCGCCACTCCGGGCTGATTGAGCCACTGGCGCAGCACGATCTCGAGCGAATGGCGATGCCGGCGGTTGTAGTCGTCGACCTGCTCGGGTTCCTGCGCGGCGGTGCCCTTGTAGGTGATCTCGTAGCCCTTGTCGCCGACGTCGATGAACACCACGTCGCGCTGCTTGGTGAGTTCGATGCGGTCCTTGTCGGGATATTTCCAGAAGCGCCAGAAAAGCGTGCCCAGGCTGTTGGGCTGGCCCTGGAAATAACTGTAAGCGCGTCCCTGCTGCTCCATGTCCTGCAGGTTGAGCCACGCCTGTCCACCCAGCCCCTGGATACACTGGTCGAGCAGGGCGCGGGCTTTCTGCGCGTTGGCGTCCTGCGGCGTCTGCGCTGGATTAGCCGCAGAGGACTCGGAGGACTGCGCGCCCGAAGGACTGGTCGCAGAGGGCGTAGAGGACGCGGAGGGTTGTGGGGCCTGAGCCGCGGCGGCTACAACACACACTACGAGAAGCATGGCGATGACGAATGACTTCATAGTGAACTGACTATTCTAGATGTTCTCCGGAAATCGCGTCCGGCCTGATGCCCGAAGCCTGTAGCCTATCCCACCAGCACCGCGCCGCCGTTGACGTTGAAGATTTCCCCGGTAATGAAGCCGGCATGTTCAGTGCACAAGAACAGGATGGGCGCGGCGATCTCTTCGGGGGCGGCGACGCGGCGCAGCGGAATGGTGTTGAACACTTTCTCGCGCGTGACCGGATCATTGAGCGCGGGGGCGGCCATGTCGGTCGCCACCCACCCGGGCGCGACGCAGTTGACGCGAATGCGGTCGGGCGCCAGCTCGGTTGAGAGACCCTTGACCATGCTGATCAGCGCGCCCTTGGTGGCGGCGTAGTCGCAATGGAAGGACTCGCCGCGCTGCCCGGCGGTGGAGCTGACGAGCACGACGCTGCCGCCGCGGCCCTGCTTCTTCATCTGCGCCACCGCGTGCTTCACCAGGCCGAAGACGCTGTCGAGATTGATGGCGATGGTTTCGCTCCATTGCCGGTCGGTCATGCGATCGATGGGAACGTCTTCGGGCGGCCAGATACCGTGGTTGGCAACCAGAACGTCCACCCCGCCAAACCGCTGGACGGCCTGCTCGATCAGCTTGCGTGCCGATTCGATATTGCGGAGATCGGCCTCCACGGCGGCGCAGCGGTCTGTACCGCACTCGTTCAAGACACGACCGGCCGCGATGCGATTCTGCTGGTAATTGAACAGCACGTTGGCGCCGGCGGCGACAAACATCTTGACGGTGGCTGCGCCGATGCCGCGCGACCCGCCGGTGATGACGGCGACGCGATCCGGGAGAGCGAGTTTTGGTGCATCAGGCATGAACGAATGAAAGTAGCAGAAAGGGCGACCGCCAGTCAGCTAGAGCAACATTGAACCGCGAAGGACGCCAAGGTTGGTCGAAGGGCTGAAAACTGAGAGCTGAGAGCTGAGCGCTGAGCGCTAACAGCTACTTCGGCAGCGATTCGAAGTCCGGCACCGGGGTGCGTGGCTGCTGGTGGCGGTGCAGCGCCGCCTGCATGAAGGCTTGGAAGATGGCGCGCGATGGTTCGTCGTCGGCAAAGCTCCGCTCCGGGTGCCATTGGACGGCGAGGACGAAGTGATCGGGCGCGATGCCTTCGAGAGCTTCGATGACCTGATCTTTGTCGGAACGGGCGACCACGCGCAGGCCGTCGCCAATCATGTCCGCCGCCTGGTGATGGCTGGAGTTCACCTCGACGGAAATTTGCTGCCGCGGAGCACGGTTCGCGTCCTCGCAAACCTCGGTCGCAAATTCCTTCATCGGCGCGACGATGCCAGCCAGACGCGATCCATGCTCAATGGTGACGGTGTGCGCGCGCGCTACAGCTCGTCCAGCGGCGTGGTTGATCCCGGTTTCGAGGTGCTGCACCAGAGTTCCCGTGCGCCAGACGTTGAGCGCCTGCAAGCCGTAGCAGATGCCGAGGATGGGCTTGCGCATGTTGAACGCGTCCTGGAGCAGAAGCTCGTCCACATTGTCGCGGGCGGGATCGGCGGGCGCGGTGTGCGGATCGCGAGTGGCGGCGCCGTATTTTTCCGGGTCGATGTCGGCCTT
>JAIQFM010000153.1 GCA_020073285.1 Terriglobia bacterium | reverse complement strand
GGTTTTCCGGGATGGCCAGTCAATATTCGCGACCGTAGCAACCCAGGCCCCGCGAAATTCGCGCGCTGGCTCAGGCGGGATGACCTTCGAAGGTCCGTAATTCGCAGCCTGAGAGGCAAGGGCCGTGCCGAGCACCATGAGCAGGAGAAGTTCAGACGAGGGAGCCGTGAGGTCCAGTACGGCGCCGGCCAGCGTGGCTTCGATCGAGCGATGCGCAAACGCCAGCAGCAGGCTGCGTTCTTCGGTGGAATATTCTGCGAGGGGGTCGGTACGCTCGGCGGTGTCGCTACGTGGTGGTGGCGACATCACTCTTTCTCCGGCGGCTGAGAATGAACGCGCGGCGTTGACGGCGCACCACCTGGCGGTCAATCTTCGACCAGAACGCGGCGAAGTAATCGAAGGCCGAGACCAGCGAGAGCGTCACCATGAACCAGATGCCGACGCGCGCCAGCACGTCGATGGGAAAGAAGAAGCGGCCGAATTCCCACTGCAGCCAGCGGTGGTCGAGGATGCAGAGCACCACCACCACGATCTGCACCACCATCTTGACCTTGCCGAGATCGCTGGCGTCAATGGTGAAACCCTGCTGGGCGGCGATGGAGCGCAGGCCGCTGACCAGGAATTCGCGTCCGATGATCACCACCGCCATCCAGGCCGGCACCAGGTGCGGGTTCAACTGCACCAAGGTGATGAAAGCGGCGGCGATGAGCAGCTTGTCGGCCAGCGGGTCCAGCAGCATGCCCATGGTGGTGATCTGATGGCGGCGTCGAGCGAGGTAGCCGTCAAGACCGTCGGTGATGGAAGCGGCGATGAACACCGCCGAGGCCAGCCATTCGCGCTCGCCCTGCACGCCCAAGGCGAAGCGGCTGCTGGACAGGATCCAGATCAGCACAGGGACACTGCAGATGCGGGTAAGCGTGATGTAGTTCGGCAGATTCACTTCAAAACCGCAAGCCCGTACACTGGCCGACACAGAGTCAGCTCTCGGCGCCTGCCAACGTTAGATTATGCTCCGCGCCTTGGGGCAAAGCAATGCGGAAGGGAAGGCGATGGCTCAGGATCGCCGGGGAAGGGCGCGAAGGAGCACCGGCAAGATGCGTGCATAATGCAGGAAATCCTTGTCTGTGGTGAAGATTTCCCAGTGCCTCCGAATGGCGACCGCACACAGCAGGAAATCCACGGCGGACCCGGCGATCCCCGCCGCGCGGCAGGCGTTGTTAGACTCGGCGGCCGCCTCCCAGTCTTCCAGCGAGAGCGGCTCGTCCGAGAAATCGCGCAAATCATCGCGCACGGCGCGGAACTGGGCAGGGTTGCGGATTCCAGATAAGAGCTCCTGCCGGATGGGACCGACAATGCGCACGCGGGTCTCGGCGGTTAGGTCGGCCAAATCCTGACGGATAGTGCGTTCGAACTCGCTCAGTTTCCCCACGTCGCGGCGCAATGCGAGGGACCACACGGGCGTGTCAACAAGGACGTTCACCGCCTTTTCCTGTGGCGCTCCGCCTTGTAGTCATAGCTCGGGTCAAAGTCGATTTTTCCGAAAAGTTCGAGGATCTTCAATTGCTTCCGGCGGCTGACATACTCTTCCAAGGCGGCGTTTACAGCGTCTTTCTTCGTCTTGTGACCCCCGACGCGCTGCGCTTCCTCGATGAGCCTGTCACTTAGTCCGAGATTGGTTGCCATGTGTCAATTCTCACACAAGACAATGTGTGGGTCAACTGGCGCGGCGCAACCCGATCAGGCGTAAATTCCGCGCTGCTTGAGGCAGTAGGCCACCCGGTCGATGGCCAGCATGTAGGCGGCAATCCGGTTGTTCACGCTGTGCGTCTCGGCGTAGCGGACCACGTCTTCAAACGAGCTGCGCATGATGTGCTCGAGCTGCTCGTTGACCATGGATTCCTTCCAGAAATATCCCTGCCGGTCCTGCACCCACTCGAAGTAGGAGGTGGTCACGCCGCCGGCATTGGCCAGGATGTCGGGAATGACGAAGATTTTTTTCTCGGCGAGGATTTCGTCGGCGGCGGCGGTGGTGGGACCGTTGGCGCCTTCGCAGAGTATCTTGCACTTGATGCGGTCGGCGTTGCGGGTGGTGATGACATTCTCGATCGCGGCGGGTACCAGGATGTCGCAATCGCTGAGGAAAAGCTGCTGCGGGTCCATGGCTTCCGCGCCGGGGAAGCCGTGCAGGCTGCCGGTGCGGTAGCGATGCTCCCAGAGCGCGTCGACATCGATGCCGTTGGGGTTGGAGAGCCCGCCGTCGAATTCGACGATGCCGATGATCTTGTAGCCGGCCTCGTACATCAGGCGCGCGGCGTTGGAGCCGACGTTGCCGAACCCCTGCACGATGACCCTCGTCTCATCGCGGTTCAGGCGCAGCTTTTTCAGCGCCTCGTCGCACACCACCATGACGCCGCGCCCGGTGGCTTCGCGGCGTCCGCGCGATCCACCCATGTTCAGCGGCTTGCCGGTGACGACCGCGGTCACCGTCTGGCGCATGTGCATGGAGTAGGTGTCCATAATCCAGGCCATGATCTGCTCGTTGGTGTTGACGTCGGGCGCGGGCACGTCTTTTTCCGGCCCGATGAATTCCATCAGCTCGGCGGTGTAGCGCCGCGTCATGCGCTCCAGTTCGCCCATCGACATTTTCTTGGGATCGCAGATGACGCCGCCCTTGGCCCCGCCGAAGGGAATGTTCACCACGGCGCACTTCCACGTCATCCAGCTTGCCAGGGCGCGCACTTCGTCCAGGTTGACGTCGGGACCGTAGCGAATCCCGCCCTTGCCCGGACCGCGCACCACCGAATGCTGCACGCGAAATCCGGTAAACACCTCCAGGGTGCCGTTGTCCATCTGCACCGGGATGTGGACGATGATCTCGCGGTTGGGAAGGCTCAACACCTTCATCAATCCCGGGTCCAGGTTCAGCTTGTGCGCTGCCGTCTCGAAGCGCGCACGCTGCGCTTCCCAGGGATTGACCTCCTGCTCGATCGTCATGGTAGTCATGGAATTTCTCCCCACACCGAAAGTCCGCCGCGGTTGAGACCCGTGCTGGCGGACAAGCCAGCGAGTATATGAGGCGGCATTGCCGGAAGCAAGGTGTCGTGGGGCGGAGACAGACTGATTAACTGCTGAGGTATTAACGCCGCTCGTCGGGTGTCACGGACTCCCCTCCCCCTGCCCAACGCAGGATCAACAACTTAAGTCTCGGATACTGGCCGATAACCCGTGAATAACTGAAGGTCGCGATGAGTACTGCGAAGGTAACATTGGCGGATGTTGGAGCGCGGAGCATGTTATCAAAGAGCTAACGGAGGGAGGTCAAGAGACACAAACACCTCGCGCAATCCTCGCACCGCTAAGACTAACGGGTTGCCAACCGTTTGTCTGTGATCAGGCAAGAAAATTTTTGCCGCGAATTTCGATTTGGGAAAGGCAGTTGCGGGATGGCGCTCGGGTGCCGATTGAAGAAAAGTCCGAGACAGAAGAATTTTCGCGTCTTGGTTATAATCCTGGTTATAACTAGCTTGAGGTGCGTCATGGCAGCCACGGTAAAGGTCACGACGGTCGGCAACTCGGTCGGGGTAGTGCTTCCCAAGGAGGTGCTGGAGTATTTGCGCATCGAGAAGGGAGATACGCTGTACATCAGCGAGACCCCTGGCGGCGTTCAATTGACGCCCTTCAAGCCCGAGTTTGCCAAGGTGGTGGAAGCAGGGCGGCGGGTTACGCGGAAGTATCGAAATGCGCTTCGAAAGCTGGCTGAATGAAAGAACCGATCTGGATCGGAGTACTTGAGACCTTGGTACTCCACGATCTGGGGTTGGTCGCCTTTGGCGGAGCAGCCGGGGTACGCGATCAGGGTTTATTGGAGTCAGCTCTTGCGCGGCCCCGAAATCTGCTGGCGTACGGAAAGAAGAGACCGTCGCTGGCGCGGCTCGCCGCGGCGTATGCATTCGGCATCATGAAAAACCATCCCTTCGTGGATGGGAACAAGCGTACGGCGCTGGTGATCGCTTTCGCATTTCTCGACGTGAACGGCATCGAGATCAATGCCAGCAAGGAAGATGCCTACCGGGTGTTCATGGATCTGGCACGTGGCCGTGTGAGCGAAAAAGAACTCGGCGCGTGGATAAGCGACAATAGCGCGTAGATCGCGCGGGCCGCCCCCATGACGGATAAAGACCCACATTTGCCAAAAGCGGGCAAATGTGGGGCACCGGGCGAGGAAGATGCCTACCGGGTGTTCATGGACCTGGCGTCGGGCCGTGTGAACGAAGAAGAACTCGGCTCGTGGATCGGCGCGAACAGCGAGTAGATCACTATCGGAAGAGAAAGACTTTCGGATTGCCGATTCGATTGCGCGAGACGAAATTGTCTGTGATGGAATCGCGGAAAATCCCCACCCTGTCTCGCCCCTCTAGACTACCCAGGGGCAGGGTTGTCCCTGACGGCGCAGCGCCTGTAAGGCTTTGCCCTTGCGCTCTCGCCTGCGCGCCGTCCCCGCTATTCGATCTCGACTGCTCCCTCGCGTCCGGTGGCGATGTGGAGGAAGCAATTTATTCTGCCGTCCCTACGGGACTCGGGAGATTTCAAATGCACTTTTCCCCGGCACTGACGTGCCGGGCTATTCTCTGCCGCCCCCTTCGACTTCGCTCAGGGCAGGCTCTGCGGGGCTGGGCTCAGTGAGTCGATTTGCTGCGAGAGTAAGCGGTGAGTTTCTGAGTTCTTCCAGGGACTGTGAGACGGTTGGTGCTACTTGCCTCAATTGCCTTCACAACACTGTCGATGAAAGCGGCCATATTCGCCAGCGCTTTTTCTGCTGAACACCTCTTCGGATTTCGACGTCGTCGCTTCGCCGAGCTACAGGTCAGGCTTACAACTGGATTTCCATCCCTTCCTGGGCGGCGCGCACCTTGGGGTAGTGATCGCGGGCGGTCTTGACGATGTTGTCGATACATTCGTCGCTGTGGTCGGGATCGTGATGGAACATGATCAGTTCCTTGGCGCCGCTTTCCATGACGATGTTGATGGCCTCGCGCCAGTGGCTGTGTCCCCAGCCGCGTTTTTTGGCCTCGTATTCTTCCGGCAGATACTGCGCATCGTAGATCAGCACGTCGGCGCCCTCCGCCAGTTTACGCACGTTCTTGTCGAACACGGGATGGCCGGGTTCGTTGTCGGTGGCGTAAACCAGCGTCCCTTCCTTGGTCTCCATCCGGAACCCGAGGCAGCCCTGGGGATGGTTCAGCCACATGGACTCCACGATGGCATCGTCAAACGCGATACGGTCCTCTTCGATGTCGTAAAAATTGCGGTGCGCGGCCATCTCCGTCATGTCCACCGGGAAGTAGGGATCGGCCATCTGTTATTCGATGGCGCGCTGCAGGCCGCGGCTGCGGTTGGAGGAATGAAAGAAAAAGTAGTTGTCCTTGCTCTCGTACAGCGGCCCGAAGAACGGGATGCCCTGGATGTGGTCCCAGTGGAAATGCGAAATAAAGACGTGCGCGTGGATGGGCTTGCCGGCGAATTCGCTGCTCAGGGCTTTGCCGAGATTGCGGAAGCCGGTGCCGCAATCGAACACGTAGACACTGCCGTTGACACGCACCTCGACACACGAGGTGTTGCCCCCGTAACGCATGTTTTCCAATTGAGGCGTTGGGGTGGAGCCCCGCACGCCCCAAAACTTGATGTGCATGCGCCTCCGCTGCGCCTACGCATCCGGCATGGCGCACTGGCATCTTGCCATGGAACTACGACCCCGGCTTGCACCCAGGGGCGGAGCAAGCGGGCCAAATGCGCATCAGGTGGCGCAAGTATAAGCCAATTCGCGCTGGCGGCGTAGCTTCGCTCGCCGCGCGAAGGTACAAGTTCCCAACTGGTAAACCGGCGGGCTTACCGCGGTCGCCAACGTGATTCCCCCGGCGGCTGTCATCCCACGTATAATCACCGTTTTCCCGGCTGATGGCGATCACCGCCGGGGTAACGCGCACATGCTTCGTCCCGACCTCAAAGAGTTCTTGCGACTGGCCAAGACGGCTAGCCTGGTGCCGGTGGTGAAGTCGGTGAGCGCCGACCTGCTGACCCCGGTTTCCGCCTTCCTCAGCGTCGCCGAAAAGGAGCCGCACGCGTTTCTGCTGGAGTCGGTGGAAGGCGGCGAGAAAGTGGGACGCTACACCTTCCTGGGCGCGCGGCCGTACATGCGGCTGACCGGGCGCGGCGACGAAGTGGTGCTGGAGCGCGGTCGCCGGCGCGAGCAACGTAGCGGCGGCGCGCTGCAAGTGCTGCGCGGGCTTTTGCGTCAACATGTACCCGCTGACGTGCGCGGCCTGCCACCCTTCACCGCCGGCGCGGTGGGATACTTCGCTTACGACACCGTCCGCAGCCTGGAGCGCCTGCCCTCCCGCGCCCAGGACGACCTGCACGTTCCCGACTGCGTGCTGATGTTCTTCGACCGCCTGCTGGCCTTCGACCACGTGCGCCACCAGATCCACATCATTGCCACCGCCGATGTCACCCGCGAGGATCCGCGCCGGGCCTACGAGCGCGCCGCCCGCGACATCGCGCAACTGGAACGCAAGCTGGCCCGCGGCGTGTCGCGGCGAAACCTGGTCGCCACCACCGCCGCGCCGGAGAAGAAGCTCAAGCCGAAGTCCTCGACCACGCGCACCGATTTTCTGCGCGCCGTGCTTCGCGCCAAGGAATACATCGCCGCCGGCGACGTCTTCCAGGTGGTGCTCTCGCAGCGCCTCGTCTTGTCTGCCGGCGCGCAACCGTTCGACATTTACCGCTCGTTGCGCACCGTGAATCCTTCGCCGTACATGTACTTCCTGCGGCTCGGCGACATGACCGTGCTGGGCTCGTCACCGGAAATGCTGGTGCGCGTGGCCGGCGGCAAGCTCGATTATCGCCCGATTGCGGGCACGCTGCCGCGCGGCGCCGACGAGCAGGAAGACCTTCGCCTGGAAGAGAGGTTGCGCAACGACGAGAAAGAATGCGCCGAGCACGTCATGCTGGTGGACCTGGGTCGCAACGACCTGGGCCGCGTCAGCGAGTACGGCTCGGTGCGGGTGCGCGACCTGATGTACGTGGAGCGTTACTCGCACGTCATGCACCTGGTTTCCGCCATCGAGGGAAAACTTCGTTCCGGCCTGGATGCGCTGGACGCCTTCGCCGCCTGCTTTCCCGCGGGCACGCTGACCGGCGCGCCCAAGGTGCGGGCCATGGAGATCATCGAGGAGCTGGAACCGGTGCGCCGCGGCGTTTACGGCGGATCGGTGCTGTACGCCGATTTTGCCGGCAATCTTGATTCCTGCATCGCCATCCGCACCATGCTGCTGAAGGGGAAGCGCGCCTACGTGCAGGCCGGCGCGGGCATCGTCGCCGACTCCGTCCCCGAGC
Organism: Terriglobia bacterium; assembly: GCA_020073285.1. GTDB lineage: Bacteria > Acidobacteriota > Terriglobia > Terriglobales > Acidobacteriaceae > JAIQGF01. The sequence continues at coordinate 2,877 of JAIQFM010000153.1, read as the reverse complement.
GCGAGTTTGAAGAATAACTCAACAAAGCTCAGGCCCTGGTGCGGGCGGCGGAGTTGGCGAGAAGCTAGCCGCGGATCGACGCAGATGCACGCAGATTTGCGATAATCAATTGAGATCGGCGTTCATCGGCGTTCATCAGCGGCAAATCGATGGTTTTTGTTCTCGACAACTACGATTCCTTCACCTACAACCTCGTCCAGTATCTCGGCGAGATGGGGCAAGAAGTTGTGGTGCGCCGCAACGATCAAATCGGCGTGAACGAGATTGAGTCTCTCCGCCCCTCGCACATCGTGGTTTCTCCCGGCCCCTGCACGCCGCAGGATGCCGGCATCAGCATCGAGTTGATTCGGCACTTCGCCGGCAAGGTTCCCGTGCTCGGCGTATGTCTCGGGCACCAGGCGATTGGCGCCGCATTCGGGGGCAAGGTGGTGCGCGCGGGCAAGCTCATGCACGGCAAGACCAGCCAGATCGAGCACGACGGCCGCACCGTTTTCCAAGGCGTCCCGTCTCCCATGCAAGCCACGCGCTATCACTCCTTGATCGTCTCCGAGGAGGGCCTGCCGCCGGAGTTGGAAATCAGCGCCCACACCGTGGACCAAGATGGGAACAAGGTCATCATGGGATTGCGCCATCTGCGCTATCCCGTCGAGGGCGTCCAGTTCCACCCCGAAAGCGTGCTCACCCCCAACGGCCGCCAGTTGCTGCGCAATTTTCTCCAGCTCTGACCCTGCTCCAGTTGTGAATCCTGCCGCTGCCGTCGGCAAGAGCGGAGGCCGAATCGCACTCATTCTCTTTTTGGTCCTCGGAGAGGTTTGCCTCTGCGCGAAATACTTGACAGACTCACTGCCGAAAGAGATGCTTACGCTGACCGGAGGGTACTCCATGGTTCCACCCCAAAGGGAACAGCGTTCAACCAGGCGTTTCTCCCTGCGGCTTCCAGTGACGGTGAAGTTCAGCGATGGTAGTACGGAGAAAACCGCTCACACGCGCGACGTCAGCGCCCGCGGTATCTGTTTTTACATGGACGCCGCGGTCACGGAAGGGTCGGAGATCGAGTTCACCCTCACCCTGCCTCCGGAGATCACATTGACGGAGAGCATCCGCGTGCACTGCAAGGGCAAGGTGGTGCGCGTGGAACCGCAGGCGGCCGGTGGCCGCGTCGGCATTGCGGCGGTGATCGAGCGCTACGAATTTCTCGCCGAACCGTAACTCTCCACGAAGCTCGGCGCACGAGGTTCTCGATCGTAGGTGTGGCTTCGCCCAATCGCCTTTCCGCAGCGACTAACAACCGCCCACTGACGACTGTGTCGGCATCAGCTTCCACTTCTCGGCGCGCCCGATTACCATAGCGGCGATGTCTTCCCCACGCAGACTGCTGGACCTGTGCGCATTTGCCGCGGCCATGCTTGCTTCGGCGGCCGCGCAGGACCGGCCCCAAGAGCCGATTGGCGAGATCTTCGCTTCCGACGCCAGCGTCAAAGGCGCGGTGCAACTGGCCGGAGCAGGCATGCAGGTGATGAGTGGCTCGTCGATCGGCGCGGGTCAGGCGGTCGCGCTGCTGCGCCTGACACGGGGCGGCGACATGCGTGTCTGTCCGCGCACCGATTTGTCCATCAGCAGTTCGCACAACGGTCGCGACCTGATGTTCGGCATGAGTATGGGCGCGATCGAGGCGGAGTATTCCCTCCCCGCTTCCGCCGACGCGATCCTCACGCCGGACTTCCGCATTCTGCTGGCCGGGCCGGGAACGTTCCACGTTGCGGTCGGCGCCGACGCCCGCGGCAATACCTGCGTGCGTCCGCTGGCGGGCAACACCGCGTCGGTGATCGTTTCCGAATTGATGGGCGACGGCACTTACCAGGTGAAGCCCGATCAGCAGGTGGTGTTTCACGACGGCAAAGTGGCCAATCCAGACCGTGTCGTCGGTGAGTGCGGCTGTCCTGCTCCGCCGCCGGTGATGCGCGCCACCGAGGTTCCGCCGCTTCCCAATATTGCCGAGTTGCGCAAGAAATCGCCTCCTTCGCTGGCTATGCCGTCGGACGCGACGCCACCGCCGGCGGCGCCCGCGCCAGCCGCCAACGAGGTGCACATACAGGTAGACGCTCCGTTTGTGTTCAGCGCCAACGAACCCGAACCAGCGCCGCTGACATTGGTCGCGCAATTGAAGGTCAGCGCCGCGCCACCCTGGGCGTTAGTTCCGCAGCCGCCGCCCCCGCCCGAACTGCGCCCCCCAGCGCCATCGCCTCCCGCGCCGGCCGCGGCCCAAGCGGCGGCGCCGAAGCGGAAGTTCTTCGGCAGAATTCGCGCATTTTTCGCCTCGATATTCCGCTAAGCCGAGTCCCACTTTTGTGCCGAGTTTTGTGCCGAGCGGGCGCGAGAGACAAAATTTGAAACCTTTATACCCGGTTCAGGTCTATACTTTCGCAGGGAATAGTATGTCTGCACCTCAAGCCCCGGGAAATGATCCGGCGGGAACGGCGCCGCGTGACTTTATGCCCGCTTTGTTCGGGCTGGAGTATTCGACGTACGGCACCAAGCCGAAGAACTTCCTCTACTCGTTTCTGCTGCACAGCCTGATGGCTGCCCTGCTGATTGCCTCGACGTCATTTGTGTTCAGCCATCAACAGGAAATCAAGGCCACGGTAAGCGGCGTTGTCACCGACATCAGTCCCTATATCCTGCCGCCCGCCAAGGATCAGGCCGGCGGCGGAGGCGGCGGCGGCGATCGCGACAAGCTGGCCGCCTCCAAGGGCGCACCTCCGAAGTTTTCGCGCGAGCAGTTCACGCCCCCGGCGATCGTTATCCGCAACCCTGACCCCAAGCTGGTGATGGATCCAACCGTGGTCGGTCCTCCCGACCTGAAGCTGGCCACCGGCC
>JAIQFM010000152.1 GCA_020073285.1 Terriglobia bacterium | reverse complement strand
TCGCGGCGGTAAGCCTTGAAGGTGGTGCCGAAGTCGTGGATATCCACGCCGCTCAATTTCGCCATGAGCCAGTTGGCACAGCGCGAGGGAATGCGGCGGAGCCAGAGGTTGTCCATGCGCTGCGTGCGCCAGCCGCTGACGATGTCGTAGCCCTCGGCGAGTTTTTCCAGGAAGCGCGGGATGTCGAGGGGATCGTGCTGCAGGTCGCCGTCCATGGCGATGACGTACTCGCCACGGGCATGGTCGAATCCGGCGGCCAGCGCAGGGGTCTGGCCGAAGTTGCGCCGCAGCTTCACCACCACCACGCGGCTGTCCACGGCCACGATTTCGCGAAGTAGGCGGAAAGTGCCGTCGCTGCTGCCATCATCCACGAAGACCAGCTCGAAGGGATCGGGCTGGGCCTCCATGACCACCTTCAGGCGATCATAGAGATCGGTGATGTTTTCCTGCTCGTTGTGCAGGGGAATGACGATGGAGTACTTCAGCACGTTGCCATTATAACGGTGGGGGCTCGTTCTTAGGGTTATCGGTTTTCGGTTTTCGGCATTCGGTAAACCAACCACCTGCCGCAACCAACCGAGAACTGTGAACCGACAACCGATAACCGTGGTGCCTAGTTGCCGTGCAGCACATAGCCCGGTTCCAGGGGCAGCTTGCCGTTGAGCTTCACGACGTTGACGCCGCTGGTGATAGAGTAGACGTCGATCAGGCCGACGGCGCCGGGGATGCTTTCCACCAAGCGGATGACGTCGGCATCGCTGTTCACGATCGCGAAATAGCTCGGATTGGCGGCCACCAGCGACTTGATCTTATCGGGGGTGGCGCCGAAGATTTTTTCCAGCGCGACCTTCATGGCTGGCGTGGTGGGATCGCGCAGGACGAACGTGACCTTGCTGCCGCCGGGCCAGGAAGGCAACGATGCATTCGCGAGCTTGCCTAAATCGGAAGAGGTGAGGGTGTGGACGGCATTCGCCTTGTTGACAATGAGGGCGAGATCGCGAGCGCCGCAGATTGCGGACGCGCTCAGCAGGAATAACCCGAGCGCGCACACACGACGAATGTTGAACGCTGGCGTAGCTCCCCTCCTGCGCCGCGATTTAAGCGCAGAAGGGGCGTGGAAGGCAATTGGAAAGAAGTAATTCGGCGGATTCCCAGAACTGGAATCGCCCTGCAACGGATTGCATTTGGGCACAAATCGAGTTACATCACGGCCGATGCAACGAACGTTCCTGATCGCGCTACTGTTCTGTTTGTCAGTTGCCGGAGCCGCGCGGGAAGCGCCGCCAGGCCGCTCGTCATCGCCAACGACAACGAAAGCGAAGAAGACGCCGGTAGCCACTTCGGTCCTGCCCGTCACCACTGCTTCGGCCCAGGCGCGCGCCCTTTACCGGCAGGCGATGACCGAGTCGATGAATTTTCACCTCGATCGCGCACTGGCGAAGTGGCGCGACGCGGTGAAACTCGATTCCGACTTCGCGCTCGCCAACCTGATGATCGCCTTTCGCACGCAGGATCCGAAAGAGGCCAAGGCCGCACTGCGGCGGGCGAACGCGGCGGTCCGCAAGGCCACCGACGGGGAGCGCCTGTTCGTGCGCTGGGTCACCGGCATTCGCGAAGGAAATTTCGTTACCGGCATCGCGGCCATGAACGACTTGATGGCCATGTATCCGCGCGATAAGCAGATGCTGTCGCTGGCCGGCAACTGGCTGATGGTGCGCTCCAGCTACGATCGCGCCGCGGACCTGCTGAACCGGGCGCTGGCGGTCGATCCCAATTATCCGCCGGCCCTGAATTCGGCCGCCTACGCCTATGCGCAGATGGGCGACTTCACGAAGGCCATCGGGTTGATCCGCCACTACGCCGAAGTCATCCCCAACGAGCCCAACGCGCAAGATTCCTATGCGGAAATCCTGCGCCTGGCGGGCAAGTTCGACGAAGCCATCGAGCACTACCGGGCGGCACTGAAAATGGCGCCGGGATTCTCCATCATGGGCTTGGCGGACACCTACGCGTTGAAGGGCGACGAAGCCAAGGCGCGCGCGGAATACACACGCTGCCAGGAGCAGGCGGAGATGTCGGAGGACCGCATCCTGTGCCACCTGCAGTACCCGATCACGTATGTGTGGGAGAAGAACTATCGCGCCGCCGACGAGGCGTTCGAAGCGACCGCGAAGTGGGCACACCAACACGATCTGGGCTTCGCTGAGGCGCAGGCGCATCGCATGATGGCCGAATACCAGCCGGACGATCCGGCGGCGCTGAAGCATCTGGAGCGCGCGGCGGTGGCGCTGGGCGAGCATGCCAGCGTTTCCAAGTCCGACCACGAGGATGAGATGGCGCGTATCCTGCGCTGGCGTGTGGTGCGCGCCTCCCATGCCGGGAACAGAGTACTCGCGGCCAAGGCGCTGCAAGAACTCGAAACGATGGCCAACGCGCAGCAAAGCGAGATGGTGCAGCGGTCGTACCACGCGGCCATGGGAGCGGAGTTGATAGACGAGGGCAAGCCGGCGGAAGCGATCCCACATCTCGGCGAAGATGTGAAGGACGCGTTCTCCATGGCGCTGCTGGTGAAGGCATATGAACAAACGGACGATAAAAATGGGGCGGCGGCGGAACGCGTGGAATTGATCGACCAGCATATTCCGACCATCGAAAACGCGCTGGTGGCGCCGACGTTCCGCTCGCGTGCGCGGCAATAATCAGGTGAAGCTCAACGCTTCTCCGCGGCAGCGGACGGCGTGGTTGGCGAGGGTGTTGGCTTCCAGGTTAAGCTCGCGCGGGATGTGGCTGATAGTGAATTCCAGAGCGCGCGCCAACTTGCGGCAAGTCCAGTTGAGGGAGTACAGGCGGGGACTGCGGCAAGCGTACTCGCCGGTCATCTGCCGCACCACGACTTCCGAATCGCAATAGACCTGGAGCCGCTTGGCCTTGCGGGCGACGGCGAGCTGAAGCGCTTCCAGGACCGCGGCGTACTCGGCCACATTGTTGTCCTGATGCCCGATCCACTTGGAGATTCTGATGGTTTCGCCTCCGGGGGACTCCAGCACGATGCCAATGCCCGCTGGCCCCGGATTCCCGTGCGAACCGCCGTCGACGTAGGCTACCAGTTCTGACATCCCTGCCCTGTTGGAGACACAATGAACCCGATAGGATTTCTTGGTCAAGGGTTTCGTTTGGTTCCCCCGTTGATTTTCGCGCATTTTGTGGAAAAATCTGTGGATAAGACGGGTTTCGGAACAGCACGTTCGTAACCACCATTTTTTTGTACAAATTGCCGTCCCGTAATTCGCGGCGAGAATTTTGTCATTGCACCGATCATGAGCGTTGACAATTGTGAATAAGGCATTACTATTCCGCGCGTCGACGGTCGAAAGGGTTGGCGTCAATCAACGGTCGCCAGTCCAAAGTAGACTGGGTGATCCCAAAAGCGGGGCGACCCGCTGGCGGGCCGGACCCGAAAAAACCGACGGGTACTGCGAGGTTCCGTTGGGGTTCGGCACTGCGAAAGCAGCGATTACATCAGGGGCTGTGACGGTACATGCGTCCACGTCGTTAACTCCCTCGCAGGAGTTGGCGGCTAGACCATAACCAATGTCACGGCCCTTTTAATTTCCCGCCTGTTTTCTCTCTAAGGTCTGGCTGAACTAACGTCACCGGAAACACTTACAAGAAAAATTGAAAGTTTTAATTTAATCCCTGTTTTCCGCGTGTTTTCCGAAGGCTTTTCCACATTTGCACCAGAAACGGGCATTGACTGTAATTCCAGCGGTGCTACTCTGCATTCCGTCGACGGTCGAAAGGGTTGGCGTCAATCATCGGTCGCCAGTCCAAAGTAGACTGGGTGATCCGGAAGGCGGGGCGACCCGCTGGAAGGCCGGACCCGAAAAAACCGACGGTTCTGCGAGGTTCCGTTGGGGTTCGGCACTGCGAAAGCAGCGATCGCATCAGGGGCTGTGACGGTACATGCGTCCACGTCGTTAACTCCCTCGCAGGAGTTGACGGCTAGACCATAACCAATGTCACGGCCCTTTTGATTTTTCCCTCCGTTATTTCTGGCTTACTCCATTTGCTCGCGCGTTCGTAGCCGTACCCTTCCCGCGCAGAAAATCCAAGTAGCGCTGTTCGTCAGACTTATCGGCTTCGCGCCGGACGTGCCGGATGGTATGCCCAGTGACGATGTGGCAGATTTCCTCACCCAGGTTGACGGCGTGGTCGCCGGCGCGCTCCAATTCATTGGCAATGAACAGCATGTGCACGGCATTGCGTGTCGCGGTGGAAGCGCCGTCCAGCAGCCGGAAGAACAGGAGATTGCGATGGCGGTCGATTTCGGCGTCGGCGCGAACAATCCTGACGGCAATATCGACGTTGCGCCCAGCCAGGCCCGCGTAGGCGTCCCGCAGCATCGCTTCCAGCACGGTCGCCATTTCGATCAGATCCTTCAGGTCGGCCATATCCACGGTGTCGTCCAGAACCTGGGCGCGCGAGGCGGCGGAGCACAGCAGGTCGCCGATTCGTTCCAAGTCAATCAAGAACTTCATGCAGACGAGCAGCTCGCGGGCGTTGCCGCAGTCCACCAGAGTAACCGCGTAGGAGACCCGCTCATCGATTTCGCGGTCGATGAGATCGAGCTGGCGCTCGTACTCCGCGATCTGGGCGAACCCGGCGGGCGACTTGCTGGCCAGCGCGTCGGCGATGGCGGCGGCCGATTTGCGCGCCAACTCACAGGCGGCCAGCGTCATTTCAAGGAACTCCGCGTACATGGAAGAGGCGGAGGGCAACTTTTCCGCAGTGCTCATGGGGACATTACATGTCGGCGGTATGAAAGAGTGATGAACGCGCGGTTACAGGACGGTAAAAAGGCAGAATTGCCTGGTAAGGGCGACCGTGTTCGCGGCCCAATATGGAACTCGGAACCCAAGTGCTCAGGACGACAGCCGAACATCCTTGCTCTTTGGTTACTTGTGCCGGCGTCTCCGTCGGGCAATCATGGAAGGGATGCCACCCATTGCAGGAGTAGCCGGAATCGCCCGATCTTGCAAGCGCAGAAGCGACCGCATCAAGCTGAAGATCCCCCTCGCCATCCACGTCGGCCATGTTGTGCTGCAAGCCGAAACCGTCAGCGTCAGCAAACATGGAGCCAAGATTCGGATCATCAGCGTAAGCGAGAAACTGGCTTGCGGCGAACGGATGCGAGTGGTCATCCGGACAGGCCGCGAGCCCCAGACGGCGCGCGTGGTCTGGCTGGACAAAACCGCTGAACCGCACTGCGGGATCGAACTCGACGACCCGAACAATTTCTGGGGGGTACATTTTCCCAGCAAAACGGGCGAGGATGGGCGATGGCAAAAGACAACGGCGCCACCAACGCAGCATACGACGGCGGCACCGCAAGCCACCGAAGCGCTCGGCGCCATGCCTCCCATTGAACTGCGCATCATACCCCGTGGCGCGCCGGCGGTCGGGCTGGGCGATGAGACGGACACACGAACCATGCCCGCCGTGGTGACAGGAATGTCGGCGATTCGTATGCCGTTGACGGAGAACGTGGACATCGTGTTCACGCGTCCCGATGAGGCGACCGCGCTGCTTCGTGACTTGGTGGAGCCTGGCACGACGGTACGGCTGATATTTTCCAAGGACCGGGTGATCATGGGCCGGGTGGCCGCCATCGGCACGCAGAGACAGGCGGGTAAATGGCGCGTACGCATCAAATGCGACGCGCCCTGCTATTGAGACGACTGCGATCCGCGTTCTGCCGTATTAGGGCTTCGGCAAGCTTACGTGCGCCGTCAGCGTGCCGAGATATCCGGTACGATTGTCACGGACAGCGAGCCGCAACTGGTACTCGCCGGGCGAGAGGGCAATCTCAATCGGCAACAAGAGCCCGCGCTGTTTCACTTGCGCGTACTGTGCCGCATCGATGGTGGTAGCTACCGTCTTCCCCTCCCGCGCGGCCAGTTTGCCGTCGGCAGCGAACGCCGCCACCACAAAATCCAGATCCAGCTTAACGCCTCCCTTGTCCTCCTCCGTGGTGATGCTTTCCGGCCGGACCAGAAACCGGACGGGCAGTTGCGCCTTGGCTGCGGGCGCGGGAGGAACGATTTGGGCGTCGAAGAACACCATGGTTGCCTGCAGATTGCTGCTGTAGAGCGCGCCCATGAGTTCGGCGTCCTTTTCCTTGGCGGAGGATTTGCCCGGTTCGACGGCGAAGTAGCCGCGGCGATAGCGGAGCTGGACGTCCGGCCGCTTGACGCTCACCGAAAATTTGTGGAATTGATTGTCCAACTTCTTCCTGCCGGGGTGGTAGCCGAGGGTGTAGTAGGTGCCGCCGTCGCCGCCGGCGGTGGCCACGGAATGATCAATGTCATTGCGGTTCTTGAAAACGCGGCCGCCAGTCTCGCCGGCAATTTCAATCATGCTGGCTTGTGAGTCGAGCAGGCTGGAACCGGCCGAGGAGACCGTCTGGCCGAAGTCGCTGCCGATCTTCAATAAGCCCACGCTATTGAGTCCGGTACTGCTGGCGTCGGCGACTCCCGCTGCGCCGATCAAGCCGCGTGCGTCCACCGGATAGATGGAAATCTGCGCGTCGGAAAGCAGCGCGGCCGTGCGCCGGACGCCTTCGCTGGTCTCCTGGCGCACCTGCTGGTTGAAAGCTTCGTAGGTCTGCTCCTTGGGAAGCGGCTCTCCACCCCGGGAATCCCTTCCCATGGGCACAAACGTGACTTCGTTGGTGACAGGATCCAAACTAACGGGAAACCCGGCGGTTACCCAGACCAGGTTTTTTCTTCCCGGCTTGCCGTCGAGCTCACGGGCGATCAGGGTCATGGCGGCCAGGGTAGCGCCGATGCGGTTCTCCAGCATCGGAGTGGCCTGTTCGGCCTGGAATTGCTGGATGATGTTCAAGGCCATCGCTACGGTTTGATAAGACCCAGTGGCTCTTGTTCCCGATACTCCCGTCATAATGGCGCCGGAACCAACGGGGTTTGTCGACCCGATCGGGCCATGCTCCGGCAGCGTGACGGGCTGAAATTTTTCCAAGGCCGTTTTCAATACTTGCGGGTCGCTGGTGAAGTCCTGCAACTTGTACAGGCGGTTGCCGAGCGCGTAGACGGCGGTTTGCTGGCCGGGTTTCACCTGCGTCGCAGCATAGCGGATCAGCTCCAAGCGCGCGCGCGCCTGGTCCGCGAACGGAGTATTCAGGGCATCGATCAGCAGGACAGTGGCGGCGCCGGTGGGCATGTTGAATTCCGGCCGATTGCTGTAGACGTTCGGCGGGAGCGATGGGCGGGCGCTTGGCGGCGCAGGCTGCTCCAGGCCGAAAATCACGATTTTCTGTTTCTTGCCGCTTTCCTCGAGAGTGAAATCCTCGGCTTTGAGGTCGGTGACGGGCTTGCCGTCCTTACTGGTGGCGATCACATCCAGCACTACCAGCCGGGTGGTGATGCGGACCACCGGGGTGACCGCGTCGGGCGAGGGCTGCTGCGCAAACAGGAAGTACCCCGCCGCCAAAACAACGGGGACGACCGCGTGCCAGACGAGACGGCGTTTGCTCTGCATAGGAAGACCTCCACGGCTCAAACCGGCTGGGAATTCTGGATAGTACACCGAGAGTGGAACGCCGCAAACGATTGTTGATGGGAGGAACTGGAGGCCCCGGGGCAGATTCGAACTTGAGCCGTTTTGCGGGCGTGAGCGCAGCGGGAGCCCGCAGGCGAAATCCCGAGGCGCAGCCGAGGGATCTCGCGAAAGGTACTGGAGGCCCTGGGCAGATTCGAACTGCCGACAAGCGGTTTAGGAAACCGCTGCTCTATCCATCTGAGCTACAGGGCCGTTCCAACGTAACCCTATTATCTCACCTTGATTTTCAGTTGTGGACACCGCGCCCGAATCGAGGTTTAGTGTCCCAAAGGGGTCCCCTAGCGCACGCCCTTTGCAATGTGCGCACCTCGATGGTGAAGAGTTTTCGCTTCCGCCACTGACCGACATGATCCCGGCGCGCGGCTAAGGTTTGCCCTGGATCGAGACTAGCTCCACCTCGAAGATCAGAGTCGCGCTCGGCCCAATCGTTCCGCCAGCACCGGTTTCGCCATAGGCCAACTCGGAGGGAATAAACAGTTGCCACGTCGAGCCCACCTGCATCAGTTGCAGGGCCTCGGTCCAGCCCTTGATGACTCCCTTGACCGGGAAGGTGGCGGGCTGGCCACGCTTATAGGAGCTGTCGAACTCGGTGCCGTCAATCAGCGTGCCCCGGTACTGACAGACGACCGTGTCGTCGAGCGTAGGCTTGTTTCCGGCGCCTGCCTTGAGGATCTTGTACTGCAGGCCGCTCGGCAGGGTCACCACCCCTTCCTTCTTCTTGTTGTCGGCCAGGAACGCCTCTCCCGCGCGCTTGCCGTCCTGTGACGCTTTAGTCCTGGCCTCCGCCTGCTTGCGTTTCATCTCGGCTTGCAGCTCGACAATGGCGGCCCGGACCTCCTCCTGCGTGAGCAGCGTTTTGCCGCCGGAAAGGGCGTCGCTGAGCCCCCGGCTGAAAATTGCCGGATCTACATCGAGTCCCATCGAGTGAAGCTGCGTTCCCAAATCCATGCCGAGCGCGTAACTGCGCTTGTCTTTTGCGCTCTTCAACGGCGATGCATCCTGCGCGACAACCACGACCGCGGACAGCGCTATCAAAAGTGCCATGATCCGTCGAACTGCCATTGTGAACCCTCCTATGCACTGAGACCGGTGGTTAATATTACACGCAAAAAAACGGGGAGTGGGTCGCTGTGGTATTAAAGTAGAAGTCAGTATGTGCGGTCGTTTCCGTTTGGGGAAAGGACGGGAGGCGCTGAAGGAGTACTTCGGCGCCGAGGTTGATCTCGACTGGTCGCCCCGCTACAACATCGCGCCCACGGATCGCATTCCTACCGTCCGGCAAAACGCCACCAGGCCGGTGCGCGAGCTGTCGCTGATGCGCTGGGGACTGATTCCCTACTGGGCGAAAGACGCTGCCATCGGCGCCAGGATGATCAACGCGCGCTCCGAGACCGCCGCCACCAAGCCTGCCTTCCGCGACCCCCTCACCAGCCGCCGCTGCCTAATCCCCGCCGATGGCTTTTACGAATGGACAAAGCGGGCCAAGCAGCCGTATTGCTTCACCCTGCGCGATGAATCCATCTTTGCCTTCGCCGGCCTTTGGGACCGCTGGAAGGATCCCGACGGCAACACCATCGAAACTTGCTCCATCGTAACGACGACGCCCAATGAACTGGCCGCCCCGGTGCATGACCGCATGCCCGTGATCCTGCCGCCGGACGATTACGACCTCTGGCTCGACCCCGGTTTCAAGGACCTCAAGGAAATCTCCGACATGCTGAAGCCCTATGGCGCGGCGCTGATGAAGGCGTACGCGGTCAGCAGGCGAGTGAACACCGTGAAGAATGACGACCCGCAATGCGCCGAACCCCTCGATAGCGGCGACGACCAGCATACCTTGACTTTGCGGTGTTAGCCGGAGCGGATTCGCGCCGCGGTTTGGAGCGTTGAGGAAATCGCGCTGCTGGCGTAGTAAACTTAATCGGTGCGTGCGATCAGGATTCCCTACCCCACGCCGAAAATTCTGCCCCAACAGGCGGAGTGGAGCTGCCTGCGCGACGTTCGAAGAACGGTCGATTTTCCCGAACGTCACCCCTGTTACGCCATTTACGACTGCAAGGAAGCGGGGTGTGGAACGGTGCGCGCTAGAGGTGCGAAAGGCGGTCATTTCTGATTTGCCGGGCAAGGAACCAAATCGGCTCGAAATCAGGTTCCGCGACTGACACTGAGACACTACCGCGTGACTGCTCTCCTTGACATAACCCCGCCAAGATGAGATTCCTATACGCTTTTGGGATTGCCGCTTTCGGCAGAAGGGCTGCAGTGAGAGTTCGAGTCTTTTACCACGACAAATGTTTTGACGGCGCCTGCTCGGCCGCCTTGTTCAGCCGCTTCTACAAGGAGCGCATCCGCGACGACGTCCAGTTCCACTACAGCGGCCTGGTCCACCGCGCCGGCGCCCTGTTCGACGAGCGCGCCTTCGACGGCGACGAAAACGCCATCGTGGATTTCAAGTACTCCAGCTCGCCCAAGATCACCTGGTGGTTCGACCACCACCTCAGCGCCTTCCTTACCCCCGACGACGCCGCTCATTACGAGAGCGATGCCAGCACCAAGAAGTTCTACAATCCCGATTTCAAGTCCTGTACCAAGTTCATCGCCACCATCGCCGAGAAGCGCTTCGGCTTCAATCCCGCGCCGGTGGCGGAAGTCATCGAGTGGGCCGACATCATTGATGG
>JAIQFM010000151.1 GCA_020073285.1 Terriglobia bacterium | reverse complement strand
TTCTGGATGTCGGTCCAGCCGTTGGTCATGGCGCCGCGCCCGAATGTGGCGGCCAAACTGGCCACCGTCGGGCCGTGTCATATACGGGCCTGCTGTTCCATGGGGATAATGCCCAACCCCGCACGGAACGCTTTGACCAGCAGGTAGTTGTTCTCGTTGTTGTCGGTGCACCCGCCGATCACGCCGACCGCGGTGAGCGCATTGGCCTCGCGCAGCTTGGCGTCGCGCGTGTCCTTCATCAGGCGGGCGATGCGGTCCACCATGAAGTCCCAGGACTTCTCTTCCCAGTGATCGCTGCCGGGAGCGCGATACATGGGCTTGGTGATGCGGCGATCGTTGACGATGTTGTGCTTGATGGTCGCGCCCTTGGGACACAGCGCGCCCTGGTTGATGGGATGGTCGGGATCGCCCTCGACGTGGACGACCGCGGGTCTGACGTTGCCGGATTTGTCGCCGAGAGTGTGAATGATGATCCCGCATCCGACCGCGCAATACGGGCAGGTGGAGCGGGTCTCGGTGGTGCGGGCGATTTTCAGTTCCCGCACTTCGGCGTAAGCCGGAGCCAGATCGAAACCCAAGACCGACGCGGCCACGCCGCCGACGGTCGAGACCTTCAGAAAATCTCTACGTGAAGTCTTCATACTGACCATGTCCTCCCACGGTGGCGGCCAGAACAGACAGGGCCTAAGAGCGCGAGACACAGACCCAGTTGCGAGAATTGCGCAACGGTTTATCGTTTTTTGCGAAGCGTGTCAAGCGGAATGGCCGAAAGTGGCGTCAGGCAGTGGTTTCGGGGATCGGGCGGTGGAAAAATTCCGTTCTTGGCGTTAGTCGGCGCTTGCCACCGACTTGAGGTTGCAGGCAGAGCACAGGGGAAATGCATAGGTCCTGAGCTCACGCAAACCCGCGCGAGATCAGGATGACATCAGCCTAATGACGAGTTCACGCCGCACTTTTCCAGCGCTACTCGCAGCTCCCAGAGAAATCAGGAAATGGAGCAGCCCGGCGGGCAGGCCAGGCTGTTCCATTGTGGAAAGCGAGATTAGTGAACGTAGAACTTGGCGTTCTTCTCGACGAAGTCCGTCTTGTCTCCCGGCACTTCCTCGGCGGGGAACATGGAGTTGGAGGGGCAGACGGCGACGCAGGCGCCACAATCGATGCAGCCTTCGGGGTCCACGTACATCTGGGTAGCAGTCTCGAATTCCGGCTCGTCTTTTTTCGGATGAATGCAGTCGGTGGGGCAGGCGTCGGCGCAAAGGACGTCTTTCAAACACGTATCGGTGATTACATAAGCCATCGTTGATTTCTCCCGATGAGATTTCCTGGGCGCCGCCGCTGCCGGATATCCGGGAGGGTGCACCACGTCTATGAAGGTAGCGGGATGGCGGTACCAGCGGCGGTGATGTGGCTCACTGGTCGATGTGAGCAGGCGCACCTCAGCCGCACAGCACCGAGCCGCCGTTCAGGTTCAGCACCTCGCCGGTGATGTGGCGCGACCAGTCGGAGGCGAGAAAAGCAATGGAGAGCGCAACATCGTCCGGGGTGGCAATGCGGCGCAGAGGAATCGCCTCCTCGACATGGCGCTTGAAGCCGTTGTTGCGTTGGAAGACGGGGTCGTTCATCTCCGTGTCCACCCATCCGGGCGCGACGCAGTTCACGCGGATGTGCGGCGCCAGTTCGGTGGCCAGCGACTTGGCAAAACTGATCTGGCCGCCCTTCGACGCGGCGTAGTTGGAGTAGCCGGCCTCGCCGCGCTGGCCTGCGGTGGAGCTGACAATGACGATCGAGCCGCTCTGGCGGGCTTTCATACAAGGAACCACGGCGCGACAAGAGGTGAAGGTGCCGCGCAGGTTGGCGTCGAGCACCCGGTCCCAGAGTTCTTCCGGCATCTCCTCCACCGGCGCGCCTTCCCAGATGCCGGCATTGGCGACCAGCACGTCCACCTGTCCGAAGTGTTCGAGAGCGGCGTCCACCAGGCGTTCGGCGGCGTCGCCACGGCTGACGTCGGCCTGCACGGGGAGCGCTTCCACGCCCAACTCGCGCGCGGTGCGCACGGCGAGGTCGGCCTCACGAGCGTGGGTGAGATAGTTCACAATCACGTGTGCGCCGGCTTCGGCAAGGCGCTGCACGGTGGCGCGGCCGACGCCGCGCGAGCCTCCCGTCACGATGGCTACGCGGTCCCGTAATAGATCTTTCGGCAAGCGGACGGTCCGATCGGCGACTTGGGTTTGTCCCACGACTTGCTCCTAGAGGTTGGCCGTACGCACCACTTGCGGCCGGGTGATCGGCACCGGGTTTCGCGAGGGGCGCCAGAGGGCGGCGGTGATGAACGGGGCGAGCTGATCCATGTCGGCGAGAAAACCGTCGTGTCCGTGCGACGACTTCAGCTCGGCGTAGTCGCAGGCGTGCCCAGCGGCGCGGATGCGCTGCGCCAGGTCGCGGACGTCTTCCGGAGGAAACAGCCAGTCGGAGGAGATACCGACCAGCAGCACGCGGGCGCGGATGCGGCGGAGGGCGTCGCGCTCGGAATCGTAACCGCGCGCCAGATCGAAGGTGTCCATCGCCTTCGACAGCACGAGGTAGGAATTGGCGTCGAAGCGAGCGATGAACTTTTCGCCCTGGTGATCGAGGTAGCCGGCGACGTCGAAGCGATCGGCGTAGGAGCGGTACGGATCCTCGCCGTTGCGGTTCGGCCGTCGTGCGAAGCGTTGCGAAAAAAGCTCCGGCGATTTGTAGGAGAGCATGGCAATGCCGCGCGCGAGCGCGAGCCCGCCTTCGGGGCCTTCGCCGGGCGCGTAGCGTCCGTCGCGAAACGCCGGATCGAGCTGGATAGCGAGGCGCTGGAGGTGGTTCAACGCCAGCCCCATCGCTGAAAGGGGCGCGGAGCCGATGGCGATGGCGCGCTCGACGCGTTGCGGAAAATCAATCGCCCACTGCAGCGCCTGCATGCCGCCAATGGAGCCACCGACGACGGTGTGAAGACGCTCGATGCCCAGTTGGTCGAGCACGCGCGCCTGTGCCCGCACCATGTCGCGGATGGAGACCAACGGAAAGTCCGGACCGTAGGTGACGCCGGTCACCGGATTGGGTGAGGATGGTCCGGTGGATCCGTAACAGGAACCGATGAGATTGGCGCCGATCACGCAGTAGCGCGAGGTGTCAAAGACGCCCGGGAAGAGTTCGGGCCACCAGTCGGCCACGCGCGCCGAACCGGAGAGCGCGTGACAGACGAGGATGGCGTTGTCGCGGCGCTGGTTCAGTTCGCCGTACACCGCATAGCGCACCTCGGGCGAGGGCAGGTCGCCGCCGGCGTCGAGGCGAAAGGCGCCGTCGAAGGTACAGTTTGATTCGACAGTGGGTTCAATCCGTGCCATGACTAGTCTCCCGCGGCCTGCGTCGGAACACGCGTCGAGCGCGCCGGCGTTGCCGATTTAGCGCTTGCCTTCCCCAGGGCCTGGTCGAGGTCGGCGACGATGTCGCGTACGTCTTCGATGCCGACCGAGAGCCGCACCAGTTCCGGCGTCACCCCGGTCGAGCGCTGCTCTTCTTCACTCAGTTGCTGGTGCGTGGTGGAGGCCGGGTGAATGACGAGCGACTTGGCGTCGCCGATATTGGCGAGCAGGCTGAAAAGTTGGAGCGAGTTGATGAGCGCGCGCCCGGCCTCGTAACCGCCGCGAATGCCGAAGGTGACGAGCGAGCCGGCGCCGTTGGGCAAATATTTCTTCGCGCGTTCGTGGTATTTGCCTGCCGGCAGGGTGGGATAGTTGACCCACTCGACTTCGCGGTGCGTTTGCAGGAAACGCGCGACCTCGAGCGCGTTTTCAGAATGGCGTTGCATGCGCAGATGCAGCGTTTCCGCGCCCTGCAAAAGGAGGAACGAATTAAAGGGCGAAAGGCAAGCGCCGGTGTCGCGCAGGCCCTGCACACGCGCCTTGACGATGAAGGCGGCCGGGCCGAAGGCTTCGGTATAGCTGACGCCGTGGTACGACGGGTCGGGTGCGACGAAATCGGGGAAGCGGCCGGAGGCCTTCCAGTCGAACTTGCCGCTGTCCACGATGATGCCGCCGATGGAGGTGCCGTGCCCGCCGATGTACTTGGTCGCCGAGTTGATGACGATGTCGGCGCCCCACTCAATCGGGCGGCAGAGCGCGGGCGAGGGAGTGGTGTTATCGACGATAAATGGCAGCCCGAACTGGTGCGCGATGGCCGCCAGAGCTTCGAGGTCGGGGATGTCGAGCTTGGGATTTCCGACGCTCTCCGTGTACACCGCCTTGGTACGCGAATCGATCGCGGCGCGCAGGCCGTCGAAATCTTCCGCGTCCACGAAGCGGACTTTGATTCCCAGCTTCGGCAGCGTGTAGTGGAACAGGTTGTAAGTGCCGCCGTAGAGCGAGGTGGTGGAGACGATTTCGTCGCCGGCGCTGGCAAGGGTGATGATGGCGAGCGTTTCCGCCGCCTGCCCGGAGGCGAGCGCCAGCCCCCCGACGCCGCCTTCGAGAGCGGCAATGCGTTTCTCGAAGACGTCGGTGGTCGGGTTCATGATGCGGGTGTAGATGTTGCCGAATTCCTTGAGCGCGAACAGGCGGGCGGCGTGGTCGGCGTCGTCGAAGGTGTACGACGTGGTCTGGTAAATGGGGACGGCGCGCGCCTTGGTGGTGGGATCCGGCGATTGGCCAGCGTGCACGGCCAGGGTGGCAAAATGTTTCTGTGGGTCGCCGTTGTTGCTCATCGTCCACGCTCCTCGAATTTTTCCGGTACAAAAGAAAACGACCCGCGATCCGGGTGGACCGTGGGTCGTTGAAACTTAGGCGGCTATTGTCTCAGCTTCCGCCGCTTGTCCGCGCAACCCACAGACCACGACACATGCACATGATGATGGTGCACATGGCCATGGTGGTGTTGTGGGCAACGTCAAACATAAAGAGTAAGTATACGCAGCCGGGAAAATCTGTCAATACATTAGGTCGTGCCGGCGCTCACATGCCGGCGTGATGTGCCCTGGCCCTCGTGCCGCTCTTCCCTGCTAAGCGCGATGCGGCGCGCTCTTGGACGCGTCCGGAGGCGCAGCGTCGTCCTTGTGCGGAGTGTGCGACTCGGCGTAAGCGGCATAGAAAACCATGACGCCCATGACGAGGAAAACCGCGAGCGCGATCAGAGCCATAAAGAGAATCGGCATGGGGCACCTCGACTCGCCAGTTATGAGTTCCAAGTTGCGAGGGAAAACTCACAGCTCGCGGCTATCCAATATGATCGTTCCGCTTAACACATTTTGCGGTGATGCAGGTCACCGGCGCTGGTGAGGACACCGCATCGTGTCCCGCCAACTCACAAGCTCAATGAACTGTTGCTTGTGTAACGGCGACCTGCGACTGCGCCAGCGACGGTTGTCCGGGCGCGAGGGGGTGGTTGACGTACACCGCTTTGCCGCCGCTCTCCAGCAGCAGCCAGGTGCGATCCTTATCCACGCGCTGAGCGGCAGCCTCGCGCTGCTCCTGCGGCACAACCAGGAAAACGCGCAAGGGCGCGGCCCAGATCGCGGGGAAAGTCCGGTCAGTGAAGAAGATCCTGGGCGCGTCGGGATAATGCGAGCCGAGTTCGAGATTGTTGTAGCGCCCGTTCCAAATCAAGAGCTGGCGATGGGTGTAGAAGGAAACGCTGGAGGCGGGATCGAACTCGCCATACACGGCAATCTGATCGCCGGTGCGCAGATGCTTGAGGATGGCAACGGCCAGCGGGCGCGACGACATGTGGGGCTCGAAGACCGCGTACGCCAGGTTGGCGGCGAACATGAACACCGTCATGGTGACGCCGAGCACAACCGCGCTGGTCAACACGCGGCGCGTGCGTCCCACCACCCAGACGGCGACAAAGCCCACGGAAAAACACGCGGCGGCCATGAGCGCGGGGGTGCGCAGGTCGGCGAAGGCCTGGGGCGTGAGGTCGAACAGGTGTCCCATGCTGAGGCGGTAAAAGTCGTTGGGATGGGTCTTCAGCAGGGTGGAGATGTCGGCGGTGGCGCGAATTCGCGAGGCCTGCCAGACCGCCCAGGTCAAGACACCGCCGAGCGCAACGCCGATGATTGCGAGCGCGGCCTGCAGGCGCGGCAGCCATTTGTCACGTCGCTCCTCGGCGCGCGCGATGCCGAGGCCGAGCAGGATGGTGATCGCGGGCCAGGCGCCGAAGGCGTAGTACTCCATGCGCGATCCGACGACCAGCGAGAAGAATACAAAGACGACGGCGAACCAGACGAACAGCAACAGGCGGGCCTCCACGACCTCGGCGCAGCTGTGCTTCCACCAGGTGCGAGGCGCTGGGAACTGCTTGATGGCGAGCGGCAGAAACAGGCTCCAGGGGAAAAACCATGCCAGATGCGCCGCCCACCAGATGGGAAGCGGAGTGGCGTCGTAATCGGGCGGCCAGCGCGTGCCCAGCGCGCGCTTCACGTGCTCGTTAATAAAGTAGGACCAGAGGAATCCGGGCGCGCGCCATTCCGCGATCAGATGCCAGGGCACGGCGATGGCAAGAAAGATCAGAATGCTGGAAACCAAGTGCAGTTCGCGCCAGCGGCTCCAACCGCGGGTCAGGATGATGAACGCGACGATCGTGCCGACGGGAAACACCACGCCGATCAGGCCACGTGTCAGCACAGCACAGGCGGTAAGCACGGCGATGCCCCAGTAGTAAAGGCGTGGCGAGCGCGTACCTGTCTGCGCCGTCCAAGCGCGCAGGAACAAATAGAAGATGGCGGTGAACTCGAGGGCGTAGATGGCCTCGGGGATCATGATGCGGGTGAACATGAACATGCCGAGGCTGGTGGCAGTGGCGAGCCCGGCGTAAAGACCGGCGCGGTCGCCGAAGAAGCGGCGGCCGAACTCGAAGGCCATCAGCGTAAGACCGATCATGGCCAGCGCAACCGGTAAGCGCACGGCGAACTCGGTGGGGCCGAAAATCTTGTAATCGAGCGCCACCATCCAGTAGTGGATGGGGGCTTTCTGCAGGTAGCGCACGCCATTGAGGAACATGACGACGTAATCGCCGCGCTGCAGCATCTCGCGCGAGACCAGGGCGTGGGAGGCGTCGGCGTCGTCGAGCAGGGCGGGGCGCGAGGCGGTGCCCAGGTAGACGGCGGCGGAGAGCAGCAGCAGAAACAGCGCAGCCCAACGTCGAAAGCTGGAATTCGAGGAAGTTACAGTCGTCGGCGTGAGCGTGGCCTCAGTTGTCGGGGAGAGGGGCACCATCGAGTAACGATAAATGATAGCAGAGGGTAGGAAGGGTTTTCGGTTTTCGGTTTTCGGTCTTCGGTCTTCGGGTTTCGGGTTTCGGTTCGACCGGTAAACGCAAGGTCCTTCGTCTCGGACGCTCCAACCCGATCGGCCAAACCCCGGCCGATCGGGTCGTGTGGAGCGTCCTCGCTCATGATGACATCATTCGAAAAATGGCATCATCCGATTGAAGGTGACACGTGGTTCAAGGGATTTCGATTAACGCGCGGCGACCGCGCTGGACGCGGGGATCGGCACCTGTTCGACAATCTCGATGCCAAATCCTTCAAGCGCCACGACCTTGCGCGGATGGTTGGTGAGCAGCCGGATGCGCGTCAGGTTCAAGTCGGACAAAATCTGCGCACCGATGCCGATCTCGCGCTGCGTTTTGCGCTCGCTCTCCGGCAGCGCGGGCAGGCGATGCTCGCGATGGAAAGTGAGGATCGGCTTGTCGCCCAGCTTCTCCTTGGTGAAACCCTTCGAACCGTGATGCAGATAGATGAACGCGCCCGTGCCGGCCGAGGCGATGCGCGCCATGGAGCCCGCGATGACGTTGTGGCATCCGCACCAGGTGGCGCCGAAGACATCTCCCAGCAGGCAGTGGGAATGCATGCGCACGAGCACCGGCTCAGCGGAATGCTCGACATCACCGAGCAACAGCGCGATGTGGGACTCGCCGCCGTCCACCGCGCTCTCGTAGGCAATCATGCGGAACTCGCCGAGGGGGGTGGGGACCAGGGCCTCGCCCACGCGTTGGACGTAGCGTTCGTGCCGCATGCGATAGCGGATGAGTTCGGCGACGGTGAGCATCTTGAGGCCGTGCTGAGCGCAAAACTTCGCCAGGTCGGGAACGCGCGACATGGTGCCGTCTTCATTCATGATTTCGCAGATCACGCCGGCCGGAACTAATCCGGCGAGGCGGGCAAGATCCACCGACGCCTCCGTCTGCCCGGCGCGGACCAGCACGCCGCCGCGGCGCGCCCGCAGCGGAAAAATGTGGCCGGGGCGGGCCAGGTCGCTGGGGCGCGTGGCGGGATCGATGGCGACGAGGATGGTGCGGGCACGATCGTAAGCGGAGATGCCGGTGGTGACGCCGTCGCGCGCGTCAATCGCCTCGCAGAATGCGGTGCCGAACTGCGAGGTGTTCTCCGCCGTCATGGGGCCAATCCGCAGGTGCTCAAGGCGCTCCTCGGTGAGCGCCAGGCAAATGAGCCCGCGTCCGTACTTGGCCATGAAGTTGATGGCCTCGGGCGAGATCTTCTCGGCGGCCATGGTGAGGTCGCCTTCGTTCTCGCGGTCTTCGTCGTCCACCACGACAATCATGCGGCCGGCGCGAATTTCCTCGATGGCGGTGGGGACGTCGGTAAATGGCGAACTTGGAATCATGGATGCTGAAATTCTACATGGGTGGGAGAGGAATTTCGTAATTGGGTTATTGGGTAATTTGGTAATTGCGCTGACCGCATCGTGCGGCGACCCACGCTCAATCACCAAACTACCAAATTACGAAATTACCCGATGCTTCACGCGCCGGGGTGGAACAGCCGGATAATCCAGAAAGTCAAGGCGGCGACGGCGGCCGAAGCCGGGATAGTGAGGATCCAAGCCCACACGATGCGGCGGGCGACGCCCCAGCGCACCGCGGACAGGCGATTAGTGGAGCCGACGCCGACAATCGCGCCGGTGATGGTGTGGGTGGTGCTGACCGGGATGCCGGCCAGGGCAGTACCGAACAGGGTAATAGCGCCGGCCGCCTCGGCACAGAAGCCGCCCACCGGCTTCAGCTTGGTGATCTTGGTGCCCATGGTGTGCACGATGCGCCATCCGCCGAGATAGGTTCCGGCGGCAATGGCGGCGTGCGCGGCCAGGATGATGGGCCAGTGGAACTTGCCCCAGTTCCCGGCCAGGTCCGCCGGGCTCATGTACCCGGCGGTGTAGAGCGCGCCGGCAACGACGCCCATGGTCTTCTGCGCGTCGTTGCCGCCGTGGCCCAGGCTGTAGGCGGCGGCGGAGAGCAATTGCAATTTGCGGAACCAGCCATCGACTTGTTGCGGCGATTTTCGATAGAAGAGCCACGATACCGCGACCATGAAACCGAAGCCGAGCACGAGGCCCATCAGGGGGGCCACGACGATGAAGATCAGGGTTTTGGTCCAGCCGCCGGGAATAATGACCGCCCACGCGCTGTGCAGGTTGCCGGTGAGGATCCAGGCGTGGGTGACGGCGGCTCCGCCATAGCCGCCGATCAGGGCGTGCGAGGACGAGGTCGGCAGGCCCCACAACCAGGTGAGCAGGTCCCACACGATTGCGCCCATCAGTCCGGCGAGCACAACGTACTGGGTCACAGCATCGAGCCGGATCATGCCCTTGCCGATGGTGTGGGCCACAGCGGTACCGAGCAGAAAGGCGGCGAAGAAATTGAAGAATGCCGCCCAGGCGACCGCCAGTTTGGGGGAAAGCACGCGCGTGGAAACCACGGTGGCGATGCTGTTGGCGGCGTCGTGGAAACCGTTGAGAAAATCAAAGACGAGCGCGAATAGGACCGTGAGACCGACCAGTAGGAAAGAAGAGTTCACCAGCCTTGCGTTCCTCGTGCCTGGGGGTTGAAGTCAGTGCGGATCAGGCGCTCTTCAGGACCACCGCTTCCAGGACATTGGCGGCGTCCTCGGCCTTGTCGGTGGCGTTCTCGAGCACCTCGAAAAGCTCTTTCATTTTGATCAGCGCAATCGGATCTTTTTCGTTTTCGAACAAGTCGGCAATAGCTTCGCGGCAGACAAGATCGGCCTCGTCTTCCAGGCGGTTGATTTCCACGCAGTGTTCCAGCACGTGCTTGGTCTTTTCCAGCAGCGAAACCGCCTTTTCAAGCTCCTCGGCCTGGCGGACGATCAGTTCGGCCAGTTCGGCGGCGGGCCCTGGAACGCGGCGGATTTTGTAGAGCACCAGCCGTTGCCCGGCGGCATTGACGAAGTCGAGCACGTCGTCCAGCGAGGAGGCCAGCCGGTGAATGTCCTCGCGGTCGAAGGGGGTAATGAAGGTCTGGTTGAGCTTGGTCATGATGGCGTGCGTCATGTCGTCGCCGCGATGCTCGATGTCCTTGATCTTCTGCACCTGC
>JAIQFM010000150.1 GCA_020073285.1 Terriglobia bacterium | reverse complement strand
CGTGCTGGACGTCGGTCTGCCGGATCTGAACGGCTTCGAGGTGTGTAGGCGCATCAAGGCGAATCCCAAGACCGCGTCGATCGCTGTTGTGTTCATCGCCGCCACCTCCGTGTCTAGAATGTGAAAATCACCGAAAAGCCGGCAGCATGCACTCCGTAGCTTGGCGACTTTTCGTTAGTGGGAAGATAATTCGTGCCCGTCCCGAACTGGATTCCAAGGTAGGCCCAGTCCGCGGCCATCAGGCGCTGGAACATATAGAACGCTCGCAACGACGCCGATTTGCTGAGCGCGTAGGTGGCACTCGGCCGCACCGTGATTTCGTCGTTTCTTAGCGTAGGGTAATCGGAGGCGGGGATGAAAAAGACTGCGGGCGTTCCGGGGGGGAGGGGGGGAGCAGGCGCTGCAAGGGCGAGGGGGTTGTTGATATAACTCCCGCCGTTGACCGCAGTATCTGTCCGTGCCCGGGTGAACATAACCTCGTCCGCCAGTTCGAGCTTGCCGGAAATCAGGTTCTTTCTCCTGATTATGAAGCCGACCGTATCGATCTTGTCGCGATTGTTTTTGGACCAGTTCAGGCAGGGATCTATCTTGGCGTTGGCGTTCTTAGCAGCGACGGTAGCGAAGCAACCGCCCGAAACGATCGTATCGGCGGCTTGACCTTGAAAGACCGCAGTGCTGTTGCTGCCATACGCATCGCCTGCACTGAGGAAACGCTGGTTGTCGTAGGTATAGAATAAATCGGCAACCAGGTTTGCACTCGCCGCATAGCTGGCATCAAGGCTTGCCTCCCAGAACGTTCCCTTCTTCAAGCCGTAGATCGAGTTGAGGTAATCGTCGTCGTTAAATTCGCCCGTGCCCTGCAGCGAGAACTTTTCGGTCGCTTGCCACTCTAAGTTTGAGCGCACCTTGTGGCGATTGCGATCCGCCACCATGTACCTTCTCATGCCGACCAATTCATTGATGTTGTTGCGGCTGCCATAGAGGGCCTGCGGCACAATGTTGTTGTTGGGAGAGAAGATGGCTGCGTTGCCGGTGAGGGGCGTGGCTGGCAGGCCCGCCACGGGACCGAACCCGGTCAGCCCAGTCTGATTCAGGTAGCCTAAAACGCTCGTCGTTGCACCGCCCGCGGGCACGACGTTCGCCATGGGCACCAATGCCAGGAAGGCGTTCTCGTCATACTTCCCCCGGCGCCAGGAAAAGGCATAGCCTAGTCTGGCGGTAAGATTGCCAACCGTGCTTTTGCGCCACTCGGCACGCAGCGTGTGTTCATTGGTTGCAGGTGCGTCGGCGCAGTTGATCCACGAGCCGGAGCAACTGCGGTCGATTTTCTGCCAGTCGTATCCGGCCTGCAACCATTGCCTCTTCGCCACGGCAAATTCACTTTGCAAGTTGAGCTGGTTGATCTGCTTGCTATAGGCACGATTCTCATAAATGTTTGTATTGCTTCCCAGGGTTACAGGCAATCCATTGAGGCCGGCGAAGGGGGACACGCCACTCTTCGACTCGTTCGCATCCTGGAATAAATAGATGTTGACCGGAGTTTGATTGTCGCGATTGTCGAACTTGTAGGCCGCGCTAAGGTTCAACTTCTTGGTTGGTTTGGCCGTTAGCTTCGCATTAAGCGTCCCTGTCACGACAAGCCCGTTCAGCGACCCGGCCGGCAGGCCGAATGCCAATTGCCCATTTGCCGCCGTCGAGGGGCCCAGGAAAGCGTCGTCTTGAGTGTTGCGCCCGTAAGATCCGGTCACGACCAGCTTGGTGTTGGATGAAATCTTGTAGCCACCGGTCAAACTGAACTGGTTGAACCGGTTGCTGGGCGCACTCGCCATGGTCGCAGACTTCGTCGGATCGGCAACGTCTTGCCAAGTCATGGACTTGACGTTGTTGTTGAAGAACGAACCGTAATACGAGCCCGTCAAAAAAAGCTTCTTGCGCTTGTAATTGAAGCTCACATTGGCCTGCTCAGTGTCGTAGTCGATCAGATCGGGCATGATGATGGCATTTTCACTGACCTGCGATGAAACAGCACCAAGCGCCTTGCGGCCCGCCTTATGCTCATGACTGAAGCCTATCGGAATGTCCCATTGTTGATCGGGGCTGTAGCTGAACCCGCCGTCGATCCTGGTGCGCTTGGTGGCGAGGTTGACGTTGCGGAAATCCGGAACATCGGCCGCACGTATATTGGCCAGCGTGGCTAACTGAACCGCAGTGGGCGGCGTGAGCACGCCTGCACTGTTGATGACGCTTCCAGTGCCCGCGATCGGATCGAACGACCGGAAATTAACGTTGTTCGCGCTGACCTGCGGCACCTTGGGCGCTATCCAATTTGCCGGCAAAGTGATGTTATTGGAACCTGCGCCTAGGTACGGTATTCGGTAGGTGTCGGAGCGGTTCGCCAGCAGCTCGTCATAGGCGAAGATGAACCGGAACTTGCCCTGTTTCCCGAAGGCGGCGGTCAGATTGCGAGTTTCGAGGCCGAGATTCGTGCCGGTGAAGCGCCAGCGCCACGTACTGCCACTGTCGTAGGCGGCACCGCCGCGCAGGTCGAAATTGCCGACGCCAAAGGGTCCTTGATTCCGCAGGCCGTTGTATTCGCCGAATTTGAATGAGTTGTCGCTGACGCCGCCAACACCGATTTCAACCTTTTTTTCCGGCGTCGTCTGACTCGCAGCAGTAGTTTGCGCAACCGCGTTGACCTTATAGCCGGCCAGCACGGCGAGCATCAGAACGATAGCGATCAGCCCGCCGCGCACAGCCTGCAACGAAGGGGTGGCAAACTCATTTCTATTATTAGTGTCTTTCATTATTCCATCCTCGCCGATTCAATATGGTCATCGCTGGAATTTGGCGCCGGCCGGATGATTCGAGCCGTGGACCAGTGAGTGGCAATTCAGGCAGCTTCGGGAGTTCCCCTGAGCAGGCGGGCTCTGGCTCGCCAGCGGTAGCCGGCCATTGACGGTTGTCGCGTTCCCGCTCGGCAGGTTTGCACCACTATAGAGATTTTTGCCGTGGTCACCGCTATGACAGCTTTGACAGAGCATCGGTGGCCGCATCTTCAAGAGCGGCGACAGATTCGAGCCGTGCGGCGTGTGGCAGTTGGTGCAGTCGTCAACGACGGGGGCGTGCTCCCAGAGGAAGGGGCCGCGCTTTTCCGCATGACACGTGTAGCAGGTCTCGTTAACCGAGTTCTTCACGAGCAGCGTCGGACCGGTGGAGCCGTGCGGATTGTGGCAGTTGGAACACGTCACTTTACCTTCCGCGATCGGGTGCCTCGAGAAGCGACGAATCTGTGCCCGCTGGGTTTTGTGGCAGGCAAAGCAGACTTCGGGCTGGGTCAGCTTGTTTAATACCCTCGGGTTGGGGGTGTGTATGTCATGGCAATCGCTGCACGCTACGCCGCGAGTTTCATGCTGGCTGCCCGACCAGTTCGTCCGGGGAAGAATGCGGGACTCGTGGCAGGTAAGACAGGCAGCGTTTCTCACCTCCCCAGACGACAAATTCTTCGACTTGGCTCCGAAAACGACATCCGGCGACTTGTTGCCCGGATCGTTCTGGTGCTCGGCGCTCCCGCCGTGGCAGGACTGGCAGCCTGGGGTGCGCTCATCGGCCTTCACGCCATGTTTGGTCTGATAGATCGAGAGAACCGGCGTTCTCCAGCTTTCGTCGTGGCAGACGGTACAGTTCTGATCCCCTTTAAGGGACCGATCCACCTGTGCCATCGCGGGTACGAACCCGAGAAGGCCGACGGCGAGCGCGCACGGCGCAAAGAACAGATTTAATTTGTGCATCCTTCGCTCCTCTGGCATGCGGACGGGCCGCCTAACGGGGCCGCACATAATCCTGACTGGCGCACTTCCACAAATCCGCCTCAGCGCTACAACTCGCAACACGCGGCAGCGCCGGCGTGGAAGAGCGTGTCTTGTGGCCAGTTGGCGTTCGAGTAGCACTTGCATATCCATTCGGGTCCATTTCGGAAAATGTCCGGCGCTACGTGCTTTCAATGAAACCGGGTATTTGTGTCGATAGGCGGAGTCAGCGCAGATGGATTGCATGTCCGATTTCGCCGGCTATGTCCGAAATTCGTACCAACCACTACGCGCCACTCGCTTGCCAGTGGTCAGGCCGAGGGGAGCACCTCACCGGGAAAATACGACTTCACGCGCTCGACGACCTCGGGAATCGCCATTTCACGGCCCTCCTGCACTTCCCAGATGGACACGATGGGAAAGAATTTCGTAAAGAGCATGTACAGGAACATGAAGGTGGCGCCAAACCCGATGGTGATGGCGACCTCCACCCATGTCGGCGAATAACTCGCTTTTGCCCACGGCAGCCGCGGTTGCGAGAGGGTTGGAACCACAATCGTGAACCGCTCCAGCCACATTCCGATGTTCACTGAGATCGAGGCAATCACGCATCCCGTGATGGTGCGCGTTTTCCGGCGGGCAAGAATGCCGACCGGAATGATGAAACAGGTCACCACCATCGTCCAGAAAGGTACGGCATAGCGGCCACTGAGCTTCGAATAGAAGACAACCAGATGGCTAGGATCGCTGCCGTAAAACGTTGTGATGAACTCGGCAAATGTGAAGTAGAACCACAGCAGGGCCATTACCAGCAACAGCAGCCCGAGATTGTTGAAGTGGATTGGCTTAAGGTAGTCCTGCAGCAAATAGATCCGCCGGATCAGGGCCATCACGATCAGCAACGAGGCGATGCCGGAAAAGATCGCGCCCACCACGAAGTACGGACCGAAGATGCTGGAGTGCCACATCGGCTGCACGGTCATGGCGAACACCCATGACACCACCGTGTGCACCGAGACCGCAATCGGGATGACCAGCACGGCCATGACGGATATGGCACGATTGAGCACCCGCTTTTGCTTCTCACTGGCGCACCAGCCTATGGCGAGCCGGCGGTAGAGCCAAGCGGGTTTGGCGCCATGATCGCGCAGGATGGCAATGTCAGGTATCAGCGGCAGGTACAGATAAATCGTGCTGGCGGTCAGGTAGACAGTGATGCTGCACACATCCCACAGCAGTGGCGAGTGGAAGTTCGGATGCAGAAGGACGTTAAGCGCGCGCTCCGGACGTCCCAGGTCCATGATCACGCTGCCGACACCAAAGAACAGCACCAGCACGGTGATGACTTCGGCAGCGCGCGTAATGGAGCGCCTCCATTCTGCGTGACACAGGCGGAGGATGGCCGAGATCAGCGTGCCCGCATGGCTGATGCCGATGAAGAACACGAAGTTGGTGATGTAAAAGCCCCAATACACCGGCACGTTCAGGCCGGTCACGCCCAGGCCCTGTTTCAACTGCCATAGCCAGGCGAAGAAGGCGATGGAGGTGAACCCCAGGAAGAACAACGCCAAGTAGTAAAACGGCCTGCGCGTCGCGATCACAGGTTGCAACAGCACCAAGTCCCGTTCGTTATGTGCGTGGTCCCTGTCCGTCTCCACCGCTCCACTCTCCTTGTGCCAGATAAATGACCTTGGGATGCGTCCCGAGTTCTTCCAGCGGCTTGAAGGCACGACGGCTGCGGGCCAATGCGGCTACCGTCGAGTTATGGTCTTCGAGATCGCCGAAGTACATGGCGCCCGCGGGACAGATCTCGACGCATGCCGGAACGTAGTCGCCTTCGGCCAGCTCACGTTTCGCGGCGCGCGCCTCATCGCGAGCTTTTTGCAGCCGGTGATGACACAGCGTGCACTTTTCCACCACGCCCTTCGGCCTCACGGAAACGTCGGGATTCAGCGCTTCGGTAAACTCCCCGGGAAACTCGGGTTTGTACCAATTGAACATGCGCCGCGTGTACGGGCACGCATTGGTGCAATACCGGCAGCCGATGCATCGCGCGTAAATCTGGCGTACCACGCCTTCTGGGTTGATCGCGGTCGCCTGTACCGGGCACACGCGGATGCATGGCGGGTTGTCACAATGGACGCACGGCAGTGGCGTCGGTCGCATGCTCAGCCGCGGGTATTCCCCCTCGATCTGAGGAAGCACGCTGATCCAGGAAATGATGCGCCCGCGCGCCGCCTCCTTCGGCGGTACGCACGGAACATTGTTCTCCGTCTGGCAGGCGACTGTGCACGCCTGACAGGCTGTGCACTTCGCTAAATCGATCACCATTCCCCAACGTGGCATGCTGCGTCCTCGTTATGCGCGATAGACCTTAACGTATGTCCAATGGGCCGATGGCAGACCAGTAACCGGGTCCGGCTGTTCCTCTACGATCTCCAGCGGATTGACGCCCCGGCACGCCCATTCGCCTCCTGACTTATGGCCATAGCCGAGCGGCAAGTGCACCACTCCGGGCCGCGCGCCTTCATAAAAACGAGCCCGCGCCTGCACGCGTCCACGGCCTGATTCAATCCAAACCGAATCGCCATCGCCAATACCGAACGTGCGCGCCGTCTCAGGGTGAATTTCCAGCCAGCTATCCCAGTTCGCGAAGACGTGCACGCCGGCGATCTGTTGCAAGTACGGCAGGTGCGCCCCCTCGCCGCCGGCAAGTGGAAGTTGTTCGACCGGCATCAACAACAAGGGGAAGTTGGTGGTCGCTTCCGGAATCGTGGGCTGGTGCGGCAGGCATTCCCGATCCTCGATCTTTTCAGTTCTCCGCCGCTGCTTTGCCAAGTCTGCCAGCGCCTGCGAATAGAACTCGAAGCGCCCGGACTTGGTGCGCAACACGTGGCTCCACTCGCCATGCGAATACGCCGGCTCCCACCACCCGCCCTGTTTCTTGATTTGCTGCCACAGCTCGTCTGCATTGGAGTAACTCGGTGCCCACCAACCCGAACGCTCCATCAGCCGGTTCCAACTGTCTTCAAGTGTCGAGCCGAAAACGGCTCCCGCCTGTGCGGTATACAGGCCGTTCACTTCGTTGCGCAGAAACTCTTCGTAACCTGCAAACGGCAGCGCCGCGGCAAGTGAACCTCCCAGAGACCGCGCGACGCTGAGCATTACATCGCCCGGGTGACGGACATCTTTGCGCGGGCGAACCGCCGGCGGCGAGATTGAAACTATCGCGTTCGCCACCGTTGGCGGCGTTCCACCGTCCTGCCACGATTCCAGTCCCGTCGGCGCCGGGATCACCAGATCGGCGAGCACGGCGGTGTCGTCGAGGAATGCACTGAAGCTGACGATGAACGGGACATCTTTCATCGCGCTCCGGAAAGCAGCGCCGTTGGGAAGTGCGAAAACGGGGTTGACCTGGTTCAGCAACAGCATCTGCATCGGATACGGCCGCTTTGACACGATGGCCTGCGGCAATTCGCCGGCGTTTGCAACGTGTGTTTGTGCCGAGGGCAGGAGCGGGTCCTTAGCATTCGAGACGAGAGCCTGTCCCGGCAACTGCTGCTGGACCAGCACTCCACCGGGAACGTCAATACTTCCCAGCAGCCCGTTGAGTGAGTGCACAGCCATCGCTGCGTACACGTTGCCCGGCAGCGAGCTGTTGTGCCGGTCGCCAATGGCGAGAACAGGACGGTTCTGCGCGGCTTCGCGAGCCAGCCGCAGGATGGTATCGGCCGGAACGCCGGTCACGGTGGCCGCATCGTTTAGCCGATACTCGGATTTCACCAGCGACTTGAATCCGGTGTGGGAGTTGCCTTCGGCGTCTCGCCAGTCTTCGAATCCAAAGGTGTGCTCGCGAACAAAGTCGGCGTCGTATAGTCCCTCGGAAATGAGCACGTAGGCCATTCCCAGGGCGAGCGTGGCTTCGGTTCCAGGGCGGATCGGCACCCATTCATCGGCGCGAGCTGCGGTCATGGAAAACCGCGGTTCGATTTGCACCAACTTTGCCCTTCGGCCTGAAGCGGCATCGCGCCACCGCGAAAACGCGCGCATCATCGCCACCGGCGCGCCCCAACCCTCCAGCAGGTTGACGCCGAAACTCAGCACGTAGCGCGAGTTCGAGAAGTCGTATGCGACCTGTTCGGAAACACCCTGTTGCGCGTAAATCGCAGCCTGGAGCGCGTCCATTCCCGTGGGCATGGTGACGTAATTGGGCGAGCCGTACGCCGTCATGAACCGGGACAGCAGGCGCGGCAGCAGTCCGCTTCTCTGGCGATCAACCACAACTAAGGACCGCGCCTCGCCCGCATCGCGCAGTTTGCGCATGCGCTCAGAAACCAGGCCCAGTGCTTCGTCCGACGAGAGCCCCTTCCATCGCGGGTTGTCACGCGTGCCGGTATTGCGGAGTGCTGTTCGCAACCGGTCCGGGTGATACAGTTCCTGCAATCCGGCCAGTCCCTTCGGGCACAGTCCGCCGCGATTTATGGGGTGAAGCGGGTTCCCTTGGATTTTGACCGCGCGATTGCCGATCAAGCGCACGCGCAGCCCGCAACCCCCAGGACACATGTTGCAAACTCCGGTCGCCCACGATTCCGGACCTGAAGGAACCCTCACCAGCTCACTGTCAATCGCGGCGTTGAGCGTGCTGATGCCCTTCAGGCTCACGCCTGACGTCGCCACGCCAACCGCGCCGCCGGCCGCGAATCGCAAGAAATTCCGGCGATCGAAAGTGAAGCTCATTGCCGTCCTCCCGAGTCGCGCCTGTGGGCCGCTTTGGAACCGAGGAACTCAATCAAGTCCACCACCTCGCCCGGCTGGAATCTCGGCCACGCGACCTGCTGCTGCTGCATGCTTTGAAACATCACCGGGCCGTGGTTCCACAGTGATGTCGCGATGTGGATCGGTGAGACCGAAGCGCCGGCGAGGTCAGGCCCCGCGCCGCCGCTGCGATGGCACGATGCACAGCCTTTCGACTGAAACAATCTGGCGCCCCGCTCCGCACTGCCGGCCGGCTCGAAATATCGCTCGGCAAATAGATACGCGATCAGGTCCGCCATTTCCTTGTTGGTGAACTGTGGCCGGGCGATGTTCCGCGCCTGCATGCTGGCCCGCATCGCCGGCGCGTGATTCCACATATCCGCGGCAAACTGGCCCAGCGTGCGTGGCAGCGTGCGGGAACGAAGATCGGGCGCCGTGCGGCTGCCGTGGCCTACGGCGTGACAGGCGGCGCACCCCTTCTCGCGAAAGATCTTGCGTCCGGCCTCGGGATCCGCCGGGCGAAGATATGCCGGCTTCGCCGCGCTGGGGGCCGATCGCCGGATATACGCGATCATGTCAGGTGCATCGTTGCCATCGAAGACCGGCCACTTCACGCCGCGCGCCGCCATGGCGGACTGCATGGCCGGCGCATGATTCCACATCGCCTGGATCCAGCTTACCGGGTTGCGATAGGCAGCCCACTTCAGCAGATCGGGCGCTTGCCGCTTCCCTTCCGTCCCCACGCCGTGACACTCGAGACATCTCTTTTCCTGCAGCAGGCGGCGACCGCGCTCAGCGTCGCCGGGCTCGTCGAGCGATCGCACGGAATAAAGAAACGCGAACAGATTCGCCATATCGGTTTCGGCGAACTTCGGCGGAGCCACGCCCTCGATCCGCATCTTCTCCCACATTTCCGGGGCATGGTTCCACATGGCGGCCAGCAGTTCGGCGGAACTCAGATGTCCAGTCGGAGCGCGCGCCAGATCAGGAGCGCTGTGGCCGCCTTCGCCCAGCGCCGAGTGGCAGCGCGCGCATCCCTTGTCGAAAAAGCTGCGCATTCCCGCCTTGGGATCGCCCGGAATGAAATATCCGCCTCCGCCCTGCGCCCTCAGCGGCACAGCGACCAGGACGCAGGCGACGGCCAGTGCCGCCACGGCAAACAGGAGCACGCACCACGATCGGCGATTAGCGATGACAATCATTGCAGTCCGCGTTAACTCGATGCTGTTGATGGCAACCGATACAGGTCGCCATACTGAACACGCGAAAGGCGCGATCCGGCGGCTTGGTCGCTTGTTCCATGGGGCCGTGACATTCGGCGCACGGCAGGTGTGCTACGGCGACATGTCGGCGATGGGAGAAGAAAATGTGCGGAGCCGTTTGCGTCAACTGCACCCAGTTCAACTCCTGGCCGGCCGCGGCGACCGTACGCACTCGTTCTTCTTCCGCGCTGTTCGTAAGTGCCACCTGGTGACAACCAATGCAAAGGTCTACGGATGGAAGGGTCGCCTTCGCCTGGGTTTGCACACCGGCGTGGCAGTCCGTGCAAGCCACGCCGTTGCTGACGTGCTTGGCGTGGTTAAACGCGATCGGCTGTTTGGGCGCCGTATGTTGCAAACCAACGAAGCCCGCTGCACCCAGGACGAAGAACAGAACAAAGCCTCCCGCCGCGTACGGGATATGGTTCAGCAGCGATGGCGAACCGAACAGCTTCAATGGCGGCCCTCCTCGGGAGGCGAATTAAGGAACGCGAACAGGTCGCCGAGATCGTTTTCATTCAACTTGGGCCACGCGATTCCGAGGCTCTGAGTTCGCCGGTACATTTCCGGCCC
Source organism: Terriglobia bacterium (assembly GCA_020073285.1). Taxonomy (GTDB): domain Bacteria; phylum Acidobacteriota; class Terriglobia; order Terriglobales; family Acidobacteriaceae; genus JAIQGF01. The sequence goes on along the minus strand of JAIQFM010000150.1, from coordinate 78 downwards.
GTGCCGCCAGAGCGCCGTCGCCAGCGAAACCGAGTTCACTCGCTGGCCGCGCAGTCCTGGCCCAAGCGAAGTTCCCTG
>JAIQFM010000149.1 GCA_020073285.1 Terriglobia bacterium | reverse complement strand
GGGGCATGGCTTCAGCCGTGCCATAAAATCCCGTAATTTTGCTGGCTTTAGAGCGGTTCCACAGTTGACGTGCCCTGATGTCATCCTGAAACCAGTTCTAGTCAGATTGCGGAATGCGGGGCCGGCCACTCTTCATTCTGACTTCTTCATTCTTAATTCCTCCGTGTCTCCGCGCCTCCGTGGTGACAGGATTTTCGGTGCCGGACCCCGACTACGGACAACCAACTACTGCTTCACCGCCACCGCCACTCCATCCCGCAGTGGCAGGATGGTGGTAAACAGCTCCTTCGATTCGTACAGCATGCGGTTGAATTTCACGATCGCGCGCGTCGCCTCGCTGGCGTCTTTTTTCCCCGCCGCCGCTTCCGGAACCCGCCCGCTCCACAGCACGTTGTCGCTGACGAACAGCCCGCCTCGCCGCAACCGCGGCACCGCCAGCCGAAAGACCTTGGGATAATCTTCCTTGTCCACGTCATTGAAAATGATGTCGAACGGCTCCAGGTTCTGTTCGGAGAGCAATTCGATCGCGTCGCCCACCTTGATCTCGATCCGCTTCTCCACCCCGATGCGCTCAAAGTTCTTGTACGCTTCCATCGCCTTGTTGGAATCGCCGTCCGTGTAGATGACGCGCGCCTCCTCGCCCGCGCCCAGCGCCCACCAGACGGTGGAATATCCGATCGCCGATCCCATCTCGAAGATCCGCCGCGCCCCGCTCAGCCTCGCCAGCAGGTAAAACAACCGTCCCACCGCCGGCCCGACAATCGGGATTTTGCGCTTCGCCGCCTCGGCTTCCATCTCGCGCATCACCTCGCCGCTCTCTGGTAGCAACGAGTAGAGATAGTTGTCCACCGCTTCGCTGGTGATGCCGCCCATCGCCCATGAGGGCCGCTGCGCTTTCGCCATAATGTTCCTTACCTGCGACTTTGAGCGGCACGGACTCTGATCTGTACCTTCGCCCTCGTTCGGTGCCCGGCTCGTGTTCACTCAAGATCACCCGATCAGCCGATCACCAGATCACCCGATTCCATTCATCCCATCGTCTGTCCCGGTTTCATTTCCAACACCTCGCATCCCACGTCGCCGATCAACCGTCGCAGCGCCGCGGGCGTTCCGGTCAGCGCCGGGAACGTTCCCCAGTGCATCGGGATCACCGCCTTGGGACGCAGCAGTCCGCAGGCATAGCTGGCCTCCAGCGGAGACATGGTGAACAAATCCCCGATCGGCAGCATCGCGATCTCCGGGTGATACAGCTCGTGAATGATGTGCATGTCGCCGAACACATTGGTGTCGCCCGCGTGATACAGCTTCACCCCGTTCTCCAGTTCGATCACGTATCCACACGCTTCGCCGCCGTAGACGATGGAGCCGTCGTCCTCCTGGATGCCGCAGGAGTGGTCGGCGTGCACCATGGTGACCTTCATTCCGGCGACCTCCTGCGAGCCACCCTTGTTCATTGGCGCAATCTGCTTGGCGCCCTTCTTCTGCAGCCACGTCGCCAGTTCAAAAATCCCCACCACTACCGGGTTATGCAGCTTCGCGATCTCGACCGCGTCGCCGATGTGGTCGAAGTGGCCATGCGTGCACAGCATCGCGTCCACCTTCTTCACTCTTTTTTCGTTGGCCGGGCACGACGGGTTCCCCATCACCCAGGGATCGATCAGAATCGTCTTGCCGCCGGTTTCCAGGCGGAACGTCGAGTGTCCCAGCCAGGTGAGCTTGGCGCCCTTCAGATCCATGATGGCCGCCTTTCTGCCATATCAGATGCAAATTCGGCCCCAAGATTCTACCAGTCCGAGGGACGCTGCGATTAGCCACCGATTCGCACGGATGAACACCGATCTTTTTCGTTTCTGTTTCTTTTGATCCGTGTTGATCCGTGAAAATCCGTGGCAGGCGTCTACCTCTGCGTCCTCGGTGCACCTCTGTGTCCTCTGTGGTTAGAAAACCTTCCGGGGTGTCAAAAGCAAAAACTTCGGCTACCATAGCCGCCATGCATTCCGGCACTGCGGTCACTCCCCAGCTCAGAGTTCTTTTCACCCGAGATCAGATCGCGCGCCGGGTCACCGAAATGGCCGATGACATCACGCGCGACTTCGCCGGCCAGTCCATCATCTTCGTCGGCGTGCTCAAGGGCGCATCCATTTTCCTCGGCGACCTCGCCCGCCAGGTCAAGCTCGATGCCACCTTCGACTTCATCAGCGTCGCCAGCTACGGCGCCGGCACCAAGACCAGCGGCGAAGTCAGGATGAACAAGGACGTGGATTCATCCATGGCCGACAAAAACGTCATCATCGTGGAAGACATTCTCGACACCGGCCTCACCATGGGCTTTCTGCGCAAGTTGTTCCTCGCCCACCAGCCGCGGAGTTTGAAGGTTGCAGTCCTGCTCGACAAGGCCTGCCGCCGCATCGAGCCGGTCAAGGCCGACTACGTCGGCTTCGTCATTCCCGACGAATTCGTGGTGGGATACGGCATGGACTACGCCGAGCGCTATCGCAATTTGCCCGACATCTGCGTCCTCCCGCCGCAACTGCAGTCGGCATGAACCGCGGATTGCCACCGACCTGGCAATCATAAAAGAAGATCCGCGCTCATCCTTGGAAATCCGTGGCTAGCAGTTCCGCTGCGTCCTCCGCGTCCTCTGCGACTAAACCCAGGGTGGGTCTACTCGCCGCTCGCGGCTTCCGCTTTGCTGCGCGCCTTGCGCCGTGCCGGGCTTACCAGCCACGCAATAAAGATGCTCACCACGTACAGCAGCACCATCGGCGCCGCAAACAGGCACATGTTGAGGATGTCGGTGGTCGGCGTCACGATGGCCGCAATAATGAAGATCACAAGAATGGAATAGCGCAGGTTGCGCCACATCCAGCCCGCGCTCACCACTCCCATCAGCGAAAGGAAGAACACCAGGATCGGCATCTCGAAAATAATGCCCAGCCCGATGATGATGGTCAGAAACAGGTCGGTATATTCGCCGATCGTGATCATCGGCTGGAATTGCGCGCCGTAGCCGATCAGGAAATCCAGCGCCGCCGGAAACACGATCTTGTAACCGAAGACGCCGCCGGCGATGAACAGCCCCACCGACGACACCATGAAGGGCACCACGTAGCGCTTTTCGTGCCGGTAGAGTCCCGGCGCGATGAACGCCCACACCTGGTAAAGCACCAACGGCGAGGCCAGGAACAGCCCGGCCACGAACCCGACCTTCATGTACATGTTGAAGGGTTCGGTGGGGTTCAGGAACACCAGCTTCTGGTCCAGATGATGGTTGCGCAGCGCTTGCATGATGGGCACTTGCACGAAAGCGTAGATGCGCTCGGCGTAGAACCAGCAGACGCAGAACCCGGCGGCGACATACAGCAGCGACCAGATGATTCTTTTGCGCAGCTCCTCGAGGTGATCGAGGAAGCTCATGCTCGCCATTTTTTCGCTGACGGCTTTGCGCGCCGCGGCGGGATCGAACTCAGGCATCGGCTGCCTTGGCCTGCCCAGAAGCCTCGGCCACAGGCGCGACGGCGGCCGTGGACGCGGTGACAGGCGTGGTGTCAGGCGCGGTGGCGGCCGTGGACGAGCTGTTCACCACGCTTCCCTCCGGCGCCATTGTGTTCGCCACGCTCCCTTCCGGCGGCAAAATCTGCGGTGTGTGGTCGCGCTTGACGGCCTCTTCCAGCTCCAGGTTCCTGATCTCGCCTTCGATCTGCGACTTGAACTCGTTGCTGGCCTTCTTGAATTCGCCCATCGCTTTCCCGATCTGGCGTCCGATCTCCGGCAGCTTCTTGGGCCCGAAGATAATCAGGGCCAGAAGGAAGATGAAGATCATTTCGGGCAAGCCGAGGTTCATGGCTCCATGATACTGCGGGCCGCGTCTGTCGGTCTATTGGGCGAGCAGCCTTTATGGTCTTGCGGTCTGTCGCTCGGTCCGTCGGTCTATCGGTGTCTCGGTCTGTCAGTCGCTCGGTCCGTCGGACCTCTTGCTCGGCTCAGGGAGCGAGGCTGGGGCAGCGTGCGACCTCTGGAGCCCGCGCCCTGTGCAAACTCGAAAGCAGCCCTCGCGTGTGGAGTCCCGCAGAGCCTGCCGTGAGCCGAGTCGAAGGGGACGCCAGTTCATAACGGGACGTAAGTCCCGGGACCAGCCGCCACCCTCAACCCGAGTCCCGTTAGGGACGGCACACTGGTAGCCCAGAGCCTGCCCTGAGCGCGGTCGAAGGGACGGCAGAGTCTGTGTGAGAACTCACTCTCGACAAGCGCAGTGGTCCAAACGCACCCATAATCCAGCCGCGGAGTGGCGGAATTCGTTAGGGCAGTTCCACAGTTGACGTACCCTGATGTCATCCTGAGAGTTTGTGACTTTTTTGAAAATTGACGTTTTTTTCGCGCGTAAGCTGTTTGTTGTCAGCGCTGCAATTTTCGAAAAATCAAAAAAGTCACAAGCTCTGAGCGAGGGAGGGCTCCCGCGCGCTCTTACCGGGGTCCCCAGCACGCCTGCCTTTCGCGTGCTGGGGTGGTCATGCGCGGGAAACCCGAGTCGAAGGATCTCGGCGTTTTCCTCGCTCGGCTACACCAATTCTGAAACTGCTCTACCCAGCGCGGCAGCGCTGGGAAAGTGGAACAGAATTATCGAGCGCCAGCGACGCGGCACAGTTCTCACACAGACTCGTAAGTCCCGGGTGCGCGTGGAGAAAATGGTACGAGTCCCGTAGCGACGGCGCCGCCGACGCCACCTTCAAACGCGCCCCCCGCGCCAAATCCGCCTCCGCAAACATGCCTCTCCCGCTGGAGTAACGATTGCGAAGGGCTCGCGGTGATTCCTAGTGTTCCAAGAGGGCGAGGGGAGTTTGAGCGAACCTGATTGCGCCGTGCGAATGCAACAACATGCCAGAAAGCTTCATCGCGTCTGAGGGTCTCATCGTTTGATCGTCGGTGACAATCTTCTAATGCTCTGCATCGCTCAACATACACACATCATCCGTTCGCTGCCATAGCGTTAACTCTCGCGGCTAAGCGGCTCAAAATGTCGACGAGCAGGATGATTCTTAACGAGTTCGCTTCTGACCAATACCGAGTCACTTTACCGTGCAGGATCGCATTCCGGTTGAGTTTCCACCGTAGTTTCTTCTGGCGGCCATCAAAACTGGCATACACGACTTCTTCCAATACGAATTTCAGCGCCTCTACCCAGATGTTCTCATCCAATTGCGGCGCAATCTGCGCCAGTTCAGAATGCGGAGTATGAAATCTCGACTGTTCCCCCCCGCGAAATTCGCTCACTGTTGCGCAAATTAATCCGTCCAGTTTGGGCAGTAGTCCAACGATGCAGCGCCGATATTCGCCGTTCTTGTGCGCTCGTAAAGCGTCGAGCACGTCCGACTTATGCTTTTTCAAATACGCCACCTTCCACCAGTGCCGTACGATCTGATTTAGTAATGCGTGTCGCTTGCGCCGGAATTTGCGGCAAATTATCTCGTCTATCGCTTTTAGGCCTTTCCTTTGCCGTGTCCGAGCCAGCAGCCGCAGATCAGAACGGCTGAGGTAATGCTCTACTCCAGTCCATCGGCGATTCTTCAGCGCTAATGCGACTTCTTCCGTAACTTGTGATGCCGCAATGCGCGCAAACTCTGCACGATGTTCCTCAAGAACTTGAAGTATGCCCCGGGGCACGACAGCCGCAATGGATTCCTGAAGCTTCCTGAACGAATCCGCAGACGTCGCTCCTAGCGCCTCCATTTGCCGGGCAATGTTGAATTGATTCTGCCGAATGACCGCCGACATTTCTTCAATTCCGAACTTCAGTCGCTCTGCCAACAGGTCAGGAATTCTTACGGTGGCTCCAAGCCCCATCATTCTGTCGCGAGCTTGTTCGAACGCACGCGCATTCTCTTCCATTGCCCTTGTCCATGCGCTGCTTGCGCCAATGACGGGAGCAATTTCCTTCAGCTGTTTTTGCAATTGTCGAGCCGGACCCGCCAGAAGCTCCTCACTGCGGCGACGTTCCTCCATGGCTTCCCGCATTGTCTGTTCCACCGCACTGGGTCGGATTAGGCGATCTAAATCAATACCGAGTGCCAGCTTGAACTTCTCCTGCAGCAGGAGGTGATCTTGCATGGGGTGCTCCCCCATGCTCTTTCGCATTCGCGCGACTTCAGAATCGAGCCCTGTAACTTCGAGTTGTCGACGCTGCATCGCTGTGCGCTTGATCACGTCTTCCATTTTCATAATTTTGGCGTAGCTTACCACCTCAAGGCGGCAACAGCGAAAAAATAGCGAAACTGTTTTGCCGGGTGCCCCGTCCTAGCCCGGGTTTGGCTAGGGCGGGGATTTTCGTGTGCCGCACGCGCCCTCGCGTGTACCGATGTGGCGCGGGCGCCCTCGCCCGCGTGCTGGAAGCGCCGGCGTTTAGGCCAAGGCGTGATCGCGCATCCAGATTGATTCGGTTTTAGCTGCTGCCGCCAGTCCCCCAGGGACGCCAGAACCTAGCCCGGCACGTGAGTGCCGGGAACATGCGCATAAATTTCTCTTCGGAGTCCCGTCAGGGACGGCACCTTGGCGGTTACCCCGTACTTGTCTCGCCTCGGGGGTAGCCTGCCCTGGGCGGAGCCAAGGGTCGAGACAGGGTGGGGATTTTCCGTTTTGCCGCTCCGATCTGTCCTTGTGCCGCACGCGCCCTCGCGTGTACCGATGTGGCGCGGGCGCCCTCGCCCGCGTGCTGGAAGCGCCGGCGTTTAGGCCAAGGCGTGATCGCGTATCCAGATTGATTCGGTTTTAGCCGCTGCTGCCAGTCCCGCAGGGACGCCAGAACCTAGCCCGGCACGTGAGTGCCGGGAACACGCGCATAAATTTCTCTCCGGAGTCCCGTCAGGGACGGCACGCTGCCGGTTGCCCACCCAATCCGCTTTTCATTGGGTTCGCGATACCGGACCGTGCCGTCCCTACGCTCCGGGACTCCAGCCCGCGCAGCGGGCGAAAGAACGTAGCCCCGGACGTAAGTCCGGGGTAAAGTCCGCAACGAAATCACTTCCTCTCTGCCGAAGGCATGCGCGCAGCCGCTTGCGGCGGAGCGCAACAAGAAAACAAAGCGCTGGTGGCTCTCCCCCTTCCATTCTGCGGTCCACCTCCCCACGCTGGCGGTTGCCCCACCCTTGTCTCGCCCGCCTTTGGCGAGACAGGGTGGGGATTTCCCTCTGTGCCGTCCCCACTGGACCCCTTTCGATTTCTTGCTCCCCTACCCGGCACTCACTGCCGGGCTATCCTCTGCCGGGGTTCCCCGTCCTAGCCCGGTCTTGACTAGGGCGGGCTTTTCGTGTGGCACACGCGCCCTCGCGTGTGCAGTCCCGCAGGACGCCAGAACCCAGCGCGGCACAGCCTGCCCTGAGCGAAGCCGAAGGGTGAGTGCCGGGAACATGCGCATCAATTTCTCCCCGGAGTCCCGGCAGGGACGGCACGCCGTGTGGCCGCTGGAAGCATCCAATGTTGTGGGGCGATTGGCCCCTTGTCCAAAACTACTGAAACCCACTAGGCTCCTCTGTGTGAGCTTGCAATCCGCTCGACCGGGCGAAGAATGCGTACTAAGATTATAAGAATGAAAAAAATGCCGAACGCAACATCTGCGCCGCCTGCTCCGGCTCCCACGCCGAAGGGAAAGCTGGACGACCTGTACGCCCGGCTCGAAAAAACCAAGCCCGGATCAGAGGAGTCCAAGCGTCTCTCGGAGCAAATCCTGGAAGCGATCTTCGACACGCATGTCTCCCGTTAAAGTCCGCACTGATATTAGAAACTACCCTCCAGCAGTTCGCGAACACCTGGTCAAACGCATCGACGAGCGCACCCTCCTCAAACCCATGGCAGAAGAGTTCGCCGTGTGGCTGCGGAGTGAACCTTATGCCCCCGATCTGGAAGAAGCGCCTGCAGGCTGGCACAAGGCGTTTTCCTCCTTCACCGTTTTGGGTGAAGGCGAACTCATCAAGAGCCTCTACACGATCTATGCGCCCGGAAAGCCGAGGCGCGGAAGCATCAATCTGGATCAGTGGCAGCCAAACCAAAGGGCTAGATGAGTTCGCGGCTTGTCCCTATGGAACGCCCAGATCGGACGTGTGGGAGCTCCGTCGCTCGCAACTCCGTCCCTAACTGTTGTCAACCCCCCAAAACCACACGTTTCCCCCTAACCCGCTGAAAATTAACCAAATATATCGTCGCTGTATGTGGCGGGTTTACCCCCTCCAACTTGCTAAGCTAACAATAGGGACATTTACGCTCGACTCTTCCATAACTCGGCAATTCCGCACTTCCGCAGTTACCCGATTCCGCAATTCCTCCCCCACGGTAACCGTGAGTTTCCGACGGTATACCGTGCGCAACTCATTGGTTCCACTACTCACACCCCCCGGGAGGGGTATATGACCAATCGCACTACTAACGCCAACCTCGCTCCCCGCTGCCAGCACACCAAGCTCAACGGCTCGCCTTGCGCCGCGCCCGCCCGCCGCGCCCGCAAGTACTGCGTCTTCCACGAAGCCGCCCACGCCAAGCGCCCCGACTACGCCGTCCGCCTGGTTGAGGACGCCATGAGCCTCCAGCTTGCCCTCTACCAGGTAATGCGTGCGCTCGACGACCACGCTCTCGACCCCAAGCGTGCCGCCCTCAAGCTCTACGCCCTCCAGATCGCCGCCTCCAACCTCAACCGCCTGCACCAGGAAACCCAGGAGATCGCCAAATCCGACGACCTCGCCGACCAGAAATCCATGCTGAAGGCGATGCTCGAACAATTGCACTGCCCCGAAGAAGACATGCAACAGCAGGAACCATCCGCGCCCACCTTCACAATTCAGGCCTGTGCCGCCGAGGACAGCGCAATCGCAGCAGACGCCACATTTCCGCTCACCAACGCCGGACTACGGACTACCGGCTACGGACGATCCGCCCGTCACCACCGACTCCCGGTGGTTACTGAAACTGAAACTGTTTTGACTGAGACGTTCAGAAAAACCGGAATCTTACTTTTTTCTGTACCGGCAACAGCGGCGCCATGCGGTCGTTGCATCCCGGGCACACTCCGTTTTCCTTCAGGTCAATCCATTCCACGGCGTGGGAGGCGGCCATGGCGCAGCGGTAGTCGTCGCAATGGCGCAGGTCAAGGGTGTGTCCGAGTTCGTGCACGGCTTCTTTCACCAGGCGCTCACGCGATAAATTTTCATCGGGAGGCAGACCGTAAAACTCCTGCTGCAAACGATGGGTGGAGACGACGGCCGCCGGGCCGCCCATCTGCGCTTCGCCGAAAACAAAGGTGAGGATCGGGATATAGAGATCGTGGCCGGTAACGCCCAGCATGCGCCAGCATTCCGGGCCAAGGAATCCGGTCATGCGGGCGAGCAGTTCGGTGGAATGATATTGCTGGCGCTCGGCGTGGTAGGCGAACTGGGGATCGAAGCCCGGCTGCACGATGTCCCAGGCGACATGGAACTGCTGCGCGATCAGGGGCCCGACCTGCTCGAGCGCGCGCAGATCGATGTCCCCGATCGGCAGCAACCGCAGCAGCTTCATTTTTCCGCGCCGGCCGTGGCCGTTACCCCGTTCCTGCTCCAGCCATATTTCTTGAGCTTGTTGTGCAGGGTGACGCGATCGATGTCCAAAACCTCGGCGGTGCGTGTCTGGTTGCCGCCGCACTCCTCGAGCACGCGCAGGATGTGCGCCTTCTCGATGTCCTCCAGCGTCTTGCCCTCGGCGCCGTTGGCGGTGCGCGGTTTGAGGATGAAGTCCTGTTCGCGCAGCTCCGGCTCCTGCGCCACCACCATGGCGCGCTCGACGGCGTTTTCCAGTTCGCGCACGTTGCCCGGCCAGGCGTACTGCTGGAGCTGGTACATGGCCGCGGGCGCGACGCGTGTGATGCGCTTGTTCATCGCCTGCGAGAACTTGCGCACGAAGTGTTCCACCAGCAGCGGTATGTCTTCCTTGCGGTCGCGCAGCGGCGGCAGTTCGATGCGGAAAACATTGAGGCGGTAGAAGAGGTCGGGGCGGAAGGCGCCGTCGTCGATCAACCGCTCCAGGTCTTTGTTGGTGGCCGCGATGCAGCGAAAGTCCACCTTGATGGGCTGGTTGCCGCCAACGCGCACGATCTCGCGCTCCTGCAAAACGCGCAGCAGGTCGGTCTGGGTCTTGAGGCTGATGTCGCCGATCTCGTCGAGAAACACGGTGCCGCCCTCGGCGATTTCGAATTTGCCCTTCTTGCGGTATTGCGCGCCGGTGAAGGCGCCCTTTTCGTGGCCGAAGAGCTCGCTTTCCAGCAGGCTTTCGGTCAACGCGCCGCAGTGGATGGCTACCATGGGCTGAAACTTGCGCGGGCTGCCGCCGTGAATCGCGCGCGCGACGATTTCCTTCCCGGTGCCGCTTTCCCCGGTGATGAGCACGGTGGCATCGGTGGGCGCCACGGTCTCGATGGCGTCAAACACTTTCTGCATCGCATTGCCTTGCCCAACCAGGTCGGGCGGGCGCTGCACTTCGGCGACGGTCTCGCGCAGGCGCACGTTTTCCTGCTGCACCTT
>JAIQFM010000148.1 GCA_020073285.1 Terriglobia bacterium | reverse complement strand
GATCGATTTGCAGATTGTTTAACCGAGAGTGAAGGCGAATGGTTTCATCAATAAGCAATGACGTTCCGACCACGACGATCAACCCCCCCGCGATCACTGCAAATCGAACCAACGGCCCTTGGGCCCGGAAGAAGCCGAGAAGCGAATTCTGGCCCCAAGAAGATCGTCAGCGCCAGCGCCGCCGTTAACCCGGAGCGGCTGGCGCGCTTCGTCGCCGCCCAAAAGGGCGCGCAATTCACCCCCGCCGGCGTGCTCAAGTTCTCGCTCAAATCCACCGCGGCCGACGAGATCCTCACCCGCCTCAAGCGACTGCTCGAGGACCTTTCGGCGGGACAGGTGGTGCAGCCCGGCCCGCAACTGGCGGCTTCCGACTAGCCGCGGGAGCCATTCAGTCGCCGATCCCGGCTTTGCACGGCAAATTCGCCCCAAACCCGCGTCCGTTCTTGACTTTCAGGTCAAGAAGGGGAAAATAGGCGCGCGCTAGGTCCGACAAAACCCCGTGGGGTGGGGAACTTGCAGGACCTGCCAGGAGAGCACCATGAACAAAGGCCATCTCGTTGACCGCATCGCCACCTCCACCAAGTGCAGCAAGACGCAGGCCGCCGCGGCCATTGACACTCTCGCCGACAGCGTTACCGCCGCCTTGAAGAAAGGCGAACGCGTCACGCTGGTCGGCTTCGGAACCTTCTCCGTCTCGCAGCGCAAAGCGCGCAACGGGCGCAATCCGCAGACCGGCTCGCTGATTAAGATCGCCGCTCGCAAAGTCGCCAAGTTCACCCCGGGCATCGATCTCAAGCGGGCGGTCAACCGCAAGTAAACGCCGGCCGAACCAGGAGTTTTCGATCTGCTTCCTCGATCGGCAGGCCGCGCGCCTGCCGTATCGTTATTGCTTGCGCCCCCACGTACTCAAGGGCCTGGTGGACGGCGTTTTCGACAATACGGAAGACCCGGACGAGGTGCCTTCTTCCTCGACCGGCTTCCACGGTGACAAAGCAGCGGACCTCCCGCCGGTTTGCCCAACCTGCTCTCCATCCGCTAAAATAGAGGTTTCGCGAAAGGAACTTGCAGTCCCATGAAGGCAGCCATCCATCCGGTTTACGAGGAAGTGCGTGTGCATTGCGCCTGCGGCAACACCTTTGTCACTCGCTCCACGCACAAAGGCGACATCCACGTGGAAATCTGCTCCGCGTGCCATCCGTTCTTTACCGGCAAACAGAAGTTGATCGACACCGCCGGCCGCGTCGAGCGCTTCCGCCGCAAGTACGCCAAAAAAGAGCCCGCGCCCGCGGAAAAGAAGTAAGCTCGTTCTCCGCCGAGACCTCCGCCGTGGCGGAGGTCTTTATGTAGAATGAGCCAGTTTGAAAAACCTCGACCCAGTCGCGGCTCAGCACTATCTAGCCAAATCAGCACACTTCTTCCAAGCTATGCAGCTCACTGGGGATGACCTCGGAGCTTACGGAACGAGCGTGGCACTTCTCGCCGTTCACAGTTCGATATCTCTCAATGACGCTATTCTGGTTGCCGTAACCGGGCGAAAGCGCTCCGCACAGGACCACATGGTAGCGGCCAACGAACTGGAACGAACCTGTGACCAACTACGGGTTAAGGACAAGCGGGGTGTTCAGCACCTCCGCTGGCTTCTCAGCCAGAAAACGGACGTGGCCTACGGGACTAAACGGCTGGACAGGGATCGGATCGTTGCCGCCAAGGACAAGGCAGAAAAGTCCTTTTCTTGGGCCTACAATTGCTTCGGAGAAATCCTCCATGCATAGGAAGGTACTTTCAGCCCAGCAATTGGAGCGGCGCGGAGCAAACGCAGTCGCTGAACTGCTCATGCGTACTCTGATAGTCCCGAAAATTTACTTCGAGGCAAGCTGGCCGACTCGTCTCAACAAAGTCGACGTTCTCGCTGTCGACAGAGCAGGTGCCGGCGACATTCACGTTGTCGAGGTAAAAGTCGGAAATTCGGAACTGCCCCATTCAATTGCTTCCGTCAAACAAGTGCCGGCTCACTACAAGTATCTAGCTTTGTTGGAGAACGGCTCTTACTGGCCATCGGAAGATCTCCTGTATGCAGCCGATGGCATGGGAAGAATCGGCCTGATTCGCATTGAAGAGCGCGATAATGAGATGCAGGCGACTCTCTTCTCTCGGCCCGAACGTTTCCGAATCGAACCAGCATCGGTTCGACAAATAGAGCAGTTTACCAAGAAAAACCCGCCCGACTGGGAGATAAGGCCTTAGGTCGATGCACAAGCGCTGGGAAAATCCGGTCTCGACCGCTGCCGGCCCGCAGGCTCCGGTGCCCGCCGCGTTCCAGATCGGCGGCGTGACGCTTTCCCCGGCCACCGTCCTGGCGCCCATGGCCGGCGTCACCGACACGGTTTTCCGCCGCTTCATCCGCAATCTCGGCGGCTGCGGGCTCATCATGACCGAGTTCACCTCCGCCGACGGCATCGTGTGCAGCCAGCGGGTCCGCGGCCGCTACCTCCACTTCTACGACGATGAGCATCCCATCTCGGCGCAAATATTCGGCAGCGAGCCCGTCGTGCTTTCCGACGCAGCCCGCATGATCGAGGATCTCGGCTTCGACCTGGTTGACCTGAACCTCGGCTGCCCGGCGAAGAGGGTCGTGAAGTGCAACGGCGGCTCGGGACTGCTGCGCGACCTGCCGCGCATCGGCGAAATTTTCCGTGCCGTGCGGGCTGCGGTGAGGATTCCCTTCACCGTGAAGTTCCGCGCCGGTTGGAACGACAACGAGATCGTCTGCGTGGACCTGGCGCGCCTGGCCGAGGACTGCGGCCTGCAGGCGGTCGCACTTCATGCCCGCACCCGCGAGCAGGGCTACGGCGGCACGGCGCAGTGGGGCTGGATTGCCGAGGTCAAGAATGCGGTGCGCATCCCGGTGATCGGCAACGGCGACATCCGCACCCCGCAGGACGGCTGCGCCATGATCGCGCGAACCGGCTGCGATGCGGTGATGATCGGCCGCGCCGCCGCCTCCAATCCGTGGATCTTCCGCCAGATTGCGCAGCACGCCGCGACCGGCGCCTATGACGAGGCCAGCGAGCGCGACCGCTACGACATGATCCACACCTATTTCCAGATGCTGATCGAGGAACAAATGCCCGGTGCGGCCGGCAAGATGAAGCAGTTCGCTTCCTGGTTCACGCACGGCGTGCGCAACGGCAGCGCCCTGCGCAAGGCGGTGTACGAAGCGCGCGAAGAACGCGAAATCCTGGATCGCGTGGACCAGTTCTTCACGGCCGCACTGAACGAGCAGCCCATCCTTGCCTGACCAGGATCACCACCGAGACACCGAGAACGCCGAGCAACACCGAGTCGGTCCGATTTTGCTCGGTGCACCTCGGTGTTCTCCGTGCCTCGGTGGTTACGCGCGATGAGTGGACGAAGCAAACCCATCGTTTTCGTCGACATCGATGGCACGCTCGCCGACGTCCGCCACCGTCTCCACCACATCGTTGGCGGAAAAAAGAAAAACTGGAGGGCCTTCTTCGAAGCCATCGACCGTGACCCGCCGATCTCCTCCACCGTCGCCTGGGTGCAGTCGCTGGCGCACGATCACGACATCATCGTCACCACCGGCCGTCCTGAGCGATACCGCGCGCGCACCATTGCCTGGCTGAAGAAAAACCACATCCCTTTCACCGATCTCTTCATGCGCCGCGACGGCGACCATCGTCCCGACTACGAAATCAAGGAAGAAGCCCTGCGGCGCTGGCCCAAGAAACGGATCAAGCTGGTCATCGAAGACCGCCCGCCGGTGTGCGACATGTGGTTACGGCACGGCGTCCGCTGCGTGCTGGTGGAAAGCGACGAAGCCAACCAGATGGTGAACGACATTTATCGGGAGAAAACCTGATCGGCGCTGACCACTGGCCACCGATCGCCGGCCACTTCTTTACCGTCGCGAAGCCGCTGGCGCGACCTCGCCAATCGGGTGCGCGATCACCTTGCCCTTGTCGTTTTCCTCCAGGAATGCCAGGGGCGTGAACGGCTCGTGCGTGAACGCCACCAGCCAGTTTTCGCGCAGCGCCTCGGCATAAAACTTCTTCCGATTGTCAATCGTTTCCAGCGGGAAAAGGTCGTAGCCCATCACCCATACCACGTCAAGGTGCGAGAGCATGGGAATCAAATCCGAGATGTAGCACGCCGTCTTGCCGCCGCTGCGCACCAGCACCGCTTGCATATCGCGCGTGTGTCCGGGGTAGATCCTGACCGAAATCCCCGGCACGATCTCGCTATCGCCGCGCAGCAGGGTCATCTGTCCGCTGGCGATCAGCGGGTCATAGTTCTCGGTGATGTAGCTCACGTGATCGCGTTCGAGCTGCTGGTGACCGTGCTCCACCTCGCCGGCCTGCACGTAATAGCGCGCGTTGGGAAAGGTCGGCTTCACCTGGCCGTTCTCGATATACGTGTTCCAGCCGCAATGGTCGAAGTGCAGGTGAGTGTTGATGACCACGTCGATCTCGGCCGGATCCACGCCCCCGGCGCGCAGGTTGTCGGGAAGCTGCGGCGTGTTGTGGTAGATGTTGCGGCGTTTCTCCGACAGCTTCGGCCCGATGCCGGTTTCCACCAGCACGGTGTGCTTGCCGTCGCGGATCAGCAGCGAGTTGCAGGCGAGCACGATGCGGTTGAGTTCGTCGGCGCGTGCCTTCTTCTCCCACATCACCTTCGGCACCACGCCGAACATGGCGCCGCCGTCGTTCAGGTACGTCCCGTCGGTGAATACCGACAGTTCGAAATTCCCCAGCGTGTAGCGCGTGCTCATGGTTGAAGTCCCATCAGGTACTGCTCGAATTGCTGTTGGATGCGATGAAAAAGATGCGTGCGGTCGGCCTTGCCGCTGATGCCGTGCGTCTTGCCCGGGTAGAGCTGGAGGTCGAACTGTTTGCCCGCGTTGATCAGGGAGCGAATCATCTGCATGGTGTTCTGCAGGTGGACGTTGTCATCGCTGGTGCCGTGCACCTCCAGCAGCTTGCCATGCAGGGTCTGGGCGGCGTTTACCGGCGAACTGTCGGCGTAGCCCTGCGCGTTGTCCTTGGGCAGGCCCATGTAGCGCTCGGTGTAGATGGAATCGTAGTTGCGCCAGTCGGTCACCGGCGCCACCGATACGCCCGCCTTGATGCGGTCGCTGTGCGTCATGGCATAAAGCGTCATGTAGCCGCCGTAGCTCCAGCCCCACCAGCCGACGCGGTTGGCGTCGAGCGCCGGAAACTGCTTCAGTACCTGGTCAAGCGCGGCCAGTTGGTCCTGCAACTCGACCTGGCCGAAATGATGCAGGATGGGCGTGGCGAAGGCGCGCCCGCGATTGGCCATGCCGCGATTGTCCACCTGCAGGATGGCAAAACCGCGCTGCGCCATGATGTTGTGAAACAGAAAAGTGGCGCCGCCCCAGGAGTCGCGGACTACCTGCCCGCCGGGTCCGCCGTAAGGGTTCAGGATCACCGGAATCTTCGCCGCCCCGCCTTGCTCGGCGTCCGGAGGAAGCAGCAGGTAGGCGTAGAGCGTGGTCTGGCCGTCGGCGGCCTTCAGTTCCAGCGCGCGCGGTGCGATCAGGTTGTAGGCCGAAACCGCTCGTGCCTCCCAGAATGTACTGCACGTCCCCGCGACCTTGCACAGCGCCAGCCGCGGTGGCGACAACAGCGCCGAATAGTTATCGATGAAGAATTGCCCGTTGCCCGCGAAGTCGGCGTTGTGTACGCCAGGCCCCTGCGTGATCTTCTGCATCTCGCCGCCGCCCAGCTTCACCGCGAAGACCTGCTCCTGCCGCGGGTCTCCGGCGTTGGCGCTGAAGTACACCGTGCCGGCCGCCTCGTCCACTCCTTCCACGCCGCTGACCTCTAAATCGCCGCTGGTGAGCTGTCGTTCCAGCTTGGCGTCCGCCGCCAGCGGGTTGTTTTTGTCGAAACTGTAGAGATAGAGGTGCATGTGACCGTCCCGCCAGCTCGGCCACAGGAAGCGGTCGCCCGACTTCAGCCACGTGATGTGGAAGCGCTCGTCGTCCAGGTACGCGTTGGGCTCGCTCTCACTGAGCGCCAGGCGTGAGCGCCCGCCGGAGGCTTGGGCGAAGTACAAATCCATCTTCGTATGCAGCCGATTGATCACGGTCACGTACACTTCGCCGTTGCTCAGCCACCCAAACCGCGGCATGTAAACGTCCTTGTCATTCGCGTCGCCTACGCTGATCCAGCGCACCTTGCCGCCCTCCGCTCCCACCACGCCGACGCGCACCTCCGGATTGGGATCGCCGGCCTTGGGATATTTCTCGTCGGTGACCTTGGGGTGCGTCGGCATCCAGTCAACCAGCGGGTACGTCGGCAACTGCTTCTCATTCATCTGCAGAAAGACGATGCGCTTGCTGTCGGGCGACCAGAAATAATTGCTGCGGACTCCGAGTTCCTCTTCGTACACCCAATCCACTTCGCCGTTCAGCAGGTTCTCCTCGCCGTTGCGCGTGATCTGCCTTTCCCCGCCTTCGCTTACCTGACGCACCCACAAGTTGTGCTTGCGGACATACGCAATGTGTTTGCCGTCGGGCGAAAACTTGGGGTCGGTGCTCGCTTCGGGCGCGGCCGTGAGCTGCACCGCGGTGCCGGTGTCGAGCGAGTAATACCAGAGCTGGCCGCGGCTGTCGAACAGCAGGTGCTTGGAGTCGGGCGCCCACTGGTAGGCGGCGACCGAGTAGCGCTGCGCCCGCTCCCGCTGCTCGGCCGTCATGCGGCTGTCGGGTGGAAACAGCGATTGCAGCTTGCTTTCCGCCACCAGCACCGCCTTGTTGCCGGTGGTCACGTCAATGTACCAGAGCTGCCCGTGCTCGCCGGAATCGTCGCGCTGCACGAACGATACCTTCGTGTTGTCCGGACTCCACTTGATCGTTTCCGGTCCGCGGCCGATGATGCCGCCCTCGGCAAAGATGGATTCAATCGTCAGTTTCCGCGGCTCGGCGGGCGCAGCCGGCTGTTGCTGGGCGCAAAGCGGCAGACAGAGCAGGAGTACGGCGAGCACACGCGCGATCATCTTTTTCCCTTTCTGATGAAAACGGGAAAGTGTACCTCATCAGTCGATGGTTGATGGTCCACGGCCGACGGCAAACGTGACTGTCTCGCGAGTCAATATCGCGAATTGCGTTGGCCGCGTCTTGCGCATCAGTGGAGTTGCGCTCGCGCTCGACGTCCGTTGGTCCGGATCACCGACTTGCATCAGGACGCAACCTGCTTCAGCCCGCCGAGGCGGCAGAACCCAGCCCGGCACGTGAGTGCCGGGACAATTCTACCCACGATGGTCCGAGTCCCGCTGGGACGGTACGAAGAACGGGTTGCGCGTTCCCTCCCCTCTCCTCGTATTCGCAACTCACAACTCGAAACTCGCAACTCGCGGCGTGCTACAATTTTCGACAGATCGGAACCTGTCGCGGATGAATCCAGACTTACAGAACTTGAAAGAGTTGCAGGCGGCTGACCGCGAGATTGCCCGTCTTTCGCAGGAGATTGCCTCTCTCCCGCGCCGGGTTGCGGTCATTGAGGCCAAGCTCGCCGACTCCAAGGGGCGCAAGGAAAAGGCTAGCGCCGCCATCAAGGCCGGAGATGTTGCCCGGCGCAAGTTCGAGACCCAGATCCAGGACCTGCAACTGAAAATTTCCAAGTACCGCGACCAGATGCTCGCCGTTAAGACCAACCAGGAGTATAAGGCCCTTACCTCCGAAGTCGAATTTGCCCAGCAGCATGTCCGCGAGGCGGAAGACAAGATCCTGGAAGGCATGGTGGCGGCCGAGTCGCTGGAAACGGACCTGAAGAAAGCCGAAGCCGAGTTGAAGGCCGAAACCGCGGAAATCGAGAAAGAAAAGGCGGAAGCGCGTTTACGCACCGAGATCGCCGAAAAGGAAATGGCGGAGTGGAAGTCCAAGCGCGACCAGGTGCGCGCCACCATCACTCCCGACACCCTGCGCCACTATGATCGCGTTCTCAAGCTGCGCGGCAGCGCCCTCGCCGAAGCGGCGGACCACAAGTGCTCCGCCTGCCAGGTGATGCTGCGGCCGCAGGTCTACAACGACGTTCGCACCAACGAGCAGTTCATCATCTGCGACTCCTGTCATCGTATTCTCTGGTACGACCCCGCGCGCGACGCCCAGCCCGCGAAGGAAGAAGCGGCCGTCCCGGCGGAAGCAGGCCCCACGAACGTTTAACCGTCCGCTAGCAGGAGTGGTCCCATGACCCGCATAGCTTCCTCTCGTACTTTCGGCGCCGCGTCCCTGAGAGAGCCTTGTCCACACCTGCTCTGAGCGTGAACTGGCGAGCCGCGGCGCGTATCCGCCACGGCCACGTCTGGGTGTACCGTTCCGACCTCGTCGGCGACGACCATCTCCCTCCCGGCTCGCTGGTCCGCGTGCAGGACGAAGCCGGAAAATACCTCGGCACCGCGCTCTACAGCAGTTCCTCGCAGATCGCGCTGCGTATGTTGGCGAGCGAACGCCTCGAACCCGCCGGCTTGGTCGAATTGCTCCGTCAACGTCTGCTCGCCGCGATTGCCTATCGCGAGCGCATTGTCCGCGACAGTGACGCCTGCCGTCTCGTGTTCAGCGAAGGCGACGGCCTGCCCGGACTGATCGTGGATCGCTACAACGACATTCTCAGCTTCCAGGTGCTCACCCAGGCGATGGACCGCGACGACATTCGCGCCGTCGTCCTGCGGACCTTGCTCGAACCGTTGCACCCGGCCGCGGTGGTCGAGCGCGTCGAGCCGCGCATTCGCCAGTTGGAACAGTTGCCGCCGCAGGAAGAAGGTCTGCGCCATGGTGAAAAAACCAGCACCATTTTCACCATGAACGGCGTGCGCTTCCAATTTCACGCGCTGGCGGGACAGAAGACGGGCGCCTTCCTCGATCAGCGCGAGAACTACGCTGCCGCCGCTCAGTACGCGCGTGGCGAAGCCCTCGACATGTTCTGTTACCAGGGCGGCTTCGCCCTTCACATGGCGCGCGTCTGCGCCCACGTCACCGCCGTTGACAGCTCGCGTCCGGCGCTGGAAATCGCCGAGCGGAACGAAGAATTGAATGCCGGCGCGCACGCTGGCCGTGAGATCGAATGGATCGAGGCCAATGCCTTCGACCTGCTCAAGGACTACGCCACCGCCGGCCGCCAGTACGACACCATCGTGCTGGATCCGCCGCCCTTTGCGAAATCGCACAAGGCGCTTCCCACCGCCCTGCGCGGCTACAAGGAGCTGAACCTGCGGGCGCTGAAGATGCTGCGTCCCGGTGGCGCGCTCGTCACCTGCTCCTGCTCATTCCACGTCGGCGAAGAAGATTTTCTGGAGATGCTGCGCGCCGCGGCGTTCGACGCTCGCAAGTCGCCGAAAATTATCGAACGACGCGGCCAGGCCAGGGACCATCCCGTGCTGCTCGCCGTCCCCGAAACCGCTTACCTGAAATGCGTGATCCTCACGCTTTGAGCCGCCGCCGCTGGGACATTTCAGATCATTCCCCGTGGCGATGCTCCATCTGCCGCTCCACCGACCAGATCGCGCCCTGTGTCTTCTCGTTGGGATAGACATGCACCATCCAGCCGAAAATCACCGGATAAAACGTGCCGCCTGCCTGGGTGCAGGCTTCCTTCGTGATAATAGAACCTTGCAGACCGAACTTCGTCAGGTCGGTGTGACCGCGCTGCTCCGCAGGAGGCATGCAGAGCTTTGTGTGCAGGTGCCACTGCGCGACACTCAGCGGAACACGCTCGTTCAATTGATCTTCGGTCACGCGTTTGGGCATGGTGTACATCGCGCCGATCAGGTCGTACCCGGTTTTCGTTTTCTTATAGAGCAGGGAAGTGGGCCGCGTGGGGTCGAAGCTGAATGATTCGAGGAAGCCGTTGTAATAATTCGTGAAGTGATATTCGGCTTGTGGAAGATTCGGCATTAAGATGCGGAACCCATCGGCAAGCGCGACGTGGTAGTCCTTGTATTTCTCAATCGACTTTCGTAATTCGCCGGTAATCTCGTCGGCCTTGGCCCAATCCCGCGGCGTCGCGGCACGCAGTTTGGTCATGTACATATGCGGCCCCATCTGGTGATGGTGCATGTGGCTCATGGCGTCCATCGCGCCGCGTTCGGCGGACGGTTCTTTGTCGTCTGCCTGGGCAGGCTTGTCCGATTTCTGGCCCATGTCCATTCCCGGCATATCGTCGTCCATGTCCATGCCGGGCATGGCCTGATTCTGCCCGGAATCGCCGGAGGGTTTTTGTTGCTGCTTTTGCTGCGCGGCGAGGTAAGTTGCGGTTCCGCCCACCGCGAGAGAAATGATTGCAAGTATCGTTGTGTATATGAACTTTCGAGTCTTCATGGTTGCCGGCCTCTTCCTATTCTACGCGCGACGGGCCTAGAAATATCAACACTAGACCGCGAATTGCGTTGCGGACAATTGTGAATATTGGTGATGGTAAATGGAACAAACCCTGCCCGATCCGTCCCAATGACTTGGGACGGATCGGCCTCTACAAAACCGCCGCGGAGTGGTCGATCTTGCCTTTGTAGAGGCCGCCCGATTTGTGGGCGGGCAGC
>JAIQFM010000004.1 GCA_020073285.1 Terriglobia bacterium | reverse complement strand
AAGCCCATCCACATGAAAGTGCTGTTTTCGGCTGAGGACGGGCGCGTTCTCGGGGCGCAGGCGGTGGGCCAGGAAGGCGCGGAAAAGCGCATCGATGTGATTGCGATGGCCATCCAGAAACATGCCACGGTTTTCGATCTCGAGGAAGCCGAACTGTGCTATGCCCCGCAATTCGGCGCGGCCAAGGACCCGGTCAACATGGCCGGCATGATCGCCGCCAACGTGCTGCGGGGAGACGTTCCGGTGGCGCGTTGGGAAGCGCTCCCAGAAACCGAAGCGATGGTGCTCGACGTCAGGGAGCCAGCCGAATTCGCGGCAGGTCACGTCGAGGGCGCAATCAACGTGCCGCTACCGCAGATACGCGACCGGCTCAATGAGCTGCCACGAGAGCGTGAGATCTGGCTCTACTGCGGCGTCGGGCAGCGCTCCTACTACGCTTCGCGAATCCTGCTGCAACACGGATTCAAGGTCAGAAATATGCCTGGCGGCTTCAAGACTTATGGACACTTTCGGCCGTATCTGAGCCTCACTCCGGCCGGCGTGAGCGGTCAAGACTGAGGAGAAATCCTGTCCCGTATCCGGCTCCCATCGCGAGGCTCAAGGAGCCGTCACCGTTGCTTGCCGTGTGCGGCGCGCTGCCGCCCAGCGCGCGATCTCGCCAACCGCGTGGATGGCAGCGTCGACTTGCGGCTCGGTGTTGAACGCCCCGATTGAGAATCGGACTCCGCCGTGTTTCTCCACGGTCCCAAGTTGTTGGTGGACCAAGGGCGCGCAGTGCAGGCCGGTGCGGGTCGCAATGTTGTGATCAACGTCGAGCATAATGCCGACATCCGCGGCTTCCAGGCCTTCCACATTCATCATGACCGTGGAGAGGTGATGGTCGAGATGGTCACAACCGTAAAGCCGTACTCCCTCGATCTGGCGTAGGCCATCCACCAGTTTTCGAGCCAGGCGCATTTCCCGCGTGTGGAGCGCTGCGACGCCGTTTTCATCGAGCCAGTCCTGGCCTGCCCAAAGCGCCGCGATGCCGACCATGTTCGGCGTGCCGAATTCCATCCTCCACGGGTACTCCTCCAGATGGTAGGGATACGCGGAGCGCACGCCGGTGCCTCCGCTGCGGGTCTGGCGGAGGGGCACGTGCTTGCGCACGCAGAGCCCCCCGATGCCCATGCAGCCCATCAGTGCCTTGTGCCCGGTAAAGGCCAGTACGTCGATGTTCATCTCTTTCATGTTGATGGGAGTGACTCCGGCGGTCTGGGCGGTGTCGACGGCGAAGGTAATGCCTCTGTCGCGGCAAAGGCTGCCGATCTCCTTCACCGGCTGAACCGTTCCGATGACATTCGACCCGTGATTGACGATGACCAGCTTGGTACTCGGGCGGATCGCCCTGGCGATATCGTCAGGATCGACGAATCCACTGTTGTCAAACGGCACAAATGTCGCCGTAACCCCGCCGTCGCGCACCAGGTGGTTGATGGGGCGGATTACGGAATTGTGCTCGAGATTCGTGGTAATGACGTGGTCGCCTGACGCTAGCGAGCCGGCGATGATGAGGTTCAGCGCGTCGGTCGCGTTGTAGCCGAAGCAGAGCCGTTCGGGCGCGTCCTCGTCACCGCCAAAGAATTTCGTTAACCGCTTGCGCAAGCGATCGAGCAACGAGCCTGCTTCCAGCGCCAGGTCGAAACCGCTGCGGCCGGGGTTCACGCCGGTGCTCCGGTAGAAATCGATCATGAATTTGTACACGCTCTCCGGCTTGGGCCATGCCGTGGCCGCGTTGTCGAAGTAGATCAGATCCTTTTCCATCGGGCTCCTCGAGCGTGTCTGATTCCGCGGCCGGAAACCTCGGCCGTCAAAGCGCGCTTCTACGTTAGCTTAGCTACGTTTGTCCATTCGGGCTGTGACGATTATCACGTTCGTCCGGCTTCGACCTCGCGGTCCTGGGCAGGACTCGACGGGCTAATCACGGACTTAGGTGCGAATCATCACAGTTTCCTTGTCCGCGCTGCCTGACACTGGTGGCAGCAGGTGGATGTGCTCGAGGTTGTTCGAGAGGGGAACCGAAATTCATGGACACGAAGCATCTTGGCATCAACAGCAAGCTGATCCACGCCGGGCACAGAGCCGACCCGACCGGAGCGGTGAATGTTCCGATTTACCAGACCTCCACCTTCGCCTTCCGAGATGCCCAACATGGCGCCGCGCTCTTCGCCGGAGAAGAGGACGGCTACATCTACACGCGCATTGGAAATCCCACCATCCGCGCACTCGAGGAGAGCGTTGCCGAACTGGAGAACGGTTGCGGAGGCATTGCCACCAGCTCCGGCATGGGCGCGGTCTCCACCCTATATTTAGCGGTGTTGAGTGCCGGCGCCCACATGGTGAGTACAGCATCGGTCTACGGTCCCAGCCGGGGACTGATGGAGAAGCATTTTTCGCGATTCGGAGTCGAATCCACCTACGTCGACACGTCCGACCTAACCCAGGTTCGGGGTGCTCTTCGACCGCACACAAAGCTCTTGTACGTTGAGACGCCGGCCAATCCGACGATGCAGCTCACCGACATCGCGCAGGTTTCGGCGCTGGCGCATGCGCACGGCTGTCTGGTCGCCGTCGATAACACCTTCGCCAGCCCGTATCTCCAGAAACCGTTGGATCTCGGCGCCGACGTGGTGCTCCACTCGGTAACCAAGTTCATCAACGGCCATGCCGATGTGGTAGGCGGAATCCTGGTCGCGAAGGACCCATCAGTCTGCAAGCTCCTGCGCAGCGTCATGGTCAACTTCGGCTGCAACATGGACCCGCATCAGGCCTTTCTGGTGTTACGTGGACTCAGGACGCTGGGAATTCGCATCGAGCGGGCGCAGCGGAACGCATTGGAAATCGCTCACTGGCTGGAGAGGCAGCCTGAAGTCCAGAGTGTGCGGTACGTCGGCCTGGCATCGCACCCCCAGCATGAGTTGGCCAAACGGCAGATGAAAGGCTTCGGGTCCATGATCAGCTTCGAGCTCAAGGGCGGAATGGAGGCGGGCCGCCGGCTCATGAATGCCCTCAAGATGGCTACGCTTGCCGTCTCGCTCGGGGGCGTTGAGACCCTGGTTGAACATCCGGCTTCCATGACACATGCCGGCATTTCGCCCGAGGGTCGTCGAGCAGCGGGATTCAGCGATGGCCTGGTTCGCTATTCGGTTGGCATTGAGGATGTGGAAGACCTTATTGCCGACCTCCGCCAGGCGCTGGACGCCGTCGCCACGGAAAGCAGAGAAGTCGCTACGGTTCGCTAGCGCCGTCCCCAACTTGTCCACCGACGACGATCACCTTATGGTTTGGGGCGCTCTCACGGCTCCGAGGACATGTCGCGGCGTGTCGGAAACTCGCATCGGGCGGCGGAGAACACGGCTGAAAGATGGGGCGCGCCGACGCACTTGCACAATCGGCAGCATCACCGCAATGGTGACGAAGGCTTGCTGCAATAATCCCCCGAGGTATTGCGCCATTTGCGCCTCGATACCGACCAGGCTCGGCAGCAGCGTCAGGCCGATGCCCTTCATGAGCACGCTGGAGTTGCGTGCCAGGCAAACCGTTGCGATTCCGTCCAGAACGACGCCGATCAGCATCATGATGCCGACCGTTCCGAACCACCCGTAGGCGATGTAACTTTCCGCCGCAACGCCGACGGAAATGGAGACTCCGTCGAGGTCGCGTTCGGCGGTCAATCCGTAGGTCACCTGATAAAAGCGATTGGCCTCGTTCACCGTCGGCTTGTCGGGCCACAAGGCGCGCGGTATTACGGTGACGGCCATGTACTTGTACATGAAGCTGCCCTGATAGGGAATGATGCCGGGTGTAACCTCCATCACGTTGGCGGTCTGCTGCAGGAGAGAGAAACGGGCGACGGAGGAATAGAGCGTGTCACTAAAGGCGGCGGGATTCGAATCTGAAAGAGTGGCTTCCCACCGGTGCAGGGCGGTGGTAAACCAGTCGCTGGCGCGGTGAGTCTGCGAGGTTAGCTCCTCCGCTCCCCAATACCGGTTGCGGAACTGCTCTTTCACGGGTTGCAGGAAAATGGCGAAAGCAAATACTAAGACGAGCGCGCCTTTGGGGATCTTGAAGCGCGTATCCACCAGAACCGAGCCGGCGATAATCATAACGCGGGCGCCAGTGCCGATCCAGCCGGAGGCCATGCCCATGCCGATGGTCAAGGCGACGAAAATGATCAACGCAACGCGTTCGAAGGGGGGCACAGGGCGCATCAAGCGACGGCGCAGCAGAATGGCGAAGGCGGCCAGGGGCACGATGCCGCGCAGAATCATCAGCAACTGGCGGAACCCCGACCCAAGAATATAGGTCATCGAAGAATTGGCCAGGAACGGCCCCAGCAGCATCACAACCGCGACGTATTTCGGGGAGATTCTGGCGTCGCGCAGGTCCGGCATGGCGGCGTGGCGCAGGCGGCGGAAAATCCCCAGATGCATGCCCACAAACAAAGACGCCAGCGCCACCAGGGCCAGGACAAGGGAACGATTCACGCCAGCTTCGGTCAGCGGGCGGGTGTGTCTAAACGTCCACGCATTTTGCAGATTCCAGAAGACGGGCATCCCATAGGCCAGCCAGTACACGCCGGCGATCGCGGCAAAGAGAGGGAAATCCTTGTCCCCATCCGGTTTTTGCTTCCAGTGGACCCAGTAACCCCAGCCGAACTGCAACAGCAGGTAGGAGAGGACAATCTGCAGGAGAGTGCCACGGCCGGTGCCGGTCGCACAGATGATGAGGGTGACGATGATAGGCAGCGTTACATAGCGGGAGACTTGGACAACGCCGCGTTCGAAGCTGCCGTTGGTCGGTTCCGCTGCTAGTGTGCGTTGCACTTGCATATTCAACGCACCATCGGGGATCGAACCAAGTTTTGGCGTATCATGCGCAGGGTTCTACCAGTCTGTAAAACGCGGTTTTGAATGGCAGGGAGGATTCGGCGCTGGCGCACACAAGTGATCGGCAGCATGACGACAATCGTTACCAAGATCTGCTGAGCTAAGCCGCCCAGATATTGCGCCATTTGTCCCTCGACGGTCGCCAGTGACGGCACGAGTGCCAGGCCGATTCCTTTCATCAGGACACCAGCGTTGCACGCCAGGCAGACGGTTGCCAGCCCGTCCAGGAAAATCCCGACCAGCGTCATGATGCAAATTGTCCCTACCCAACCATAGGCAATAAAGCTTTCCGCCGCTATGCCCACCGATATGGAAACGCCTCCCAGGTTGCGCACGGTGGTCAATCCGTAGGTCACCTGGTAAAGGCGATTGGCCTCGTTCACCGTCGGCTTGTCGGGCCACAAGGCGCGCGGTATCAAGGTGACGGCCATGTACCTGTACATGAAGCTGCCCTGGTAGGGAATAACGATGGGTGTCATCTCCATCACGTAGGCGGTCTGCTGCAGGAGAGAGAAACGGTCGACGGAGGAATAGAGCGTGTCGCTCAAGGCGGCGGTATTCGAATCTGCGGCCGTGGCTTCCCACCGGTGCAAGGCGGTGGTAATCCAGTCGGTGGCGCGGCGGGTCTCGGAGGTTCGACCCTCCATTCCCCAATACTGGGCGCGGAACTCGCCTTTCGCCGGTTGCAGGAAGATGGCGAAAGCAAAGGCGAAGGCGAGCGCGACGACGGGGATCTTAAAGCGCGTATCCACCAGAACCGCGCCGGCGATGATGATGACGGCGGCGCCGGCGCCGATCCAACCGGAGGCCAGTCCCAAGCCGATGGTCAAGCCGCCGAAGATGATCAACCCGGCGCTTTCGAATGTGGGCACTGGGCGCATCAAGCGGCGGCGCAGCAGAATGGCGAAAGCGACCAGCGGCACAGTGCTGCGCAGAATTATCATCAACTGGCGGTACCCCGACCCAAAAACATAGACCATGGAAGAACTGCCCAGGAAGGGCCCCAACAACATCACAACCGCCAGGTACTTGGGAGAGAATGCCGCGTCACGCAGATCGAGGGTGCGAGCACGGCGTAGACGGCGGAAAATCCCCAGATGCATGCCGACAAACAAAGACGCCAGAGCCACCAGGGCCAGAGTAAGAGCGCGAGCCACGCCAGCTTCGGTCAGCGGGCGGGGGCTGCGCAACGTCCACGCATCTCTCAAATTCCAGAAGATGGGGAGCCCATAGGCCAGCCAGTACATAGCGGCGATCACGGTAAACAGCGGGAAGTCCTTTTCCCCATCCGGTTTTTGCTTCCAGTGGACCCAGTAACCCCAAGCGAACTGCAGCAGCAGGTAGGCGAGGACAGTCTGCAGGAGAGTGGCGCGTCTGGTGCCGGTCGCCCAGATGATGAGGGTGACGATGACAGGCGGCGTTATGTAGCGAGAGGCTTGGGCGAAGCCGCGTTCGAAGGCGCCCTTGGCTCGTTCCGCCGCTCGTGTACGTTGTGGTTGCATGCTTCGTTAATGTAGATGCAATCCTTCGTGAAACCGGTCACCATGCATCGAAATCGCCAGAGCGGTACGCATGCGTCTGCTTACGTATGCGCAAGATCGTACCATGCAGCCGGGCCTTTAGCCGTTCACAAGTTGGATTCCGACGGCGACTCATGCTTCTGGTGTCGGCTGGTCCTTCCGCCGGTCCCAGGAGTAACTATCCCCCGCCAGATCTCGACCATGCGCGCGAGGAAGCTCGGGCTCCCACCAGTTGTCGTCTTCCAGGAGGCTGAAAATAGGCTTCCCAAATTGGACGGAAGAATGAGTTGAAGGTGGCGGTTCCACCAAGATTGCGCTCGTGATCGACCGCAGTGATGCGCGGGTCGGCGGTCTCGGCGACGAGTTGTAACGAAACGGGCCGCCGGGGGCGCCGTTATCCATTTCGCAAACCCAGCCGCAACATGTTGGCTGAAGCAGGCTGCTCAGGGCACGCGTGCGAAGGTTGTCGCGTCGATCCGTGCACGGGTACACGCGAACCCTGGCCATCAGCGAGGCTCCTGCTTGGCGGCGATGAGGCGGTTGAGGTCGGCCAGGAATTCCTTCCGCTGCACGCGGATGTCGTGGTGTGCGCGAAATGTTTCGAGGCCGCGAGAGGCTAGCGATTCGCGCCGCTCCGGATCGTTCATGAGAGTGCGAAGGGCATCGGCGAGCCGCTGCGGCGAGGGATCGTCTACGAGTTCGGCGCAGGCATGCCGGCGAATGTATTGGCTGACGGAAAATTCTGGCGGAGCGCATACCAGTGTAGGCCGGCCGGATGCGAGATAGTCGGCGAACTTGGAGGGGAAAGAGCGGACGTAAAAAAACCGCGAAGCGGGATCAAACCCCATCGGCAGATACACGAGGTCGGAGGCTCGCAAGGCGGCGCGAACCTGGTCCTGCGTGCCCCAGCCATGCGCGCGGATGCGGGGGTCGGTCCAGCCAAGGTCGCCCGCGGTCTGCTCGGAGACGCCGTAGAGATCTAGCTGCCAGGAATGGCCGGAGAAATCGCGAAGCAACACGTGCACCAGCAAAACCATGCTCGCCATCGGCCCGGCCGTGAAGGTTCCCGTGTAGGCGATGCGAAATGGGTTCTCGCTGCGTGCGCGGGTGCAGACCTTGTCATGCGCTTCGGTGGCGGGCAATTGCACTTGCGAAGCGACGCCAAAATCCTGGGCGAGCCAGTGCTGCATGCCCTCACTGACGGCGTAGACCCGGTTGGCACTCCGCAGGGCGCTGCGGAACAATACCGGGGTGAGTGCACGCGGCAGCCAGGTGTGGCGGCGCATAAAGGAAACCCAATCGTCGTGCACCACGACGATGCACGGCACGCCCGCATTTCGTGCGGCGGGAACGGCCGCAAGGAAAAACAGGTCATGCGCGACCGTAAGCACCGCATCGATTCGCTTATCGCGGATGAGTTTTTCCGCCGCGCGCTGGATAGGGAGGACTGCCAGCAAATCAACCAGTTGCTTCACCCGTCCCAAGCCCCAACGGCCCGTACCGTTGGTCCGAAAGAGCGTCACGTGCTCGCAGTCGAGCAGTGGTCCGGCAGCGCGGCGCAGGAAGTCGGGCGCGCAGGCGACGGTAAGCCGGTCAGCCGGGTAATCCGCCAGCAGCCGGCGCATCAGGATGGGCCCGCCGTTCAGGTTGCTGGGCGGAAGGTCGCACATGAACAGCAGGCGCGGGCATGCGAGCGAAGTTATCGGGAGGTCGCCGCTGACTTGTGGGGATCGCAGCCCGGCCGTTGGCCCAGCAGGAGTCACGCCCGCTTCGCGACCACGTTCCCGTGGAAGGGGGCCGCGAGCTCATTGAAGATTTCGTCGAGTGAAACCCGCAGGCGCCACTTTGGGTAGTCGCCCTCGAAACGGCGCAGGTCGCTGATATAGCAGATGTGGTCGCCGACGCGGTTCTGCTCGACGTACTCGGTCTTCAGCTTCTTGCCGAACCGGTCGCTCATGCGACTAATGGCTTCGATCATCGAAACTGAATTCTGCCGCCCGCCACCCAGGTTGTACACCGCCGCGCAGCGCGGCGAATCGTAGAAGGCGTAGAAGGCGTCGCACACATCCTGCGAATGGATGTTGTCGCGCACTTGCTTGCCCTTGTAGCCAAAGATGCGGTAAGTGCGGTCTTCGCGGAAGCAGCGCGCCAGGTACGCGAGAAAGCCGTGCAGCTCCGCGCTGGAGTGATTGGGTCCGGTGAGGCACCCGCCACGGAAGCACACCGTCGGCATCTGGAAATAGCGCCCGTATTCTTGCACCACCAGATCGGCCGCCGCTTTCGATGCGCCGAACAGGCTGTGCAGCGTGGCGTCAATGCGGCAGGATTCGCCGATGCCGTTCCAGTCTTCCGGGCGCGCGTACTCCCAGCGCGTTTCCAGTTCCTGGAGCGGCAGCTCGTTGGGGGCGTCGCCATACACCTTGTTCGTGCTCATGAAAACGAACGGTGACTCGAGGGCATACTGGCGCATGGCCTCCAGCAGGTTCAGCGTGCCGGTGGCGTTGATCTCGAAGTCGTCGAAGGGACGATCCTTGGCGAGGTCGTGCGAAGGCTGCGCGGCGCAATGAATCAGCAGCGCGGGACGCAGATCCTTGACGAGGCCAAGGATTTTCGCGCGGTCGCGGATATCGAGGTCGTGATGTTCGAAGTTGCGGCAGCCATTGCGCAGCCGTTGCAGGTTCCAGGTGGTATCGCCATCCGGCCCGAAGAACGACATGCGCATGTTGTTATCGATGCCGTGGACGCGCCATCCCAGGCGGTCAAAGTAAGTGACACATTCCGAGCCAATCAGGCCCGAGGACCCCGTAATCATCACCGATTTCATGAGTCGCGTCTTCGCCCCAAGTTTAGTTTGGACGTGAATCACATTGTAAGCTCAACTGACGAGCTTTGTCGTTAACGTCCAAGAGCCGCCCTGCCCGGCCCCAATCAGCCCTTTAAGCGGCCCGGCTAATGCTAAAATCCAAAACATGCGGACATTTTGGGAGCTGGTAAGGAGGTTGTGCTTGGCCTTTGGCTTACCGCCATATGCGCCCTTCCTTATCGTGGTCGTCTTAACGATCAGTGCGGTCGCACTGCTCGTTGTCATCAGGGTTGTCGGCGCCCGATGAGGACTTCGATATACAAGTTGTAGTTTGCTCGTCCATGACATCGATCCCTGCTCCACACGCGGCAGTTCCTGAAGATCAAACGCAATTCCACGAAGGTGACACATGCACTTGACGGATCGATTCAGAAAGCTCATACCTCCCGCGCTCAAGCAACGCGTCAAACCGCTCTTGCGGCAAGAATGGGTGTTGCCGAAGGGATTAGAGGATCCAAAGCGCTTCGTCGGCACGGACGGGGTCAGCGGACAACTCCAACTGGAGCTCCTCAAGCGAGAGGGATGTACACGGGATTCGACGGTGTTGGAAATCGGCTGTGGAAACCTGCATGCGGGAATCCTGCTGATTCAATACCTTGAAAAGAGTCGTTACGTCGGAGTTGATCCCAACAAGTGGTTGCGACGGAAGACCTTGAAGAACCTCTGGGCCAGTGAACTGATCCGTGAGAAACAGGCGAGATTCCTCAGTGTGGATAACTTCGATGCCAGCAAGTTGGGGACCAGATTCGATTTCGTTCTGTCCCATTCCGTGTTGTCGCACTGTGCCCATTGGCAATTGGAGCAGTACCTGCGCAACGCCGGCAAGGTGTTAGCACCCGGAGGACACATTCTCGCATCGATTTGCTTGGCCGAAGGAAATGCATACGGCAGCAGCGGTACGCCAGACAAGGAAGACTCCATGGATGAGACGTGGCAATACCCCGGCATATCCTGGTTCAAACTTGCCACGGTAATAAGCACGGCCGGCCGATGCGGGTTAACGGTCGTCCACAAACCTGAATACACGGAATTCTACGTTAAGACACGCCCGCTTGAGTGCCATGATTGGCTTGTGTTCTCTTGGATGCGATGAATGCAATTTGCTCGAATGACCGGTGTTTAATTCGGTGGAATCGCGCTGTCGGTTGCATTTCCACAGACTAGGATCCGCCATGCACAAGCGCGAGATGCTGCGCCTTCTGGACCGTCCCGGCGGCCGATGGGCGCTCCAGGCTTTCACCAACGCGCTCGCCCGACGCCAACTGCGCCCGAAAGCCGCGTCCGTGTTCTGGGACGGCCAGATGTGGCTCCATCGTTATGATCGCGATTTTTTTCCTGACTGCACGTACTACAACTATTCCATCAATTCCGCCTCCGCTTGGCCCACGCAAAAGTGCAAATGCGAACAGACCTCCGAGTATTTCTGGTTTCTCCTGTACCGGCCCAAGCCCGGCGACGTCATCGTTGACATCGGAGCGGGCCGAGGCGAAGACGCGTTTGCTTTCTCAAGCGCTGTCGGTCCCACCGGCCGCGTGCTCGCCGTGGAAGCTCACCCGGAAACCTTCCTGTATTTGCGGAAAACCTGCGAGTACAACCGGTTCGACAACGTTCGCGCCCTCAACCTCGCCGTCTCGGATGCCCCCGGTGAAGTCTTCATCGGCACGCAGGATAACTGGCTGGCCAACGCCATCACCAGCATAGACTCGGCCGGCAGCTACAAAGTTTCCGCCGAGACCCTGGACAATCTATTCGACCGCGAAGGCTTCGCCCAGGTGGACTTCCTCAAGATGAACATCGAAGGCGCCGAGACCGCCGCGCTGCGCGGGCTGGAGCGGTGGCGCTCCCGCGTGCGTTCGGCGTGCATCGCCTGTCACGATTTCCTGGCTGACTCGGGCGGCGGCGATCAGCTTCGCACTCGCGCCGGCGTGGCCGCCGCCTTGAAGGACATGGGCTTCAACCTCGCTTTTCGCGACGAAGCCGCTGAGCCCTGGGTCCGCAACCACGTTTACGGCGTCCGCATCGATTTAGTCTAAACGTTGCGTCTGTGGAATAATGACCCTTGTCCATTACATCTTGGGAGGATCTTAATGGGCGTCGATACCCATGCCCTGCGGCTGCTTTGCGGATCGCGAGCAAAAGGCCTGTCTTTCTCATCAACGATCACGATCGGGCGACAGGGTTATCACCTGCTCAAGGCTTCCGACCTGTGCAGCGCGTTGAGCATAACAGCCGGGGATGCATCGGCTTTGCTTGAACAAAAGTTTATCGAGCCTCTCCTCAAGCGCCTTGGTGCGATCAGGATTGAATCTCTTGATTACTCGGCATTTGAACAGGCAACCGTTGTCCACGATCTTAACGAGCCTATACCGGAAGCTCTCAAGGCCTCTTTTTCCTGTGTTTTTGATGGTGGTGCGATCGAGCATATATTTAATTTTCCGCAGGCTATCAAGAACTGCATGGAGATGGTTGCGGTTGGCGGTCACTTCCTGGGAGTTACAGCCGCCAACAACTTTATGGGCCATGGCTTTTATCAATTTAGCCCAGAACTGTACTATCGCGTATTCTCGTCCGACAACGGGTACGCAGTTGAAGATATGTTACTCTGCGAAACTGACCGAGGAGCCCCCTGGTATCGAGTCGAGGATCCGGCGGCTCTCGGTCGCCGCGTCGAACTGATAAACAATAGGCCGACATACATTATGGTTGTTGCGCGCAGGTTGAGCGACGTCGGCATCTTCAAGATCACGCCACAGCAATCAGACTATATGTCTGCATGGGGACTCACAAAGAATCCTTCAGCCTCGGTGAGCCGACGCAAGCGCAGCGCTAAGTCCGTGGTGGCAAAATTTCTACCCCGAGCCATCAAGAAGCCGCTCAAGAGGATGATTACCGGTCGCAGCGAGGCGTTTCAATCCGATGCCTATCGCAGGGTGTAGCTTCTCTTCTAAGCAAGCACCCCGTGAACACCGCTGGCCAAGAGGCCGCGGCGCGGCGCAAAGTGATGATCGAACAACTCGGTCAGTAAGACCGAGACTGGTTGGTCACCCTCCGAAAACCCGCCCACGCGCGACTTCAGCACGCACGCAGCTCGGTCGCCCGCCGGAATCAGCCATGACACGCTGGTACATCTCGATGACCTTCGCCTGAATCTTGCCACGCTCCAGGCGCCGGTCCGCCATTTCGGTGTTCAATTCCGCAGCTCGGTTTACCAGGTCGTCGTCCTGCACGGCTCGGGTGATCGCCTCCGCGACGGCCGCCACGTCTTCCGGCGGCACCAGCAACCCGTTCTTCCCGTCAATCCATTCGCGGGTGGAGATCGTGTCGGACTGAATCGGAAACGCCCCGGCGATCAGCGCCTCCAACATCGTGTTGGGCGATCCATCGCTGATGCTCAGTCCGATCGCGATCCTCGACCGGCTCATCAGCCTCAGCATCTCCCGGTGCGGGCTGCTGGGCAGCACGGTGACGCTCAGCCCGGTCTCCCGCGCCAGCAGCGCCGCCTCTCGCCGCACGTTGTCGCTGGCGAAGTGAACGACGATTTCGTATCCTGCGAGCTTTCCCGCGCACTTGCGAAGGGCCTCCAGCCCGACCAGCGCCCGGCCGCCGAATTGCTCGTCATGGCGCCCTTTGAGGTTGATCGTCCGCCGCAACGACACCGGGCCGGCCTGGCGCATGGCCCGGACCGCATCCAGCCGGAATCCTCCGCCAACCGGAACCACCCCAAGAACGGCTCCATCAAAACCCATCTGCCGCGCCGGGCCGACGTCACGCTCGCAATCGGTGATCAGGTAATCGCATCCGCTGAGCACCTCCTGGATACGTGGCAGGTGACCATCCCGTTGGGAGTACAGGTACAGGTCGTTTCCCCAGCACGAGTAGATCCACTTCGGAAAATGGCCGGCAGGGAACAAGCGCCGCGCAGCCGCGGTCAGGTATCCGCAGCGCTGCATCTCCAGCGTGTGTACGATGTCGGGCTGCAGTTCCGCGATCAACCGGCGCAGGCGCTCTGCCGGAGCGTAGTGTTTCGTCCGCAACAGCAGTTTCGTCAGCCGGGTCGATCCGCGCATCCATGGCCACGGTACGCCGGTATGGCGGCATCGCCCTCGCGCCTCGGCCGGCGGAAGTACCAGCGAATGAATGCTGACGTCCCGCAGTTCTGCGTGCGGGTGTTCCTGGCTGTCGTGGAAAAGGTGAATGTCCCAGCCCATTCCGGTGATCTGATCAATCCACCGCGCCGTGTGCGGGCTGCAGGCGATGGCGACAAAGAGTATACGCATGAATGTGCCGCCTTCAGTGATGCATGGCTTGCTGCGGCGCGCCCGCCCGGCGGCCCGCCGCGCACGCACGAAGGATTTCCGCGACCTTGCTTCCCGAGACCAACCAGTTCAGGCGGCTCTCAAACTCATGGCGCGACGTC
Organism: Terriglobia bacterium; assembly: GCA_020073285.1. Lineage (GTDB taxonomy): Bacteria > Acidobacteriota > Terriglobia > Terriglobales > Acidobacteriaceae > JAIQGF01. The sequence goes on along the minus strand of JAIQFM010000004.1, from coordinate 43,978 downwards.
TCCGCCAACGCCGCGTAGCGCGCCGCGTCAGCCCAGTGTGCCGCGACGTAGGCCACAGCCTCGGGGATATATCGGTCCAGGCTGAACAGCACACCGTTGGACCCCGTGGCGGCGATCGGGATACCGCCCGTCTTGCTCGCGATTACCGGCACGCCAAACGAGTTTGACTCCGCCACCACCACGCCGTAGCACTCCGCGCGCGTCGGCAAAAGAAAAAAGTGGGCTTCGCGGTAAAGCTCAGCCAGCCGCGCTCGTCCCTCCTGGCTCTTTTGCGATATGAAGCCCGTCACTCGCACCCAATCGGGCAATGCCGCTCCTGGCGGCGGGTGGCAGCCCACAATCGTCAACTGCGCCGGGACGCCTGAATCGCGCAACTGCGTCGCTGCCGCGATCGCCACATCCGCGCCTTTCCAGTGCCAGTCCACTCCCACCAGCAGCAGCCGGCACACCGATTTCGATCGCCGGCGGATGTCGGCGCGCACCTCGGCCCCCGGTGGCGCCGTGTCGAGATTGGCTCCGTAGGGAACCACTTCCACCTTTTGCTCGTCCAGGCGGTAATGCTGCAGGGCTGTCCGGGCCGCCCACTCGGAAGCGAAAATCACCCGGGCGCACCGGTCCAGCGCCCGCTGCTCCGCCGCATTCCCCATCGCAATCGCGTGCGGGCACAGGTTGAAGAACGCGGGATGATAGTCAATCACTCCGGCGAAGGTGGAATCGATCCACACCAATACCGGACTCGTGCACTCCAGGTAAGCCACCGGCAGTGTGCTGCAGGCAAACACCGCATTCGCATCGGCGGCGAGCCGCGGCAATGCCTGATCCGCATAATGCTTCAGCAACCTTGCCTCGCGTCCTCGTTGGTGGCGCTTTCCCGACACCGCTTCACACACCACCTGTCGCATTTTGTCGGACACGAAACGCTTGTACGCCAGCGGACCCGCATACTCTACTTGGGCGTACGGCTCCAGCGAATGTCCAATGTGATACACCAGTCCCGACCACGCATGCACATCCTGCGGGTCTTCGATGCTGAGATACGTGACCTTCATGCCCTTTAGATGATGACCGCCTCGCGCAACCTCCAACTGCCATCCCGGCCTTCATGGACGAAAGACTTGACCGCGAACACCAGCCCCAATTGCTGTGCGCCCGGAAACCGCTTTAGGAAAGGCAATCCAGATTGGTTACCATAACGCCGAAAGATCGACTCCGCCCGTCCGCAGATTCTCCCGCCATATCGCAACAGCACTTCGTAACACTGTTGGTCATACTCGCGACCAAACCGCTCGGTGTTCTGCCCCTTCCGCAATCGAAACCCCCCGAGAAGCGACTGCACGCCATAGAGCTCCGCGTGCTGGAAAAAGCGCGCCCACAGTTCAAAATCCGCGGCCAGAGTGACGGAGGTATCCAGATGCCCGCCGGCCCTCTCCCACAGCGAGCGCCGCCAGAACGTGGACTCCTGCTGGATACTGCCGCGCACATAGTTGCCGCGCGCTGGACCGTGCGCGCCTCGGAGGAACAACGGCTTGCTATATCCCACCATGTTGCCTGCGCCCACATTCTGTCCCTGTTCGTTCCACGCCGCCGGCTGCGTGGTGGTCAGCCACTCCACTTCGGGGAACTGCGTGAAAATCTCGCCCACCACCGAGAATGCCCCCGGAAAATACATGTCGTCGCTGTTGAGCCACGCCATGATCTCGCCGGTCGCGCGCTCGAACCCTTCATTGATGGTCGCGTACTGCCCGCGGTTCGGACGCGTCCTCCAGTACGCCAGCCGGTCTTCATACCTGCGGATGATGCTCGCGCTGCCGTCGCTCGACCCGTCATCGATCACGATGTATTCCAGCGCGGGGTAGTTCTGCGCCAGCACCGACGCGATCGTCTGTTCCAGGTATTCCGCGCAGTTGTAATTCGGCGTGACGATCGTAATTTTGGGAAACCGGTTCATGCCTTAGATCGCTTCATCGCCGGCATCGACCGCAGCGCCGCCAGGGTCGCGGGGATATTGTTGTTGCGGAAACACGCCGCCCTCTGTTCCGGCGTCGCGCACCACTGAATTTTGCGGAAAGGTCCATTCTCCTTGACGAATGCCACGTCGATCTGCCCCAGGGCACCGTCCAGCGGCCGGTAAAAGACGCCGAAGAAGTCGTACACGATGAATCCCCGTTCCATCATGTACTGCAATACGTCGAATAACTGCGGACCTCCGATGAAAAATCCGAACAGTGACAGCTCTAGAATGATGATCTCGGCGTCCGGCAAAATCTTCGATGCGCCGTCCAGCACCCGCAGTTCCGCTCCCTGCACGTCAACCTTGATCAGGTATGGCGGGACAAGCTTACCGGAGCCGGCTAGTTCGTCCAACCTCACCGTTCGCACCTCGCGCGCCACCCCGTCAACTTGCTCGCCCTCGGACTCCCGCAGCAGCGAGGATGAGTTTAGGTTATCGGTGTGAACGTGCAACGCCGTCGTGCCATTGCGATCGCTGGCTGCGGCCAGCACGTACTCCGCGCCGTACACCCGCCCGAATTCCTTCAGCACCGGCTCAAACTCTGGGACCGGCTCTACCAGCATCAGCGGAACACCGCGAAAGGCCTCGTAGACCTCAAACGTGCCTTCGGCCACGCCGACGTCGAAAATCCCGCCGGGCATGAATCCAAGCGACTTGCAGTGCTCCAGGAACCCGCGCATCGTCATACGCGCCGAGGGTTCCGGCGAAAGCGGCTTCGCGCGCCTGATGTCGATTCCCATCGCGCCGAAAATCTGCTTCACCGCTCTCTTCATGCGCCCTGCGCTCGAATCCATAAAGCCTTACGGTTAGCTGGGGTGAAAATCGAAATTTTTGGCCTGTGCCGCTCCCCGTTAACTACACCAACGGCGGCTCCGACAGCAGCTCGTGGTCTTCCTCCCTGAGTTCGCGACCTGCGACTTTGCGGTAGTGCGCTCGATAGATTCGCGCCGTCTTTTCCCAGCTGAACAATAATGCACGTTGCCGCCCACGTCGTGACAGTTCACCACGCAGCACGGCATCCGTCCATACGCGGCGCAAGGCATCGGCGATGTCCGACGGCCGGTCGGGATCGAACAGCAACGCCGCGTCCGCTACAACGTCGGAGATGGGCCGCACTCCCGAGCAGACCACCGGGGCTCCCGCAGCGCCCGCTTCCAGAAGCGGCAAACCCCATCCTTCGAACTTCGACGGGAATACCATGCACCGACAGAGGCGGTACAGGCAATGAAGTTCCACCGGCGCCACGTAGCCGACAAACTGCACTTGTTCGCCGAGTAGCAGCCGCGCGATCTCGGATTCAATCTGCGGGAAACCGTTGTTGCGGTGTCCTGAACAGACCAGCGGCACTCGAATTCCGTCTCGCTCCCGCAGAGTCGCAAGCGCGCGCAGCAGCCCGACGTGGTTTTTGTGTCTCCAAGTCTGCGCCGGATAGAAGATGAAGGCTTCGGGCAAGCGCAGCTTTTCACGCGCAGCTTGCAGCTCGTTTTGTGTCGGTGTCGGCGTCAGCAGGGGTGCGTGCGGCACCACCGCAACCTTGTCCTCCGCGAGGCCGTAATTTCGCAGCAAGTCTTGCCTGCCCCAACTGGTCATCGCCACAACCAGTTTTGCTCGCTGGCAAAACGCCCGGTACCTCACTTCTCGGCATTCGTATTCCTCCTTACTGAAGAATTCCGGATAGTGCAGGTGTTGTAGGTCATGCGGCTGGTAGATGCTGGGCAGTTCGGTAACATAAGCCGCTTGGCGCGGAAAGTGGACGATGTCCGCGCCCGTGCTTTCCAGTTGCCCGGCGGAGTCCAGCAGCCAATCCTTCCGTCGGTGCTTCCGAACCTGGCAACGCACTTTCCGCCACACCGCCGCCGCCCCCGGCAGTTGCTTGGCAGCCTGCTTCCATTTCAACGGCAGTTCCGTCCGTCGCGGAAGCACAAACTCCCGGCAGGGACCGGTCATGAACTCCTGCAGCAGCGGGTTCGGCTCGGCGCCGGCGAAGAAGATGTACTCCTCATTACCATCAACCAATCGGCAAAGTCCCGACGCCAGTCCTGCTAGCGACATGTCATTGCCCGACTCCGTCCCTGTCGACGCGAACGCCTCCAGGCAAACCCGCAGCGGCTTGTCGCGTTCCGCCGGGCTCATTTGATTGCGCAATACTGCTTGCTCACGAGTCCCGGTCTCGCTCTGCCTGTCAGGTACACCAGGCGCCCGTTGAAGTCCGGCGCGATCGAATTTGTCAGCCGGACATCAACCACGCGGCAGCCGCCAGCCCCCAGCGCGAGCCGCACTGCCGCCTCTGGGAGCCAGTTCATCTCCATCTCGCCTGTCGGCTCCGCCGCCGGAGGAGGAGTCTCGGCCGCATGGATGCCCAGCAGCTTTTTCGCTTGCGTCCGCAATCCCAGCCTCTGCCGCAACCGCCCCATCTTTTCCCGCGGCGTCATTACGTAATCCGGGATCTGGCATACCAGGATTCCGCCCGGTTCCAGCACCCGCGCAAATTCCCGCAGGTATCCTTTCATGTACTCCGGGCTCATGTGCTGCAGCACGATACTGGAGTACACGAAAGCAAACGAGCGATCGGGAAACCGGCTCAGGTTCGCGCAGTCATTCACGACGTACGAACACCGATTACGGCAGCGGTTGTGTCGCTCCGCCAACGCCACCATCGTCGCCGCGATGTCCACGCCGACGCACTCACCGAAGCGTCCCGCCAGCGCCCGCGTCAGTCGCCCCACGCCGCAGCCGAAGTCCAGCGCCCGGCCCTCGCTGCGCACTGTCAAGCCCAGTCCGGCCACGTGTTCCAGCACCGTGCGGACCTCTTGTTCTCCGGTGGCAAAAAACTCCTCCACCTCCCAGCCGCCGGATTTTCTTCTCGGATCGGTACAGATGGCCCACAGCGGGTCGGATTGCGCCAGCGTCTCCCAGGTTTGCTGCAGGCCGCGCAGGTCGGTCATGACGATTTTTGCTCCGATCCCGAGGCGGCCGTCATCGGCGGAGGGTGCTGCCGCCAATGACGCAGCCAATGCGCCATCGCGGACACAGCCTTCAGCACCGGCACCGCCGTCAACCTCGAATGCAGCGCCGAGCGCGGCAGCTTCCGGAACATCCGATACTGTGTATGTAATGTGCTCTGGCTCCATGCTTCGTCGAGCGTCAGCCGCCTTCCCAGGAAGCGCTCAAAGATCTCTGCCGCCTCCTCGGCGCACACGTCCCGCATGCGGCTCGTCTTGCACTCCGGATGCATGCGCAATGCGCCAAGGAAATATGGCAGCAGCGTGAATTTGTATCCGTTGGTTATCACCCTGTGCCAATAATCGAAATCCAGGGCGTAACGCCAGTTCCCCAGCGGCCCTGTTTTCTTCCATACCTCGCGTTTCCAGAAGACCGTCTCCTGCGCGACGAAGCAGGTGCGCATCAGGTCGTAAGGGGCGGGCCAGGGATGGATTTGGAGTTCGGTGACCCGGCTGTCGGCGTCAATCACCTTGCGAAATCCGCACGTCACCTTCACTCGCGGATCGCAGTGCGCTTGCGCGATTCGCTCCAGCGCCCGCGGCAGCAGCAGGTCGTCGGAGTTCAGCCAGCCCATGATCTCGCCCGTCGCGTGGGCGAAGCCATTGTTGATCGCCGTGGGCTGGCCGCTGTTCTTCTGCGTTGTCCAGTACGCCAGGTGGGATTCGTACTTGCGGATGATCTCTGCTGTGTTGTCCGGGGATCCGTCGTCGATGACGATGTACTCCAGGTTCGGATATCCCTGGAGCAGCACCGACCGCATCGTCTCTTCTAGGAAGTTCCCCTGCTTATACGCGGGCGTGACGATACTGATCTTCGGCCAGGCCTCGCCGTTTCGCATCTTGGGCGGCAGGCAACGCACCGCCGTGTCCCACGGCCATCCGGTCTTGCCCGCCGGAGGCGGTGGAAGTTCGTGCACCGCCTTCACCTCGGCTCTGCTTGCGCCCACCATTTCGTCAATTGATAGCATTGTACTGGCCGCGCTTCCGTGTGCGTACCGCCTGCGTGTCCTGCATCACTCCCGATACAATTTCCACCCACCGAAGCACCGCGCGTGATACCAGCGCCGAGTGAAACATGCGCCTCGGCACTCCTCGCAATAGCCGGTACTTGATCCACAAATTCGACTGCTCGAACGCGTCCCACACCGTCATCTCGCGTCCGACATACCGCGCATAGAGTGTCTCGCATTCCCTCTGCATCGCGTCCGCCATGGCGCTTGTCTTACCTTGCGCGTACGAACGGAACTGCCCAAGAAAGTATGGCAGCAGGGTGAACTCATACCCATGCGCCATCAACCGCTGCCAGTATTCGTAATCCAGGATCACACGCCAGTGCTCTTCCAGCGGACCAACCTTCTCCCACACCTCACGATTCCATAGCACCGTTTCCTGCGCGATGTAACAGCAGCGTGCCAGGTCGAACTTCTCCGGCAGCGGGTGGATCCAATCTCGCATCAGCTTGCTCTGGCTATCGATCACCTGCCGGAATCCGCACGTGACCTTCACCTTCGGATCGCGCCTCCGCGCCAGGGCCGACCGCTCCAGCGCCCGCGGCAGCAGGACGTCATCGGAGTTCAGCCATCCCATCAGTTCGCCCGACGAAAATCGGAACCCGTGATTGATCGCGTTTCCCTGCCCGCGATTCTTCTGCCGCGCCGTGTACGCCAGCCACGGCTCATATTTCTGGATAATCTCGGGCGTGTGGTCCGTCGCCTCGTCATCAATGACGATGTATTCCAGGTTCGGGTACCCCTGCAGCAGGACCGAACGGATCGTCTCCTCCAGATACTGTGCCTGGTTGTACGCCGGCGTGACCACGCTGATCTTTGGCCACGGCTGCCCGTTTGGCATCTTCTCCGGCAACCGTCGAATGGGCGTGTCCCACGGCCAGCCCGTCTTGCCCGCCGGAGGAGAAGGGAAATTGGGCGAAAATCGCGCATCGGTGCTCATCGGAATAGGAGCCCGTCCATCTGCAACAGCCGCCCATTGCTCGGATCGATAAAACCGGGTTTAATCCACCATAGCCGGAATCCGCGCGTGTAAAGGTGGCCGAGCACGTCGTCAATCAGCGCCTGTCCCTCGTACAGGGGAACGGTTGACAGTTCCAGGTAGACGCCGCTGCATTGCCGCAACAATTCTTCCGCGCCTTCCAGCACCTGCTTTTCGAATCCCTGCACGTCCAGTTTCAGCAGCGCCCGGTCGCCCGAACGTAGGTACTCCGAGGCGACATCATCCAGCCTGCCGCAATGCACCGCCTCGCTATCCGTGTACGCCGAGCCGGGAAGGATTTCGGTGTGCAGTGAGCGGATCGGCAGCACCGAGTTCGCCTCGCTGTAGGGCGCGACGTTGAGCACTACTTCGCTCGTCTCGGCCCCGAGCGCCATCCGTGGCGCCACCGTCCAACCGGCGTCCGCCGCTGCGTTCGCCACTAGGCCCCGGTGCGCGTCCGAACCCGGCTCAAACGATACGATCCGACCTCGATACCCGGCTTGGCGCAGGCCTTGCGCAAACTGGCCTACGTTCGCGCCAACGTCAAACAGCATATCGATGCTGCGCAATTCCATCATCCGGACTGCATCGCCCAGACCCTGCTCCGCCCGACCGCACCGGTGCAGTTCCCAACCCCACGTGAGAATCCTCCCGTGGACCCATTGCCGCAGATCAAAACCGTTTGACAACGCTTCTACTCACCCCCTACCGCATCCACATGGAAGTCGCGAGCCTGCAGAGCCAAGTGAGCTGTCCAGGTATCCGGTCTCCGGGTCCCGTACACTGGCATCGGCGCTACTTCGAACGGTAACAGTCCCGGGACTGGCTCAAACTTCGCCCCACCGTAGTCCTGCAAATGCACCTCCAGCAGGTAGGAGCCAGGCAACAATGGCAGGTCCGCCAGCGTAAAGCTCACCTCCACCGTTCTGCCTGCCTCCACGCGTTCCATGCTCCAGAGATCCCTCGACCGTATTCCCGCCAGCCGCTCGCGCCGCGACGTCAGAATCGCGATATACACCCCCGGATCGCTGATGGTTGTCTTGGCTGTCAATCGAACTCTTATCTCGACCGGAGAAAACGGCTTAATCAACCCTTTATCAACGGCACTGATTCGCGCCTCTCGCAGAATGAAGTTCGGCGTCTCTGCTTCGGTCAAATGTTCGTCGTCCCGCTGCACCGAAGCGAGATACCGGTCTGCCACCTCGTTCATCTCGCCGTCCGCGAGCAACGCGCCACCCTGCAACACGATTCCCCGACGGCAGACCTCCCGCAGCGCCGCCATGTTGTGGCTCACGAACAGAATCGTCCGCCCGGTCTGATTGACCTTTCGTAAGCGGTCGAAACACTTCGCCTGAAACGGCGCGTCCCCCACCGCCAGCACTTCGTCCACCAGCAGGATCTCGGGATCAAGGTGCGCCGCCACCGCGAACGCCAGCCGCACGTACATGCCGCTGGAATAGTGCTTCACCGGCGTGTCCAGGAACTTCTCAATCTCCGCAAACGCCACGATCTCGTCGAACTTCCCCTGGATTTCCGCTTTCCGCATACCCAGGATCGCGCCATTCAGGAAAATGTTGTCCCGCCCCGTCAGCTCGGGATGAAACCCGGTACCCACCTCCAGCAGCGAGCCCACCCGCCCTCGCACCTCGGCCCGGCCCGTGGTCGGCTCCGTGATCCGCGACAGCACTTTCAGCAGCGTGCTCTTCCCCGCCCCGTTGCGCCCGATAATCCCCACCACCTCGCCTTCGCCGATCTCGAAGGAAACGTCACGCAGCGCCCAGATCGTCCCATCGCCGTTTCCCTTTGCTGGCGGAGTGCGGCGGCCAAACGGCGCCCGCAATCGCTTCATCAGCGCTTCGCGCAGCATCAGCGTCGGCCGCTCGCCGATGCGGTAGCGTTTGCCGAGCGCCTCACAATGAATCGTGGTATTAGCCATGCGAGAGTTCGGGAGTGATCGCGATTATACAACGCATCGTTCGCAAGCCGTGACCAGCGGCTGGTGCTGCAATTGATGCCCGGTTTCAAAACGCTCTTCACTGATGTCGGCCAGTTCACGCGGATTAATCGAGCGTTAACCTTGCTTCCTCAAATCCTGCTCGGCTTGCCGCACGTGATCCAGTTTGCCGAGGTCGCGCCAGGAATATTCATCGGAGCGGAAGGCAAGAATCTTTTCTCCCTGCCCAGCCAGGTGCAGATAGGCGTCGATGATCGAGAAAACACCTTCTTCCCTCATCTTGCCAAAGATACGAGGGGAGATTACGTGGATGCCGGAAAACGCCAGCGCTCTCGGCCCCTCTGATGGCCGAACCAACTCAGCTTTTCCATCTGGCCCCGCGCGCCGGCCACAAAGCTGAAGCCGCTCGCCGAACAGCAGGTAGCGAGAAGTTTCCCGCTCTTGCACCGCCAGCGTGGCGAGGGCCTGATGGTCACGATGAAACTCCACCATGCGGCGCAGGTCAATCGTGCTCATCACGTCCACGTTGTGCAGGACGAACGGTTCGTCAAGCCGGCTGGCGTCATCGAGAAAAAACCACGCCGCCTTCTTCAGTCCACCGCCGGTGTCGAGCAACACCTCCTCGCGCGACACTTCGATCCTCATGCCGAAGTTGCCGTTCTTTTTCAGGTACTCGACGATCATGTCGGCGAAGTGATGCGCGTTGACGATCGCTTCGCGGATGCCAAAGCTGCGCAGGCGGGCGAGCGTGATCTCCAGCAGCGTGCGGCCGGCAACTTCCACCAGCGCCTTCGGCCGGTCGTTGGTGAGCGGCCGCAAGCGCGTGCCCAGCCCGGCGGCCAGAACCATCGCTTTCATCGCTCCATGTGCTCCAACGCGAGGTGTCGCACCACTACCTCAGTGCTGTCTCTGCCGCGCAGGTGCTTCGCCAGTGCTTCCGCGCAGTACACCGAACGATGTTGACCGCCGGTGCAGCCGAACGACACCATCAGGTTCTTGAATCCGCGGCGTTGGTACGCGCTCACGCTGGCATCCACCAGCGATATCACGTTGGCGAGAAACCGGTGCACGCTCTCCTGCCGGTTGAGATATTCGACCACCGGCTCGTCTTGACCGGTTAAAGTCTTGTAAGCCTCTTCGCGCCCGGGGTTCGGCAGGCTGCGGCTGTCAAAAACGAATCCGCCGCCATGCCCGGTCTCGTCTTTCGGCGGTCCGCCGCGGTGGAACGAGAAACTAAAGATCCGCACCGTCAAGGTTTCCGCTTCCGATGCCACATTCCGCAGTTTTTCCGAGCCGAGCATGCTCTGGAACGCAGCCGTCAGGGTCGGCAACGCGATCGGCAACTCAACGTTGTGCAGCAGCCAGCGCACGTTCTTCAGCGCGTACGGCACGCTTTGCAGGAAGTGCGGCTTGCGCTCATAAAACCCGCGAAAGCCGTACGCGCCCATTGCCTGCATGATGCGGACGTAGACGAAGGCATAGTAGTGCTGCATGAACGCTTCGCGGTCCAGCGCAATGAACCCGCCCAGCCGGTCGAGATAATGATCGAGCAATTGCTGGCGCAATTCCGGCGGCAGATCGGCCTTGGCATCGTACAAAAGCGAAGCGATATCGTATTGCAGCGCTCCCTTGCGTCCCCCCTGGTAATCCAGGAAATAGGGGTTGCCGTCGCGCAACATGACGTTGCGTGACTGGAAGTCGCGATACAGAAAATAATCGCGCTCGGCGCTCCACAGGAATTTCGTCAAGCGCCCGAAATCGTCTTCCAGCGCCTGCTCGCTGAAGGGAATCCCGGCGAGACGGAGGAAATAGTATTTGAAATAATTCAGGTCCCAGGCGATGGACTGGCGATCGAAACTGGCGCGCGGGTAGCACACCTTGTAATTCAGATCGCGGCCGGCCTCGACTTGGAACCGCGGCAACATGGCGGCGACTTTGCGGTAGGCTTCCACCGCCTGGGGCGCGATCTCGTCGCCGGCCCGATTTTTCGAGATGAATTCGAACAGTGTGGTGTCGCCCAGGTCTTCTTCCAGGTACGCGCCCTGACTCAAATCTTCCGCATAGATTTCCGGTACCGGCAAACCGTGCCGGCGAAAATGCCGGGAGAACTCCAGGAACGCGACGTTTTCTTCGCGCACGTCGTACAGAATTCCTACCGCGCTGTGTTTGTCGCTGCTAAGCCGGATGACGTTGCGCCCCGAACCGCCCAGTTGTCCCTGAAGTGGCTGCACCCGCTCCGCCGGCGAGTGGAAGTATTGCTCGAAAAATTTCTTGAGAACTTCCATGAAGTTACTTGCAACGATTCAATTGTGCTCTGAAAGCCATTGGACGCCAGAGCAACTGCCCCGTGCTCAGCGGGCACAGCAGTTCGATCCTGCGATTATCTTGCCTTCACCCCGGCGGGTTTTTCCCCTCCGCACTCTCTTTCACGGTAGTACCTGGTAGTGAGTAGTCATCCCGGACGTCATGTGGTCCGACACATGGCAGTGAAACATCCAGATACCGGGGTTATCCGGAACCATATCGGCGGTCACGAACGTCGCCGGCGATAACGGCAGAATGTCGGTGCGCTGTCCGGCAACGGTCACCACATTGCCATGCCAATGCGGGGTGTGGAAGTTGAAGCCATCTCCCATGGACAACAGGTACCAGCGCACATGCTCACCTACCTTCATCGTCATCATCGGACCGTCTCCGTACATGAAGCCGTTGATCGTGGCCTTGTGGTTCACGATGGCAAACCCCCGGCCCAGCACCAGGTGTGCGTTGCCGTCGGGATCGGCGGGCACTGCCTCCAGCTTGTCGATGGACTTCGGATCACCCGCATAGGTATCGATGTTGTGCTGGAGGTACTGGCTCTGATTCTCGTCAATGATCATGAACAGCGCTGCGAATTCGCGGTCCACATCTTTGGGGCTGCCGTCGGGACGGGCCATGCCTCGGCGGGTGATCACCATCGGACCAATCAGGCCGGCATTCACATCCTTCGGTTCGTAATTGTGCGAGTGATATAGCCAGACGATGGAACTCGGGTCGTTCGGTCCCGGCCCCGCGCGCTCCGGCACTTCCCAGGTATAGACGTGGGTCTGGTGAGGAGGCACCAGGCCGGTTTGCTCCATCGTCATATCCGGGTAGGGCGTGCCTTCCGAGTCCTTTTTATACGACACGCCATGCGGATGCATGCTGTACGGTTGCGTAGCGTTGTTGCGGAAAACGATTTTGATCGTGTCTCCCACCTCGGCGCGGATCAGCGGACCCATCATGCCGAGATGCTCCCACTCCGGTGGACGCTTCTTCAGCGTGGCGAACGTCTCGTCGGTGTACTCTCGATAGATCGCCTTGCGATAGACTTTGCCGATCCGGTTTTTCGCCTGCTCCACGAAGATCTTGCCGTAGGCGTCGAACTTGCCCCCGCTGCTCATGTGATCTTGGTTGCTGGGCGCGTAGTCCCACTCGACCTCGTCGGCTGCAATGTAGTAAGTCCGGAGCTTGCCCGCTGGCACAGCCCGCTTCGCCCGGCTGCTGGTGGTTTGCGCGCTGAGAGTAAGAGCCGCGGCCCAAACGAGCAGAACACAGGAGCACACTACGCCTATACGAACGTCCCTTGCCATTAACCCATCCTCCTGGAAGCGCTAAGGTGGGGGAATTCTGCTCCCGCAACGCCGCCGTGTGCAAGGGGCTGGCGATTTATTCGCTAAACTCTTGGAAAAGCCAAACGGCGTCGGCGCGTTGACCCGGCAGCGGACCCCCGGCACCGGCCTGCATCTGTCGCGCATGATTTTCCTTGCATCCGCGGGCGCTGCCACGCCTCCAATCTATTGAGGTGGCACATGGCTGAGGTCGTGTATGTCTCCAACGTCAAGATTGAGCGCAAGTCCGGACCCTTGCGCGTCGCCGAGCTTCCCGGCGAGTCCCAGCCGGTGAGCTTCAGCGTGCACGGCGCCATCGCCAAGCACTACGGCATTGATATCTCGCGTCTGAAGGAATCCCATGCCGCCACCATTGATTACGTGGTCGCGGCTCTGGGCGGTTGAATGTTGGGCACCTTTGCAGGTGCGCTGGATGCGCGCCAGATTGATGCCAAGCATGGCCGCCTGGTGGCCGAAGTTCGGGGAGAGATCGAATCCGACGACGGCGTCCTGGTGATCCGCCGAGTGCACGTCAGATTTCTCCTCCAAGCGCCCGACACCGTGCGCGAAACCGTGGAGCGCGTGCATGGTGTTTATAAGGACAAGTGCCCGGTCTATCGCACCCTGCGTCCGGCCATGGAAATCACTTCCGCTTACGAACTCGTGCCGGAAACCGGGGCCTGATCGCTCGTCGTGTGGACCTGTTCCGCCCGATGGTTCCGTCCACCGGCCTGTCGCAGCCGCGCGGTGATTATAGGTTTCAAAAATCGGTTTCGGAGGGGCAAGGCTTCAGCCGTGCCATAAAAGCCCGTAACTTCTGCCGGCTTTAGCCGCTGAGGAACTCATCCTCTGCTTCCAACAAGAGGTCTGAAACCAGTTCTAGTGACGGCCGCTATTTGCTCGCAACGTGCTCGCCCGCCGCTTCCGGAGCGGCATTTCCGAACGGCCACTCCCGCCGGCGCAGCGCGCGCACCAGGTAGATCGCCAGCCCCGCGATCACGATGACCACCGCGTAGCGCACTTCCTTCTCGAAGTTTCTCCTTCCCACCAGCACGTACAGGAATCCAAACGTCGCCAGCAGCGCCGGCAGCGGATACAGCCACATCCGGAATGGCCGTGGCAGGTCGGGGCGCCGCACGCGCAATACGATGACGCCCACCGCTTGAAACAAGAACTGGAGCATGATCCGAATCACCACCAGCGCGGCAATGATGTCGGCCAGCCGCAGAAAGCAGGCTGCCATCGCCACCGCTCCCAGCGCCAGCAACGACACATGTGGAAACCGACCCTGCGGATGAACCCGCGCAAACGCGCGGAAGTAGTTGCCGTCGAGCGCCGCCGCGTATGGCACCCGTGAATAGCCCAGCAGCAGCGAAAACACCGACGCGAACGCCGTCCACATAATCAGCACGGTGACAATGCGTGCCGCCCACGCGCCATAGATCCGCTCCATGAAGGTGGACGCTACGTAGAATCGCGTTCCGGACTGCGCCGACGCCGTCAACTCCTGCCACGGCAGCACGCCCAGGATGCTGATGTTCATCAGCACGTAAATACACGCCACCAGGACAATTGACAGAAGAAGCGCGCGTGGGATCGTTCGCCCCGGGTCCTTCACTTCTCCGCCGAGAAAACAAATGTTGTAGTAGCCCCAATAGTCGTAGGTCGCTACCAGCATCGCCGAGCCGAGGCCGAGGAAAAACTCGCGCGTCAGACGGAACGCTCCCGGCGGGAAACTGAATGCTTGCGCCGCGTTGAAGTGGGTGAGCCCAGCGAAGATAATCCATGCCACCGTACCGATCACGCCCACCCATAGCAGTCGTGACAGCCGTCCGATCGCGGTGATCTTTCTGTACAGCAGCAGCACCGCGGCGATCACCGCTGCTATGGCGACAAACGTTCCCGCCGTGACCACCACTCGTATTTCCAGGGGCCCGAGCAGCGGCAGCGCGACCCTGAAATCGCGCCCCGCGACGGTGCGCTCCAGCGCCGGCCAGTAATAGCTGCCGTACTGCGCCAGGCCGATGCAGCCCGACGCAATCGACAGCGGCGCGCTGAACGAAAGTTGCCAGATGAACAGAAATGAGAGCACGCGCCCCAGCCGCTTGGGACCGTAGATTTCCTTCAGGTACCGGTACGAGCCGCCGGAGCCCGGCATGGCCGCCCCGAGTTCCGCCCACACCAAGCCATCGCAGACCGCGAAAAACGCGCCGAAAATCCACCCCAGCATCGCCTGCGGCCCGCCCATCGCGCTCACGATCAGCGGCATGGTGATGAACGGCCCCACGCCGATCATGTCGATCATGTTCAGCGCGGTCGCGTTGACCAGGCCGACTCCGCGGATCAGCTCGCGGTCATTTTCCATGTGCCTCACGTGCGCCTGTGTCGCCGCTCACCTTCGGCTGTGAGGCGCTCGCGCTCAGCAGGTTCACGAACAGCCGCACCGCGCCCGGCACTCCCGCCGGCAGTTGGCGGAAGAACGCGTACCCCGTGTAGATATAGAGTCCCTTCCCGTACGGCGCCACCAGCAGGCCGCCCTCGCGCGCCGGCTCCTCCGGGTCGTGCGACGCCAGCAGCGGCTTGAAATGCGGGTCCCACGAACCCATGAAGTAGAGTCCGCGCTCCTGCACCCATCCCTTGAAATCGCTCTCGCCGATCGGGTTCGGCGAGCGGAAAATCGGGTTCGCCGAATCCAAAATCCGCACTGGCGCTTCCTCCACCGTGACCCGGTCGTAACTGAGCGACGCCGGATACGGCGTGAAGTGTCCGGCGTTGAACACGCCCATCGCGGCGTTGTACTGCACCAGCAGGGTGCCGCCGTTGTTCACGTAATCCAGCAGCCGCCGGTTGTACGCCCGCACATCGGTGCGCACATCGTAGGCCCGGATGCCGAGCACGATGGTGTGAAACCGGCTCAGGTCGCCCGAAACGAGTTCCCCCGGCGTGATCGTCTCCACCCGCACGCCCAGTTGCTGCAGCACGGTCGGGATCTCGTCGCCCGCGCCCATGATGTACCCGACCCGCAGACTCGCCGGCACCATCACGTTCACCGCGCTCACCTTCTGCTCCGCCGGCCGGTAATAATAAGAACCGCCGATGTCGTGACGCTCGATGATCTCGTAGCCTTCGGCGTACTGCTTGCCGTTGTAGTCGACCACCGCCTGCAGCGGAAAAACTCCCTCCCGCAGCTCTGCCGGCGAAACACTGAACGTGTAATTCTTGTATTCCCCGCCCGCGCTGAATTCGGCCGGCAGCGAATCCGGCGTGACTCGCCATCCCGTCGGAGCCTGCAAGCGCACCGCTCCGTGTGCCGCGCCGTTCACGTTGTTGCGAACTCCAACCGTGACCGCGATTGCCCCATCGCGATGCGTGGAAGTCACCTGCACCGGCGGATCCATTTCGATGGCCAGCGCCGGACCGACAGCCAGCGGCTTGTCCGACTGCCCGTACGTCGGATCGATGAACTTCACCTTCACCACGGAAGAGACGCTGCCCATGTTCTCGGCCAGCTTGAACGACGCATGCGCCTGCACCGGCCACGGCGGCAGCGGCAGCGTCGAATACTGCGGATCGTCAATCGTGTACACCGCCTGTTGCGGGTCGTCGCGGTGCCAGTACGGCCGCGTGTAACGCGCGTCACCGGGAACTGTGACCCTGAACTGCGCCCACGCCTGCTCGTTTGACGCCAGCGTGCGCTGTTCCGACTTCTCCTTCGTCGCCTGCCATCCCGCCGGCAGCTCCAGGTCAATGTCCTTCGCCGTGATCGTCTGCCGCCCGCGGTTGTAGAGTCGCGCCGTCACCGTAAATGTCTGACCCGGCACCGCCATTTGAAACGTCTCTTCCTGACGAAAGAATCCGAAAAACGACTGCTGCCGCTCCGCGTCGACTGACGCATCCAACTCCATCCCGAGCGCCAGATTGGCTGCTTCCTCAAACTGCCGCTGCTTGCTCCGCAGTACCGTCAGCACTTCTGCTTTGCCGGCCGGCGATAGTGGAGCGGCGTTCACTCTCTCGATCAGCACATTGAGCTGCTTGAGCCCGCTGAGCAGTGGCGCAGCCGACGGCGACGGATCGATCGGATGGAACGCCGCCGCGGCATCGTCCGCCGCCTTCGCGATTGCCGCCAGTGCAGGCCGCAGAAATGGCGCGTTCCCTTCTTCGCTGCCCAGTCGAGATGCGATTCCCGGCAGCGTCGTGTCGATGCCGTCGAAGAAACTGTTCTCCATCCCCGCACCCGCCGGCAACACCGAGTCCACCAGCTTGTATGTGCGAAACAGGTTTCCCGGCGGGTTGTAGAAGCCGCCGACTCCCTGCGACATCTGGTGCTTCAGTCCCTCGGTGGCAAACTGCGCAAACGACATTCCCAACACCGGGTCATACGCGCCGACGTTCAGCCGCAGATTGGCGCCATCCTCACCGCGAATGTTGCCGATGTAGAGCTTCTTCGCCTGCCACGGAAGCAGCCCTTCGCGAATCTGTTCGGGAAACCGCTGCGGATCGGCGGCGGCGCGAAACGCCTCTCGCGACAGAATGCCGGATGCCTGATGATTGCCATGCCCGTCGCGCCCGCTCCCGTCGAATCGCGACACGATCACATCGGGCCGGAAAGTGCGAATCACTCGCACCATGTCGGCCAGCGCGCTGTCGTGTCCGCCCCATTCTTGAAACGTCTCGTCGGCGGCCTTGGAATATCCGAAATCCACCACGCGCGTGAAGCGCTGCTCCACTCCGTAAAAGCGGTCCGCTTCCAGCAACTCCAGCGTTCGCAGGATTCCAAGTTCATCCGACAGCGCCGCGCCAAACTTATTCTGCCCGCCCTCGCCGCGGTTGAGCGTGAGCATCATCGTCTCCGCGCCCTGTCCGCGCGACTCGTAAACCAGCATGCTGCCGTCGTCGTCGTCTGGGTGTGCGGTGGTGTGCAGTAAGCGCGCGGTGGTGCGCAGGCGGGAGAACATCTCCACCAGCGCATCGGAACCGCGGTCCTGGGCGGGAATCTCCTGCGCGACCCCCGCTCCGCATGCCAGAACCACCGCGCTGACAACGGTAGTCAACCTCGACCGCAACCCGTGCGCCATCCTCTCTCCTCGGAAACAGACGAGCATAAAGAAGATGAGCCGGCGGTCACGCGCGCTTCAGAATTCAGGCCTTCATCTGTCCGGTATAGATGGCCATCCCGACCACGGCGTCCACGCCCATGGCATCGAGGGTGTCAACTTCTTCCAGCGACCGGATGCCGCCGGCCACGATCAGCCTGCGCGAGGTGGCGTCGCGTAGCTCGCGTACGGCCTCCAGCGGGATTCCCTGCATCAGCCCTTCGGTTTCTATATGCGTATAAAGGAACCCGCCGCAGTACCTTTCGACCTCACGGAGCATCGTGACCGGTGTCACCATCGCGAGTTCCCGCCAGCCGTGCACCGCGACCTTGCCGCCGCGCGCGTCGAGCGCGGCAACGATCTGCTCCGTGCCCACCGCTTGCGCCAGTTCCTGGGCGAACTCCGTGTTCACCTGCGCTCCCCGCACCAGAGCTGAACCGACAATAATCCTCCGCGCTCCCGCGGCCAGAACTTCCTGCGCCGCTTGCACGCTGCGGATTCCCCCGCCAACCTGGCAGCGCAGCCGCGACGTGAACTGCTGCAGCAACTCTCGGTTGCTGCCCTTCCCCATCGCCCCGTCCAGGTCGATCAACTGCACCACCGGATATCCGGCAAAGCGTTCGATCCAGTAGTCAAAATCGGAAAACTCCAGCGCCTTGCGCTCGCCCTGCACCAACTGCACGATCTTCCCGCCCATCAGGTCAATCGATGGGATCAGCACGGGAACCTCACTGGGATGGATGCCGCCTGCAATTCCCGCTTGAGCTGGCGGATATCGTGAACTCCGAAGTGAAAGATGGATGCGGCGAGCGCGGCATCGGCGCGCCCTTCGCGAAACACCTCGACAAAGTGTCCCACGCACCCGGCGCCCCCGGAAGCGATCACCGGAATCGAAACCGCGCCCTCGATTGCCGCCGTGAGGGCGCAATCAAAGCCCGCGCGGGTGCCGTCGCGGTCCATCGAGGTCAGCAGAATTTCGCCGGCGCCACGCGCTTCCGCTTCGCGCGCCCATTCCACCGCCCGGCGCTCCACCGGCGTCCGTCCGCCCGACACATACACCTGGTGATGGCCGTCACCGTTCGACTTGGCATCAATCGCGACCACCACCGCCTGCGAGCCGAAGCGCTCCGCAATCTCCGTGATCAGTTCCGGCCGGCGCACCGCGGCGGAGTTAATCGCGATCTTGTCCGCTCCCGCCTCGAACACCGCGCACGCTTCCTCGAGTGCCCCGATTCCGCCCCCGACCGTGAACGGGATGAACAGCTCGCGCGCCGTCCGCCGCACCGTCTCCAGCAGCGTGCCCCGGCGCTCGTGCGTGGCCGTGATGTCGAGCAGCACGATCTCGTCCGCGCCCGCCGCGGCGTGAGCGGCCGCCAGTTCGGCCGGATCGCCGGCGTCCCGCAAATTCACGAACCGCGTGCCCTTCACCACCCGTCCGGCGTCCACGTCGAGGCATGCGATGATTCGCTTGGTCAGCATTGCAGAAAATTCCTCAGCAGGCACAGGCCCGCTTCGCCTGATTTTTCCGGGTGAAACTGCACCCCGAACACATTGTCTCGTTCCACCACCGCCGCAAATTCCCCGCCGTATTCGGTGCAGCCCACGGTTCCCTCGGCGGCCGGCGCGCGATACGAGTGCGTGTAGTAGACGAAGAACTCCGGACTCATGCCGCGCAGCAGCCGAGAGTCCGCCGTCCGCCGCACCGTGTTCCACCCCACGTGCGGCGCCTTCACCGCCGACGGGAACCGCGCGCACGCGCCGCCGAACGCTCCCAGCCCGATGACCCCTGCCGCTTCCTCGCTGCCCTCGAACAGCCATTGCATTCCCACGCAGATCCCCAGGAACGGCACACCCCGCGCGATGGCCCGCGCGATGGCCTCGCGTACACCCGACTCGGCCAGCGCCCGCGTTGCCGAAAAATTCCCTACTCCAGGCAGCACTACCCGCGACGCTCTCCTGACGACCTCCGGATCGCTGGTGATCTCGGTCACACACCCAAGGTGCGTGAACGCCTTCTGCACCGAAGCGAGGTTGCCCGCCTTGTAGTCGACAATCGTGATCACAACAGCCCCTTGGTGCTGGGCAGCATGCGCCGCAGCCGCCGGTCTTGCGAGCATGCCACGCGCACCGCCCGCGCGAACGCCTTGAACAGCGCCTCGATCTTATGGTGGTTCGACCGCCCGTACATCACCTTCGCGTGCACATTGGCGCGCGCGCCCCGCGCGAACCCTTCAAAGAAGTCGTGCACCAATTCCGATTGCAAGTCTCCCACCAGCCGCGTGCGCACCTTGGTTTCAATCACCGCCTGCGACCTCCCGCCGAAATCGACCGCCGCCAGCCCAAGCGTCTCGTCCATCGGCATCAGGAAATACCCGGCGCGCAAAATTCCCCGTTTGTCTCCCAGCGCGTTATGAAACGCCTCTCCCAGGGCGATTCCGACGTCCTCCACCGTGTGATGCTGGTCCACATCGAGATCGCCTTGCGCTGTGAGCTCCAGGTCGAACCCGCCGTGGCGCGCAAACAACTCCAGCATGTGGTCGAAAAACCGGATTCCGCTGGACACGCGATACCGGCCGCTCCCTTCCAGCCGCAGATTCAAACGGATGTCGGTCTCATTCGTCTTGCGGTGAAGTTTCGCCGTTCTCATACCGGCACCTCGGCGGCGCGTGTGCCCTCGCGAGCGTATTCGCGCAACGCGGCGATCAGCGCGTCCATGTGCGTGTCGGTTCCCACGGTGATGCGCACGCATCCGGCGCACCCTGGGTCGTGGTTGCGGTCGCGCACCAGGATTCCCCGCTGCCGCATCGCCGCGATGAACGTGGCGCGCGCGGTCCCGAACTGCGCGAGCACAAAATTTGCCTGGCTCGGCCAGTATTTGATGCCGAGCGTGCCCAATGCGTCTTGCAGCCGCGCCCGCCCCCGCCGCACCGCCTCAACATACGCGCTGACGTAATCGCCATCCACCAGCGCCGCCGGCAAACATGCCAGCGCGACTCCATTCACGTTGTACGGCGACGCGATTCGCCGCACGAACTCCATCTGCTCCGCCGGCCCGGCGAGCACGCCCGCGCGCAATCCCGCCATGCCGTACGCCTTCGAAAACGTGCGCGCGATGAACAAGTTCTTGCGGCGGCTCACCTCGCCGATCAGGCTCTGGCCGTAAAATTCGAAGTATGCTTCGTCAACCAGCACGGCGGCCGCGCGCGCGCGTTCGACTATGGTGAGCAGGTCGTCCGCCGATGCCACGGTGCCCGTAGGATTGTTCGGATTTGCGATCGCAATCAATCTCGTCCGCGCGGAGATCCGTTTCAGCGTCTCGCCTGTCGGGAAGCGAAAATCCTCTCCAGCCGGCACCGTCACCACCTTCGCTCCCGCCGCCGACGCATACACCTCGTACATCCCGAACGTCGGCACCACCACAATCGCCTCGTCGCCCGGCTGCAGATACGTCTCGCACAGCAGGTGGATCGCCTCATCCACTCCATTCGTGAGCACAACTTCCGCTGCCGAAAGCCCGAGCCACCCGGCCGCCACGCGCTCCACCGGCTCGCGCTCCGGATAACGCGTCAGTTCCTCGGCGCTGATGGAGCGCAGTCGCTCGACGACTCGCGGCGAGCATCCCGCCGTGTTCTCGTTAAAGTCCAGGCGCAGCCCGCTTCGTCCGCTCAGCGGCGGGTGGTACTGCTTGACGCTCGCCACGCTTTCTGCCGGCCTAAGCATGGGCGCACCTGGCGCGAACGGATTCCGCGTGTGCCACCAGGCCTTCGGCCGTCGCCAGCGTCTCGACCACGGCTGCCGCGCGCTCCAAGCCCGGCCGCGATACCTCCTGCACGCTGATGATCTTCACGAAGTCCATGACGCTCAGGCCGCCGCGAAACCGCGCCGAGCCGCCGGTCGGCAGCACGTGGTTCGGCCCGCACGCGTAGTCGCCGAAGGCCTGCGGCGAATAGTCGCCGACAAAGATCGACCCTGCGTTGGTGATGGCCGGCACATCCTCGCGTGACACCGTTATGTGCTCGGCGGCGATCTCGTTCGCGATCTCCAACGCCTCAGCCCTCGACTTCGCGACAAGGATGACGCCGTTTCTCCCGAGGGACTCTTCTGCGGTTTTATTTCCCCGCGCTGCGCGCCGAACTTCCCGCGCCACCGTGCGCGCCAGGCTCGCACACGAGGTGACAAAAACCGCGATCGCCTCCGCATCGTGCTCCGCCTGCGCGACCAGGTCGGAGGCGATAAACTCGGGGCGGCCGTGGTCGCTGACAATCACCACCTCCGTCGGTCCCGCCACCATGTCAATCGCGCAATCGAAGGCGACTTGCTTCTTCGCCTCGGTTACAAAACTGTTCCCCGGGCCCGCGATCTTGCTGACCCGCGGCACGCTCTCCGTACCGTAGGCGAACGCCGCGATCGCCTGCGCGCCGCCGATACGAAAGAGTCTCTCCACTCCGAGCAGCGCCGCCGCCGCCAGCGTTTCGCGCGCCGGCCGGGGCGAGGCGACCGCGATGCGCGCCACTCCCGCCACCTGCGCCGGGATCGCCGTCATCAACAGCGAGGACGGTAGCGGATATCGCCCGCCCGGCACGTAGCACCCGACCGAATCCAGTGGCCGGATCACCTGCCCGACCGAAACTCCCGGCTGGATCTCGCGCGTGAACTCTCGCGGCATCTGCCACTTGCAGAACTGGCGAATGTTCCGTGCCGCCGTCTCCAGCGCATCGCGAAATCCCCGCGACACCGACGCGAGGGCTTCCTTCATTTCCGCGCTCGACACCTCGAGAGCCTGGCCCTTCGCCAAACCGTCCCATCGCTCGGCATGGGCCCGCAGCGCTACGTCACCCCGCCGGCGGACATCGCTCACAACGCGTTGTGCCGTTTTCGCCGCCCTTGGATTCGGCTGCATCGCGCGGTGCGCCAACCGCTCCACCTCCGCCCGCAGACTTCGTCCACGCACCATCCGCATCACACCACCACCTTGTTCAGCGGATACTCCACGATCCCCTGCGCATTCGCCGCCTTCAGGCGCGGGATCACGTCGCGCACCACGCTTTCCTCAATGATCGTGTTCACCGCCACCCAGTCCTCATCGGAGAGCGCGGAAATTGTCGGCCGCTTCAAAGCGGGCAAGACGGCAAGCACGGCGGCAAGATCCGACTTTTGCACGTTCAGCATCAGCCCGACCCGCCCCTGCGCCGAGATCGCTCCGCACAGCATGAGCGCGATGTTTTGAATCTTCTGCCGCTTGGCGTCGTCCTGCCACGCACGCGTATTGGCTATGAGCTGCGTGTTCGATTCCAGTACCGTGTCCAGAATCCGCAGCCGGTTCGCGCGCAACGAACTCCCCGTCTCGGTGACTTCGACAATCGCGTCCGCCAGCATCGGCGGCTTCACCTCGGTCGCGCCCCAGGAAAATTCCACTTTCACTGGAATGCCGCGCGCTTCGAAGTACCTGCGCGTCACGTTCACCAGCTCCGTCGCAACGATGCAGTCCGCCAGATCCTCGGCGCGTTGGAACGGCGACTCTTCCGGGGCCGCCAGCACCCAGCGCACTTTCCCGCGGCTCTGCTTCGCGTACACCAGGTCGGCCACCGTCGCCACCTCCAGGCCGCTCTCGATCACCCAGTCGTGCCCCGTCAGGCCGGCATCCAGCGCGCCGTGCTCGACGTAGCGTGCCATTTCCTGCGCGCGGATCAGCATGCATTCGATCTCGGGATCGTCGGTGCCCGCGAAATACGAGCGCCCGTTGGCGTAGATCTTGAATCCGGCCCGGTCGAACAACTGGATCGTGGCCTCCTGCAGGCTTCCTTTCGGTATTCCCAGTCGGATCTTCACCGCGCACCGCCTTCGCTTGCCGGCGCCAGCCGCCTCGTGAAGCAGGAGCGCGTCCCTTCGTGGCAGACTTTGCCTTCGCCCTCCACCCGCACCCGCACCAGCAGCGAGTCCTGGTCACAATCCGTGGTGAGCGCCGTCACCTTAAGGCGGTTGCCGGAGGTTTCCCCCTTCGTCCACAGTTTCCCGCGGGTGCGGCTGAAGAAGGTTGCGTAACCGCAGTCGAGCGTGATCCGCAGCGCCTCCCGGTTCATAAACCCGAGCATCAGGACCTCCCCGGTCGCGTCGTCCTGCACGATCGCCGGCGCCAGGCCCTGCATCTTGTCGAAATCGATTTCCACCATGTTTTCCTCGCCAAAACGAAAAGACCCGCTGAGGTTGTCAGCGGGCCAGGTCTTTAGAATTGCCGATCGCTTAGCTGGAGACCTCCGCCGACACGTTTTCGCCGTGGTGATGATGGTGATGGCGATGGGCCAGCGAAGTCATATCCGTCACAATCATACGTGACGTATTCCGCCTGTCAAATAAAAAAACACGGCTAGACAAAGTCGCGTCTTCGGCGTCACAACGCTCTGGGTCATTGGTGTACTGACCACGTTGCGCCCCCGTCGGCGGTCGTCCAGGTTTCGCCTGCGGTGGTAGTGACCGTGCCGTGCTGCGCGTCGCTAAATTCCACGCGCGCGATGTCGGATTCCAACGTTGCGTCACCCGCCGTCGCCACTATGCGGGTCCACGTGCGGCCGTTGTCCGGCGAATGATACAGAGCGCCGCCCGCGCCCCCCGCCCACAGATCGCGTCCCACGGCGGCCAACGTCCGGAACGCAGGCGTTGCTGCGCCGACCCGCACGAATTGCCACGTCCGTCCGGCGTCGAGTGAGCGTTCCAGTGCACCCTCGGCGGAAACGCGCCAGTGCATCGGTGCGCTCAGCGCCGTTTTCATCATCGGCCTGCCCGCCTCCGCCGATGCGGACGCAGCAGCAGTGCGCGCGCCGGCCCGGCCCTTCAGTGCGATCTGTTCCTGGCCCTCGGTCTTGACCTTCTGCGCGGCCACCGCGTCCGCTTGTACCATCACTTCAGCCGATTCGCGCGCGCTTCCGGCCTGGATCGCGGGCGTTCTCGCCTGCTGCATCGACTGTTGCGTCGTCACCCCGCCCATGACCGGCGCGGCAGCTTGTGCGGGAACCGACGCCTGTGGCGCAGGAGCTGCATCCAACCCCAGCGATCCCGCTTGCGATTGCACCGGCTGATTGCTCTGCACGACTCGGTTCGCAGGCGCCGGTGCCGCCTTCGCCGTCACGCCGGAAGTCGCGTCCTTCTTCTGGTCGGCTCTGATTTCTGCTTTCGCTCGCCCTGAGAGACGCCCCGCATGCCTCTCTTTATCCTCCGCGCGATCTTGCGCCACCGACGGGCCTTTCGCATCAGGTAACGTCGAATCTGCCCGCCCCGGTTCCGCCGGCCTTGCAACCGACTCTTGACTCGCGACTCTCGCCACCGGCCCCGTCCGCCGCGCATTCTGCACCACCACCGCCGCGGCGACCACCACCACCGCCGCCGCAACCCCCGCCCAGCGCAACATCGGCCAGCGCGCCCAGCGCGTTCCGCCCGCAGCCGCAGCGGGCGCAGCCGTTGGGACGTCCGGTAATGCCAGCGACACCGCCTGGCGACACGCCCCGCACGCGCTCAAATGCGCCAGCACCTGCGCGCGCTCGCGTTGGGTCAGCGCGTCCTCGGCAAATGCGGCGAGCAAATTGGCATCGGGATGTTCCCCCGTCGGCTGCCGCGCCAGTTTCTGCCGCACGAATTTGGGTACCTCGCTCATCTCATCTACTCATTCCCGCCGGCGCGCCCGCCTCCACCATAGAACGTCGCCGGCTGACTTTCTTGCGCCAGCCGCTCGCGCACCTCCACCTGCACATCGCGGACGTCGGCCTCCAGCGCCTCTACCGCCTGACGTTTGCTCATCCCGCGCGCTGTCAGCCCGTTGCGGATCCTCTTCCTAACCGCGGCCGTGATCTTCTCCACTCTGCGGCTAATCGTGGACTCATGCACGCGCAGCGTCTTCGCGATCTCCGCCAGTGTCCTGCCATCGAGAAAGTAGGCCGCCAGCACGAATCTCTCTTCCGCATTCAACTGCGCCAGCGCTTCCTCCGTCGCCGCCTCCAAGCGCGGATCGACGGCAACGGCAGCAGAAGGCGCCGCCGCGGCGAACTGCACGCCCTCTTCGTTCTTCTCCTCCAGGCTGACCAGCCGCCGCTGGCTGCGATAGCGGTTAACGAACTCCTGCGCCAGCACCGTGCGCAGCCATCCTTCCAGCGACCCGCGACCGGTGTACGACTCCAGCTTCGATACCCTGCGCCCCTCGCGCGTCGTCGTGCCGTACAAATCAGCGTACAGCGAATCCGCCAGTTCGCGCCCGGTGGCATCATTCTTCGCGATCCCCAGCGCCGCCTCGTACAGCTTCTCGCGAAAACGAATCAGGAAATCCTGCCACGCGCGCTCGTCGCCCGCCGCGCATGCGCGCGCCAGCGCCAACTCCTCCACCCGCAGGCTGACCATCAACTCGCGCGTTTCCTCCGCCGTGGCCTCAGCCGGCAGATACCTGGCGGCGATCCCCTCCAGCACGCGCGCGAAATCCAACGCCGACATCCCGTAGCGCGCACCACCGCTGCGCTCAAACAATTCCGCGATCAGCGGCTCCATGCCCGCCAGAAACGCGCGCGCCGCCGCGGATTGGCTACTCCCGCTCATGACGATGATGGCTGGATGGTACCAAAACATCTGCCGCTCGGCTCCACCGCGTCGCTGTAATTTTCTTGCAAGTGGCGCAACTCGCATCGTTCTTCCACCAGCAGGACAGGCGACGCACAGCGTTTCCAGTCCAGCTAAGGAGAACGGACATGCCGCGCAAACTTGCAGTGACTATTTTCGTCGTTGTCGTGTCTTTGGCCGCCCTCGCCGGCGAGGTAAGCTCCGGCTACAAGGCGCTCTCGCCCATCAGTCACGGTAATCTCACCATCTTTCCGGTCGTCGCTTCCAGCATGCACGACACTTCCGCGTTCATGACCCTCGACGAAGGTCTTCGCTCCGGCGACGTCATCGTCAGCGAAGCCGGACGCATCCAGCCGCTCATCCGCCGCGGTGGACGCCCGATTCCCACCGGCGGAGGCGAGGTCAATCGCCTGGTGCTGATCAACAATTCCAGCCGTCCTCTGCTCCTGCTCGCCGGAGAAATCGTCACCGGCGGCAAGCAGGACCGCGTCATCGGCAAGGACCGGCTCGTTCCCGCGCACAGCGATCCCATCGACCTCAGCGTCTTCTGCGTCGAGCCCGGCCGGTGGACCGAAGTGAGCGCGAACTTCAAAGGCATGACCTCACAGATGGCGCAGCCCAGCGTGCGCGCCAAGGCCATGGCCGATAAGGATCAGCAGAAAGTGTGGAACGAGGTGCGCAACTCCGCCGCTGTCGCCGGCCGCTCCGTTCCCGCCCCCGCCGCTGCGGAAATCGCCGGTACCACTTCCTACGCCCGCGTCATGGACAACTCCGAAGTCAAAAGGCAAGTGGACGAGATCGCCGCGCCCATGCAGCGCGATTATCAGGGTCTCATTCGCGATCTGCGCGCGCGCAACGCCGTGGGTGTCGTCGCCGCCGTCGCGGGCCGTCTCGTCTGGGTGGACATCTTCGCCAGCACTTCGCTGTTGGAGAAATACTGGCCCAAGTTGGTGCGCTCCTACGCCGCCGAAGCGATGCCGATGCGCGCGCTCGCACCTGTGCGGGTGGACGTTCGCACCGCGCAGCAATTTCTCGACGACATGGACGGCCGCCGTCAGGTTTCCGAGGTCGAGCCCGGTGTCTTCCGCCAGACCGAAATCTCCGGCGATGGCTTCAAGGTCTTCGAGCTGACCTCGCTGTTGCCGAAAACCGGCTTTGACCTGCACC
Organism: Terriglobia bacterium; assembly: GCA_020073285.1. Lineage (GTDB taxonomy): Bacteria > Acidobacteriota > Terriglobia > Terriglobales > Acidobacteriaceae > JAIQGF01. The sequence goes on along the minus strand of JAIQFM010000004.1, from coordinate 16,538 downwards.
TCGCCAAAGCTGCCGAGTAATTCCAAGGGACGCGCCGTTTGCCCCACCCTGGTCGCTTGCGGGTCTCGAGCGAAGGGGTGGGGATGTTTCTTGCAACCTTTAGCTCACCAGATCCTCTAAACCGTCGTCAGGAGGATTGTTATGTCTGAACTCGCGAGCCTCACCTGCGTGCCCTGCCGCGGCGGCATACCCGCGCTGAAGGGAAAAGATCTGGAAGAGATGAAACGCAAACTCCCCGGCTGGGAAGTCATCAACGAGCATCACCTGCACAAGGCATTCACCTTCCCCGACTTCGTCAAGGCGCTCGCCTTCGTCAATCGCGTCGGCGACCTCGCCGAGCAGCAGGGACATCATCCCGACATCTTCCTTGCCTGGGGCAAGGTGGAGATCGCCATCTGGACGCACGCGATCGACGGCCTCACCAAAAGCGACTTCATCCTCGCCGCCAAAATCGACCAGCTCTACTAATAAAGTTCGGGAACTTGCGAAGACTCTAACGGAAGACTGGAATGCAGGAGCTTGTCATTCCGAGCGCAGCGAGGAATCTGCTTTCGCCAACGACCATCGGCCAACGACCATCGACCGCCTCACACGTGCCCATTTCCGCCCGACTTCCGCCGTGCCTTCACCGCCCGGCGCAAGCTGGGCACAATGCCCTCGTAATACTTCAGCAACGCCTCCACTCGCTTGGGCTCGGACCGCATCGCCAGCAGCTTCTGCTTGAAATCCAAATCGAACGGCATTGAGCCCGCCACCATGAACGACAATTCCTTCTCGTCCGGCGGCGGCGGTTCCGCCGTTGCGCCCAGCAGACGCAACGCCTCGGTGTGGATGTCGATCAGCCGGGCGTTCTGCTCTTTATGCGGCGGTTCCGGCTCGTCCACGAAGTACAAAACCTCGGCCCGATAGAAGCTGCGCTCGGTGTTGATGTCCATCACCTCGAAGCGCTCCCGCCCCTCGGTCACGATGTCCATGCGCCCATCTTCGTACTGCTTGGGCACCGCTACGATCTCCGCCGTGCAACCCACGCTCGCCACGCCCTCGGCCGTCCCGCGCACCATCCCGAATCTTTCCTTCGTCTCCAGCGCCTCGCCGATCATTTCCTTGTAGCGTGGCTCGAAGATGTGCAGCGGCAGCGCCGCTCCTGGAAACAACACCACGTCAAGCGGGAACAAGGGCAGAAGACGGCTCACGCTTGCATTGTATCCAATCGACGGACGCTCCTGCCCGCGCCCACCCTGCACCTTGCGTTACCATGGATGCGGCAGAGGCTGCATGGCCGCCGTCAACATCCTCCTCATCTCGACCTACGAGCTCGGGCGCCAGCCTTTCGGCCTCGCCTCTCCCGCCGCCTGGCTGCGTGCCGAAGGCGCCGAGGTCTGCTGCCTCGATCTCTCGCAACAGGATCTAAGCGAAGCGCAAGTGCGCGCTGCCGACTTGATCGCCTTCTACCTCCCCATGCACACCGCCACCCGCATCGCGCTCGCCGCTATCACGCGCGTGCGCGCGCTCAAGCCCAACGCTCAACTCTGTGCTTACGGACTGTACGCGCCCCTGAACGCTGATCTTCTGCGCCAGGCCGGCGTGGGCGCCATCTTCGGCGGCGAATTCGAGCCCGCTCTCGCCGAAACCGTGCGCGTCCTCGCCCGCAAAGGCCGCCAACTCCCGCCGCAATCCAGGCCCGACATCTCCCTGGACCGCTTGCAATTCCGCGTCCCCGACCGCGCCGGCCTGCCCGGGCTCCGCCGATATGCGCGCCTCGTTCTTCCCGACGGCTCGCTCCGCACCGTCGGCTACACCGAGGCCAGCCGCGGCTGCAAACACCTCTGCCGCCACTGCCCCATCGTGCCCGTGTACCAAGGCAGATTTCGTATCGTACAACGAGATATTGTGCTCGAAGACATCCGCCGCCAGGTCGCCGCCGGCGCCGAGCACATCACCTTCGGCGACCCCGATTTCTTCAACGGCGTCACCCACGGGCTGCAACTGGTGCGCTCCTTGCACCGGGAATTCCCGCGCCTCTCCTACGACGTCACCATCAAAGTCGAGCACCTCCTCCAGCACGCCGCCGATCTCCCCGTCCTGCGCGACACCGGCTGCGCCTTCGTCACCTCCGCCGTCGAATCGCTCGACGACCGCGCGCTCGCCCTCCTCGATAAGGGCCATACCCGCGACGATTTCTTCCGTGTGGTCGAACTCTTCCGCTGCACCGGCCTCGGCCTTGCCCCGACCTTCGTCGCCTTCACCCCGTGGATCACCCTCGAAGGCTATGCTGAATTCCTCGAGACCATCTCCGATCTGGACCTCATCGAGAACCTCTCTTCCGTGCAGCTCGCCATCCGTCTGCTGATCCCCGCCGGCTCGCGCCTCCTTGAAGTCTCCGAAGTGCAAAAGATCATCGGGCCCTTCGACCAGGCCGCGCTCAGCTACCGTTGGGACCATCCCAATCCGCGTGTTGACGCCCTGCAGCGCGAGATCGAGCGCCGCGTCCAGACGCTCACCGCCGGCGGCCACGGTCGGCACAGCGTCTTCCAGAACGTCCGCCACCTCACCGCCGAGTTCACCGGCGCCGCCGAAGTTTCCCGCCTGCCGCTAGCGCCGCCGACGCCATCACGCGCCACTGTGCCCTACCTCACCGAGCCCTGGTACTGTTGAGCCGAGCCCACCACGGGGCAGTTGGCCCCGTTCTGACCGGATGCCCCACCCTTATCTCGCCCGGTTTTAAGCGAGATAGGGTGGGGTTTTTCCATCCATCTGCAAACCCTCCGTTCTGCCTGCCTGTAACCTTCCCGCCCCGTGCGTCATCTCATTAGGATAAAAGTGCTAGCATTACCTCAAGGTGTGGGTAAATCATGCTGATCAAGAAGACTGCGGACATCCGCTCCTCCCAAGTCACTAGCAAGAGCCTTTATCTTGACCGCCGCAAGTTCCTGGCGGGCGCGGCTACGCTTGCCGGCGCGGTCGCCGTCGGTGGAGTCGCCTGCGTCAGCGCCGCGGCGCCTGAACCCACGCAGGGTGGCCAGAAACTTCCCGGCGTGGTCAAAGGCCAGTTCAACACCGACGAAAAGCAGACTCCCTACAAAGACATCACCAACTACAACAACTTCTACGAGTTCGCCACCGACAAGTACGAGCCCGCGGCTCTGGCCAAAAGCCTGCGCACGCGACCCTGGACGGTGAAGGTCGAGGGCATGGTACAGAAGCCCAAGACCTACGACATCGATTCCCTGCTCAAGCTGGCCACGCTGGAAGAGCGCGTCTATCGCCACCGCTGCGTCGAAGGCTGGTCCATGGTAATTCCCTGGGTCGGCTATTCCTTCAGCAAGCTCATTAGCCAGGTGCAGCCGCTGGGCAGCGCCAAGTATGTCGAGTTCACCACGCTCAACGATCCCGCGCAAATGCCGGGCGTGCGCTATCGCGTTCTTGACTGGCCTTACACCGAAGGCCTGCGCCTGGACGAAGCCAATCATCCGCTGGCCCTGCTCACCTTCGGCCTCTACGGCGAAGTCCTGCCCAACCAGGACGGCGCGCCGGTGCGCATCGTGCTCCCGTGGAAGTACGGATTCAAGAGCTGCAAATCCATCGTGCGCATCCGCTTCATGGACAAGGAGCCGGCGACCGCATGGAACAAGGCCGCGCCCAACGAGTACGGCTTCTATTCCAACGTCAATCCGAATGTCGACCATCCGCGCTGGAGCCAGGCCAAGGAACGCCGCATCGGCGAGTTCTTCAAGCGCCCGACGCTGATGTTCAACGGCTATCGGGACCAGGTCGCATCAATGTATGCAGGAATGGATTTGAAGAAGTACTACTGATCGCGTCGCTTGAAACAAAAACCGCACGGGCTGGGTTGAAGGAAGAACCCGCAGCGATGTCATCCTGAGCGAGCGCCGCGCGATGGAACCTGCCCCGAGCGAAGTTCGCCGGGCGCGCGAGTCGAAGGACCCCTATCGAAACGGAGTCGAGGGACCTGCATTGCTCATCCAATAATCGAACCCCAGAACTTGGAACCTGAAGCTCGAGTTGAAACTTGTTGAAACTGAAACTCCTTAAACTCGCCGTCTTCCTCGCCGCCCTCATCCCGCTCGCGCGCCTGGGCTGGAAAGCCTACCAGCACATGCTGGGCGCCAATCCCATCGAGGTCATCACCCACTCCACTGGCGACTGGACCCTCATCTTCCTGATGCTGACGCTCGGCATCACGCCGCTACGCAAGCTCACCGGCCAGCACTGGCTCATCCGCTTCCGCCGCATGACCGGCCTGTTCGCCTTCTTCTACGCCTCGCTGCACTTCACCACCTACATCTTCCTGGACAAATTTTTCGACGTGAATGAGATGTTAAAGGACATCGCTAAGCGGAAATTCATCACGGTTGGCTTCACCGCTTTCGTTCTGTTGATCCCGCTGGCTGTGACTTCGACGCAGGGCATGATCCGCCGCCTGGGGAAGCGCTGGCAGATGCTGCATCGCCTGATCTACATCAGCGCCACCGCCGGAGTAGTGCACTACTGGTGGCTGGTGAAGGCCGACGTCCGCAAGCCCCAGTACTACGCGCTGGCGCTCACGCTGCTGCTCGGCTACCGCCTCCTCGCCGCCCAGCGCAAGAAGGCCGCGCCAGCTCGGCTGGCTGCCCAGTCCCGCGCGCAAGCCGCAACCGGGGCTTGAGCACGGATTGATCGAGGCAGAAGTGTTGTGGCCGATGTTCGTGGAGATCGCTTAACAGTCCATAAGCGAAATCAAGTGGCATTTGAAGCGACCCTAACATGGGATGGTTCTTTGATAGCTTCCCCAAGTGGGGGCAATAGGCGGTTCCGGGTCAACGCAGATAGGATCAGCAGTATAATCTGTTCGTCGTGCGCTGCGGCCGCGCTAAGAAATAGTAGGGCTAGTGCTATGCTGCGGGGATGGGCTGCTTCGTCCGTATGCGGTCGCGTTGTCAAGTACGCCCGGAATCCATCAATTGCATTGGCTCGACGACCCAGAGCTGCCAAGCAGCAGATGCGCATCATATCAGCGTCCGGGTCTGTTGCCCCTCTCTTCGTCAAGAGATTCAAAGCGTCCTCTGCAAATCCGAGAGACAGAAGAGGATATGACGCCTGAGGCCATACTGATGGAAATCTCTCTACTGCGCTCGAGATTGCAGTTCGCAGGACACTTGCGTCAGCTGCGCCCCAGGGGCAAACTCCAACTTGGTGCAGTAAGGCGGCCACGACAACATTATCTGCTTGAGTTTTCGTAACTAGTTGCTCGGCTGCCGAAAACCCAACTAGGTCGGCGTAAGTCTTTGAGAACTGCCACAGCAGGTTTGGAGCTTTACCAAGACTTAGGAGAGCCTCTTTTAGGGTGTTTGAAGCAGACACCGAACAATCAGAGACGTGCCGTAGAAAACCTACAAACGTTGCAAGCGCGGTGACATAGCCTGACGGCCCCTTTGGACCGACGTTTACCCCAGGTGCTACGCGAAGCACCTCTCCGACGTACGCTGGCTCCAGGGTTTCTGAATAACGGTTCGCGGCAAACAACAGTTCATGTACAGTCCCGTCAACGCCCTCGAACGGTGTACCGTCTCTTGTTGCCGCCCGAACAAAAGCGAAGGCCTCTCGCCAGAGGTCAAGGCCCGGTTCAGGCTCCAACCACGATCTCGCGAAGCTGAGACATGCTTCCCAGATGCCGTTTGCAGCCGTAGGGGAGTTAACAGCCAAAGCCTTCGCGTGTTCCCTCGCAGTATTACATGCGCTTTGGCGCTCAAAGGAGCCGGCCTCTTGACGGTACAATTCCTCGTACTCGGACGTGATTTCAGAGGAATGAGGAACGTAACCTTCAATGAACAGCGCTTGCTGCAGTCGCCTTGCACACCTAAAACGGCTCTGCGTTAAGCATCGCTTTGTTAGCTTCAGCCATACTGGGATTACCTGCCGCCGAGCTATGTCCGAGTGCGTATGAATACTGTTTTGAAGCACATCTGAAAACCACAAGCGATCCCTGGGAGAACCAAAAGACGCGATGTTGCTCGCAAGAGAATGAACGATGTTGCGGATTACAAGCAGCTCGGGCAGTTTGATTGAATTGCTGCGAAGTACATCGACCAGGACGCGCGTCGTGATTTTTCGCTGCTTGCGTGGCAGGTGTGCTAGGCGTTCAACATACCGAGCCCAGCTTTCCACCTTCTCAGACCACAGCCCGCCAACCTCCGCCAGAAGCACGCTCCGCGTCTTTTCATCACCGCAAGCCTGCAGCATAAGAATGACAGCTGCAACGGTACGCGAAGCAGGATTCAGTAGTCTCCTTGCAAGCTGTGCTGCATAACTAGCATCATACGCGGCGAACGGTTGCATCCAATAAAATGCAACAGCATTGATGGTGTCGCGTTCTGCCAGTGACTGGAAAATCCCTCGTCGCGAATCAAAGAGTTGTTGAGCTACAGCTGGCCACTTCTTGTGCAAGCGAAAAATCAGGCGGCGCACGAACTTGCGTTGGCGCCAATTTTCGTGGTCAGCTCTATCGACTATAGGCTCAACAATCTTGGCAATACGGCTCGTCACATACTGCTCGCCCTTATCACTCGCCAATAATCGCAACGCTTGTGCCGCTGCGTCGGGCTCGATGAGCGCTGCAAATTCTTCGGTTCCCACTGTTTCCATGCGAACTGTCGCCGAATCCAACTGACTCGCAGCTACACCCAAAAGCGACCGAGGCGAGCGCAGCAAGAGCGACGATGCGACTGCGACGGCCGCGAGGGCATCGGGTTGGCAAGAGGCTAACGCTGTCGTGAGTCGCGAAACGACGGGTGCAACATTCAGATCACGCTTCATAACCTTCGCAGCGAACCCAATGTTGGAAAACGTTGCCAGTCTGCGCTCTCGCGTACTAGCATTAACACCTCTAAACCGCAACGCTAGATTTGCCACTGATTCGCTGGAAGGACGAGTTGTCTTGAACAGTTCGACCTGTTGTGGGAACATTGCTCGCAGACGCGCAACTACATTCTCCTCCTGAATGTGATCTAATGAAGCAACTATCAGAATCGCACTGGAAGACAGAAGAGCATCGCGAACTCCAACCTCAATATCTTCTGAACCAATTTCATCCACAACCACGATGACCGGTGCGCCAGTACGAACGTCCTTGGGTAGAGACTGAAGAGACAGGCCTGAAAGGTCCTGTTTGACGCACCAGTAAACGGTTGCGTCCTCATTCAGGGTCTCAGCCAGATTGGCCAGTAACCATGTCTTGCCACCGCCGAGTTCTCCTTCGACAAGGAAGCACTTTGATCGAGTGCCGGTGGATAGCCATTCCCGCGCGGCGGCACGTATTTGTCTTTCGATCCCGCCCTCTGCAATCTCACAATCCCGACTAACCGCAGAGACAACTTCGTGCAACGGGTGGTTTAGCTGGACAGCAGCTGCTCCGGCGATAACATGCCAACGTTCAACTGCGTCTCCTAACAGATGCTTACGTACGCCATCTACCAAGCTCGTGAACTTTATTGCACCGAATACGTCATCCCGCCGCACCTCCTCGTCCGATTTCAACTGTGAATAATAGGTAAGCAGTAGCGCGATCGTATCTTTTATCGCACTCTCGACTATGCAATGTTCTAGCCGTTCCCGCTCGACGTCGGGAAACTGCTCACAGATTATCTCGACCAGGTCACTGCGCAATACAGCAAGCATATCTTGAAGCTGAGTAGATAGCGACCTTACTTCGATTCGGTCCGCGACGCTCTGAGCCAATGACGACAAAAACGGCTTTGTGTTAGGAATAGCGGTATTCGTAATTACCGTGAACCGAGCGTCACGGTGAAGGGTAAGCTCCGCCTTCTCAATCGCATCGCGTAGCAAGCCAATCGTCAATCGACCTGTTGATGAAAACTTGACCTGAAAATGAGTTACGATACCGTTGGCTTTGATCAGGAAGTCCTCGGGTGTACGGAGCGAAAACCGGCCATCGTTAGGAAGGTGAAGAAGCTCCCTGGCCGCGCAGAAGCCTTCGTAGGCCAATCCAAGGTGCGACGAAATCTGCCCACTCTCCCTGCGCAGTAACACAGATTGAATGTCATCCTTTGCAGACATAGTCGTCCTCGCAAGTTCCGCCTTATGGTACACCCGTGGCATACCGACGCAACTGCGATGTGCGTTGTCTCTTAGTCCGAGCACAACTATTAATAGGTATGATTTCTACCCCACCTTTCGCGGTTTTTCGAAAGGTGGAAATACCCGATTCAATCCTCGCGATTCCTGTTCCAAAACCGGAAGGTGCCTGCAAATTTTCCCGCCCATGTCACAGACAAATCCCCTTGTCACCAGCTACTCTGAATCTGCGTGCCCAGGTGCGGAGGTGGTTGTGTTTCATGAGCACTTATTTAGATCTTTGACAACAAAACGAGGTCGTGCCAGCCAGCTCCATGCCAACCCCACGGTTACCGTGCGATTCTGACGGTATACCGTGCGTAAGTTGCTGATTCTGCGTGGACGCATGGGGAGGGTGGTATATACCGCCTAAGGTTTACCAAACAGTAAAATCACTCTTCGGCCTTCACCGTTGTCGGATCGCCTGTTTGATGGTCCTCAATCTGGAATTTCAGGAAGTCGTGGATCGCCACAATGGCTGCCGGATCCTGGCTGCTGATACGCAATCTGGCGCCGCGCTCGATCTCCTCGTACTTATAAGTGATCGCCGACTTGAGCGCCTGCATCTGCGGCGTGCCCGGTAGAACTCGATCATGAGTCATTTCGGAATTGCTGAAATCGCCGGCGGCAAACCTCTTCGCCTGCATCTGCAAGTGCATGCGGATGTGATCGCGGTTCATAGCGTCATCGGCCGAGTTCGCCTGCACCTGCACGTAGCCGCCGTCGGGCAGCAGCTTGAAATGGTGCGTGGTGGCGGTTTGCGAGAAGCCCATGGCCTTTTCGCCGCGCGCGTTCACGGCGTCGTGATGGTGCATGTGTTCGCTTTCCTGGGCGAACGCGAGCAACGAGAGGACAAGGATGGAAAGGGTCAGTCGTGAGAGTCGCATCACGCAATAAGATTGGCTGGTGAAGAGCGCGGACGCAGTTTTTTGTGCGACGTTGCGATCCGCGTGAAGCGGTGGCGACCCGTGGCTAAGAATCATTCATACCGCAGCGCCTGCACCGGATCGAGTTTCGCGGCCCGCGATGCGGGATAAATTCCCGAGCCGAGGCTCACGATAACGGCGAAGGCCAGCGCCGCGACCACCAGCCACCACGGCACCAGCCAAAACGTCTCGGGCGTCATGTCCATGCGCTTGAGGTAGACGTTGGTGCCGATATTGATGGCGCGTCCGATGGCCCAACCGAGCGTCACGCCGATCAATCCTCCACAAAGGCCCATGACGCCAGCCTCGGCGAAGAAAAGCATTTTGACATCCGCGTCGCCCGCGCCGATGGCCTTCATGATGCCGATCTCGCGCCGGCGCTCCAGGATTGCCATGACCAGCGTGTTCACGATGCCGAGCAGCGCGACCGCCAGCGCCAGGCTGCCGAAGATGCCGAGGAACATGTCGAGGATGGTGAAGAAGCGGCGCAAGCTGCGCGTGGCGTCGAGCAGGGAGAAGGTGGAGAAGCCCATCTTCTTGATGGCGTCTTCCGCGGGCTGCACCTGCGACGGCGCGTCAATACGCACTGAAAGCGCCATGTACGCGCGCCCGCGATAGGAGGTGCGCACCATCTCGCGCAGATCGCTGCCGAGCATGACGTTCATCTTCGCCGTCAGCGCGGTCGGCACGAAAACGCGCGAGCGCCCCATGCCGCCGAAACCCACGGTCGGCTCGTGCTCGGTGATGCCGACCACGCGCAGCGCCTTCTCGCGGCGCGCGACGGAGAATCCCGAGGCGATCAGTTCACCGACCGTGCTCCCTTCCTCGTTGTCGCCGCTCTTCGGCGTGGCGGAACTTGCGGTGTTCGGCGTACCTCCGCGCTCCGCGTATTGCAGCACAATATCCTTGCCGAGAAGCGATTTGGGATCGGGCGCAAGCTCCTTGGCAAAGTCGGATTCCAGAATCGCTTCTTCCGCCTCCGGCGAGGAGAAGAACTTGCCGGTCATGCCGTCGAAGGCTTCGCGATCGCGAGCCGACGGCGGAAGCGCGGCGACCATGATGAACCGGCTCTTGTCGCCGTAGCGCGCTTCGGCCATGAAGCGCATCTCGGGCGTGACTTCGGCGACGTGCGCCACGCGCCGGATCTCGGCGATCGCAGTGTCGTCGAGCGGGCGCGCGGGCGTGCTAGGCTGGTCGCGGCGCGACGGTCCGCGGTCCAAGTCGCGCGGCATGACGACGACGGTGTTGAACAGCCCGGACCGCGTGAGGCGGCGATTGGCCAGTTGCTGCAGCCCGATGCCGAGCGAGAGCATGGCGACCAGCGAGGCCACGCCGACCGCGATGCCAATCGTCGTCAGCGAATTGCGCAGCACGGATTCGCGCAAGTTGCGCGCCGCCAGTTCGACAACGTCGTGGGCTTTCATCGCTCACCTCGCTGAACCGGCGCGGCGGTTGCGGGCACGCGCGTGTCGTCCACCAGACTTCCGTCGGCGAGGGTAAGAACGCGCTGCGCGTAGCGGTCGGCGAGCGGGCGCTCATGCGTGACCAGCAGGACGGTCAGACCCTGCGCGTCGTGGCACTCGCGCAGGTAGTCCATGATCTCCTCGCCGGTGCGGCTGTCGAGATTGCCGGTTGGCTCGTCGGCCAGCAACAGCGACGGGCGGTTGACGAGCGCGCGGGCGATGGAGGCGCGCTGCTGCTCGCCGCCGGAAAGTTCCATGGGACGATGGGTGACACGCGCCGACAATCCGACGCGTTCCAAGGCCTCTTGAGCGCGCGCGGCGCGCTCGCCACGATCCACCTCGGCGAAGCGCATGGGAAGCTCGACGTTTTCCAGTAGCGTCATGGTCGGAATCAGGTTGAACGCCTGGAAAACCATGCCGACGGTGTGACGGCGGTAGCGCGCCAGCTCTTCCGCCGACATCCGTGCCAGCTCGCGGCCGTTGACAGTCATGGAGCCGGAGGTTGGGCGATCGAGCCCGGCAATCAAGTTGAGCAGCGTGGATTTTCCCGAGCCCGAGGCGCCGAGCAGCGCGACGAATTCGCCGCTTGCGATGTCGAGCGAGATGCCGTTCACGGCGCGGATGAGAGCGTTTCCCATGCGATACTCGCGTCTTACATCGCGGGCGGAAATGGCTGGAGCGGACGACATTGACTTGATCTCACAAGCTTTCTCGGACTGGTAGCTCGTAGCTGGCAGTTGGCAGCCCGGAGGAAAACTGCCGAACTACCAACCGCCAGCTACGTCAGTCAAATCGTGTACTGCCCGCCCCAGCGACTGGTGCGCCAGTTGTCATGTGCCTCCGGCGGGCGAAACCACGGCGGCAACTGCACCAGGAAATACTCCGCCAGGGCCGCAACGTAGGGCTCATACATGCTACGCAGTTTGGCGAGCCTTTGTTCCGCGTCGGCGGTGGCGGGCAACTGGAGGCCGCCTTCGGCCAACTGTCGGCGAAGTTCCTGCAAGGATGCGGACGTCAGGCGCGGCGGCGGCGGATCGCGCGGCGGAGTGTTGAAGACTTGCGCCAGGTCCACGACGGCGTGGCGCGCCATGGCGAAGGTGAGTTGCGCCTGGCGCGCGGGAGCGCCGTCAATGGACTGGCAGAGCGCGGTCGCGTCCAGGACGGCGGTGAGCGCGGCGACCCACGACTGGTTGTCGTGCTGCGAGCGGAAGTATCCGAGCACGGGATAAGAGATGTGGCTCTCCAGCATTTCGGCGGCGGAGTGTTCCCACTCGTGCAGGATCTCGCGCAGGTTTCCGTCCTGGGGATCGATGTTGCGGAGCAGCAGTTCGGCGGCCGTCGGCGGCGTTCCGGCGCGCCCGTCAAGCAACGAAACATTGACTTCGCGGCGTGAGAACGACTGGTAAACCACTGGCAGGTAGCTGAGGACCAAGGCGAGGAAGCCGAAGCCCATACCGGCCTCGACAATCGTGAGGGCGCGTGAAGCGCGAGTGTGGGGCGTGACATCGCCCATGCCGAGGGTAAAAAACGTGCTGCCGCTGAAATAGAAGTCGGTAGTGAAACTGCGCCCCAGTCCCGAGCCTTCGATATTGGACCCTGCCGCCCACTGCAACAGCGCGAAGCCGAACACCAGGCCCACGGCCCACAACGCGATCAGCAGCAGCAGCGACATGGGGCCGTAGAGAGCGAGGAGGGCTTCACGGCGGCGAACTTTGCCGATATGCCGCGCGACGGCGGCCCACGGCTTCCAGGTATAGCGGTAAAAGCCTCGCGTGATGCGAAAGCGGCGGGTGACGCGGCGCGGGAGCACCACCGTTTCAAAGGCTTCGAGCAAGACTCCGGCCACCACCAGCGCCCCCACGATCGCCGCTGCCACATCCATCCCGTCATGGTAATTGTTGTAGCGGCAGAGCGCCAAGACGGATCGAATGATGGTTGGTAACGAGATGGCCCACATGAGCGACCGCCGCGACCTGCCGCTGATCTATGCCGCGGCGTTTCTGCGTTCCGCCGGCGTGGGCATGATGGGCGTGCTGCTGGGCGTGTACCTGGCGCGCGCGGGATTGTCGCCATCGAGCATCGGCGTGGTAATCGCCGCCGGGTTGATCGGAACGACCGCGGCAACGGCGCTCATGAGTTGGCAAGGCGATCGGCTGGGGAGGCGGCGAATTCTGGCGGCGCTCGCCATTTTGACCGCGCTCGGCGGCATGGCGCTGGCGCTGACCACGCGCACGCCGATCCTGATTCCGCTGACGGTGCTGGGCATGATCAACGGCACCGGCACCGATCGCAGCGCCGCCTTCGCGCTGGAGCAAGCGGTGATTCCGGGGCTGACGACGGCGAAGTCGCGGACGTGGGCGCTCTCCTGGTACAACGTCGTGCTCGATGGCAGCGGCGCCATCGGCGCGGTGGCGGCGGGCGCGCCCGCGATGGTTCACGCGCGCATGGGAATCGCGGTCGGCGATGCGTACCGGCTGGCGTTCGCCGGGTTCGCGGCGGCGAACCTGATCGCGGCGGTGCTGTATGCGTTTCTTTCGGAGCGCGTGGAGGCCGCGGGGCCGCACGAGGAAAGGCCGCCGGTATCGCCGCGCACGCGCCGCATCGTGCGCAATCTGGCGGCGCTGTTCGCGATTGACAGCTTCGGCGGAGGATTCCTTACCGACGCGCTGGTGGCGTACTGGTTTTTCCAGCGCTTCGGCGTCTCCGTGCAGGTGCTGGGCCTGGTATTCGGCGTGGTGCACGTGCTGAACGCGCTATCCCACTTGGGCGCGGCGTGGCTGGCGCAACGTATCGGACTGCTGAACACGATGGTGTTCACGCACTTGCCGTCGAGCGTGTTCCTGGTGCTGGTGCCGCTGGCGCCGAGTTTTCACCTGGCCACAGCGCTGTTTTTCCTGCGCGAGGCGCTGGTGGAGATGGACGTGCCGTCGCGGCAATCGTATGTCGCCGCCGTGGTGGAGCCCCACGAGCGCACCTTCGCCAGCGGGATCACGAACCTGACGCGGAATTTGATGTGGGCGGCGGGATCGTCGGTGGCGGGCGTGTTCATGCAGAACGTGGCGTTTTCGGCGCCGCTGGTCGCGGGCGGGTCAATCAAGATCTTGTACGACTTGCTGCTGTATCGCGCGTTCCGCAAGGTGAAGCCGCCGGAGGAACGGGGAAATTTGTAAATTGCGATTGGCGATTGGAGATTTGCGATTTCAAGGGCCCATCGCACGCGAGGGCACGTGTGCCACAGGTCCCTCGGTTGCGGCCTCGGGATTTCGGCAGCGGGATCAAACGCCCGCGAGGCGCCTCAGTTTGAAGCGCTGGATTTTTCCGGTGGCGGTCTTGGGGAGTTCGGGGAGAAATTCCACCCAGCGCGGGCGCTTGTACGCGGCCAGACGCGTGGCGACGAATTCCTGCAATTGCTGCGCCAGGTCGGGCGCGGGCAGGTGGCCAGCGCGTAGGACGACATAGGCCGCCGGCTTCACTAGCTCATCTTGATCTTTACGGCCGACGACGGCGGCTTCCTGCACCGCGGAATGTTCGACGAGCGTGCTCTCAATCTCCGCGGGACTGACCCAAACGCCGCTGACCTTGAGCATATCGTCGGCGCGGCCGGCGTACCAGAAGTAGCCGTCGGCGTCCTGGCGATACTTGTCGCCGGTGCGCAGCCAGTGGCCGTCGATGGTTTCCTTGGTTTTCTCGTGCTGGTTCGAGTAGCCGGAGCAGACGGCGTCGCTCCTTATATATAGGTTGCCGATTTCGCCGATGGGAACGGGACGGCCGTCGCCGTCCACAATTGTGGCGCTCATGCCGGGAATGATTTGGCCGCTGGAGCCGGGGCGCGCGGCGCCGGGGCGGTTGGCGATGAACATGTGCAGCGCTTCGGTGGAGCCGATAGCGTCGAGAATTTCGACGCCGCACCGGGACTTGAAGCGCTGGAAGATGGCCTTGGGCAGCGCCTCGCCGGCAGAGATGCCGTTGCGGATGCTGGAAAGATCGAAGTCGCGACCGTCGCGCGTGTGCGCCAGCAGCGCGGCATAGTTCGATGGAACGGAAAAAAACAACGTCGGGCGGTGGCGCTCGATGATGTCGAACACGATTGCCGGCTGCGGCCGACCCGGCAGCAGGATGCTGGCGCCGCCGACGGCGAGGGGAAAGTACAGCCCGTTGCCGAGCCCGTAGGCGAAAAATAACTTGGCGACGCTGAAGAAGCGGTCGTGCTCGCTAATTTGGAGAATTTGCTTGGCGTACAGCTCCGAGGTGACCACCATGTCGTGTTGCAGATGGACGCAGCCTTTGGGGAAACCGGTGCTGCCGGAGGAGTAGAGCCAGAAGGCGGGGTCGTCCTGGCGGGTGGGCGCAGGATCGAGTTCGGCTGGCTCGGCGCCGATCAGTTCGGAAAACGAATGGGTGCCGTGAATGGGAGGACCGACCACAACGACGTGCTCAAGCGATGGCAGGCGAGGGCGCGGGATCGCCGCGATCCGCGGCAACAACGCTTCGCTGACGATCGCTACCCGCGCGCCGCTGTCGTTGAGCAGGTACTCGTAGTCGGCGGGCTTGAGCAGCGTGTTGACGGGCACGGGCACGGCGCCAATCTTGATGGCGCCGAAAAAGCAGGCGGCAAAATCCGGGGTGTCGAGCAGCAGCAGGAGGACGCGCTCCTCCGCCGGCACGCCGAGCGCGCGGCGCAGGGCATTGCCGACGCGATTCACGCGCGCGCCCAGTTCGCGGTAGGTGACGCGCTCGTCGCCACACTCAATGGCAATTTTGTCGGGACGCTCGCGAAGGTGCGGATCGATGAAGTAAGCGGCGGCGTTGAAGCGGTCGGGAAGAGAGAAGGTCATGCAGGACGCGCCGACGCGGCGGCGGAATTGAGCTCACGCGCCAGGTTGGCAAAGGTGTCGCGAACATTTTTCTGCGCGGCGGCCTCGACCAGGCGCGCGCCGACGGAGGCCAACATGCCGCCAACCTTGGCTTCGCCGCTGAAGCGCACGATGGTTTCGGCGCCGGCCGATTCGAGTTCGAGGCGGCCAACGCCCTCGACGAAACCAGCGGTGGAGCTGGCACGCGAGGTCAGAGTGTAGCTTTTCTCGGGCACGATGTCGGAGATGGTGACGTCGCCGTGAAAGGTGCCCTTCACCGGCCCGACCCCCGCCTTCAGGATGGCGCGATACTGGTTGGGCACCTTCTCTTCCAGTTTCTGGCAACCGGGCATGACCCGCTGCAGGATCGCCGGGTCCATCAGGTTGCGCCAGACGGCGTCGAGCGGAGCGGCGATGGTGTAGCTGCCTTGTAACTTCATAAGTTTCAGTCGCGAGTTTCAGTTTCGGGTTGCGAGCGCGCGAGATCGCGACTCGAGCTCTCGCTGTCGAACCGATCCAAGAAAAAACAAAATCGAGGTCCCTCGCGGGCCGAAGCCCGCTCGGAATGACGAACATTAAGGAGCACTCACTGGTAGGGCTGAAGCCGTGCCATCCCCGATCACCTTTGGATGCTTTCGTTACTACTTCCGACTCGCAATGCATTGCTGCACCGCGCGACGGGTGTAGACGCGCGCCAGATGGCTGCGGTATTCGCCAGAAGCGAAGTGATCGCCGAGGACTTCGACGCCGTCGGTAACAAACTCGCACGCGGCGGCGATCGCGCCGGCCGGCTTGCCGCGCAGGTTCTTCTCGACAGCTATCGCGCGATACGCGAACTGCGCGACGCCGGTGATGCCGATGGCGGCGCTTTCGATGGTCGTGCCGCGCGCTTTTACCACCACCGCGACTCCAACCACCGCCATGCCCGAGGCGGGGTGCGCGAATTTCTTATACGCGGTCGCCGCCGCCGGTTCGGTCGCGGGCACACGCACTTCGGTGATGACCTCATCGGAGGCCAGGGCGGTGGTGAAGAGCCCGGTAAAGAAATCGCGCGCGGGAATAATCCGCTCGCCGCGAGTGCTCATGGCGACGATGTCGGCGTCGAGCGCGAGAATCGCCGCCGGATAATCCGCCGACGGATCGGCGTGCGCCAGGCTGCCGCCGAT
>JAIQFM010000147.1 GCA_020073285.1 Terriglobia bacterium | reverse complement strand
AAGCTGCTGCTGACCTCCGCCGACGTCACCCACGGCTTCTTTCTCAAGCCGCTGAAGATTGACGAGATTATTGAGCCCGGCAAGACCACCGAGGTCAACCTGACGCCGCAGACCGCGGGCACGTACCTGCTGATTTGCGATCACTTTTGCGGCGTGAATCACGCGTCGATGAACATGAAGGTCGTTGTGGAGTGACCGTGTGTCGCCGTCTCCCAGTGCGTCGGTGCCCCACATCTGCCGGGGTTTGGCAGATGTGGGTATTTCGGCCTCTGGTCTTCATCGTTGTCGCACTCGCCTTCACCGCCTGCAGCGTCAGCCCGCCAGGCCGCACCGAAACGGCGGTCATGACCACGCTCAAGCGCCGCGTCACCGTCGGCGGCGCGAAGGAAAAGAATCCCTTGCCGCCAACCCCGGAAAACGTGGTGCGTGGCCGCCAGGTGTTTTCCTCCTACTGCGTTGCCTGCCACGGCCTCGACGGCCAGGCCACCGGCGTGCCCTTCGCCTCCGCCATGTCGCCGCCCGTCCCGGATCTGAATTCCCCCGCGGTGCAGGCATATGCCGACGGGCAGCTCAAGTGGGTAATCGCCCATGGGCTCAGCCCGTCGGGTATGCCCGCGGCGAACGGCATTTTGCGTGACGAGGAGATGTGGGCCATCGTCACCTACCTGCGCCACCTGCCCGCCAAAGGGAGCCTGGGTGAACCTGCCATGTACGGCGGCGACCCCGCGCCATCACCGCATCCCTAATCCGCCTTCCTGAAGCCTGCAGCCCGAAGCCCGAAGCCTTCTTCCGCACCCTGGGCTGGTAGAATCACATCTATATCTCGTCCATGTTCAAGCGACTTCGACCCCTGTTTCCGTACCTGAAGAAGTACCGCCGCAGCTACCTCTACGGCACGCTTTCAGTGTTGCTGGACAACGGCACCTGGGTCCTATTCCCGCTGGTGATCGGGCGCGCGTTCGACGACCTGCGGGCCGGCATCACCCGCCAGAAGCTGGTGCAATGGGCGCTGGTGCTGATTGCCGTTACCGTGGTCAAGGGTATCTTCCGCTTCCTGACCCGTTGGATCGTAATCGGCATCTCGCGCGACATCGAATTCGACCTGCGCAACGACCTGTTCCGCCATCTCGAGCGGCTTTCGTATTCTTATTACCAGCGCACCCGCACCGGCGACATCATGGCCAAGGCCACCAACGACCTGAACGCGGTGCGCATGCTGCTCGGCCCCGCGATCATGTACTCCGCCAACACCCTGGTGTTCACCGTCGGCGCGCTGGCCTTCATGATCACCCTCAGCCCGCGACTCACGCTCTATGCTTTCGCGCCGCTGCCTATCGTCAGTGTCATCGTGCAGTATTTTGGGACGCGCATTCACGAGCGCTTCGAGCGCATCCAGGCGATGTTCTCCGACATCTCCGCCCGCGCCCAGGAAAACTTCTCCGGCGCGCGCATCCTTCGCGCCTTCGCCCAGGAAGACGCGGAGATCGCCAGTTTCGAAAAAGCGAACAAGGAATACATCCGTCGTAGCCTTAGGCTGGTGCGGCTGATGGGCATGCTGTGGCCGACCCTGGAATTTCTGCTCGGCTTCGCCGTTGTCCTGGTACTGTGGCTGGGTGGGCGCGAGGTACTGCTGGGCCGCATGACCGTCGGCAGCTTCGTCGCTTTTAACACCTACATGGTGCAGCTCACCTGGCCGGTGATTGCGCTCGGATGGGTGATCAACATCTTCCAGCGCGGCACCGCTTCCATGGCGCGCATCGACGAAATCTTCCAGCAGCAGCCGGAAATTGCCGATGTCGCATTCGTCCATGGCGATGGAGCGCGCTCGCCCGCGAGCGCGATTCCCATTCTTGGCGAACTCGAGTTTCGCAACCTGAATTTCAGTTACAACGGCACGCCGGTGCTGAAGGGCATCAATCTCACCATCCCAGGCGGTAGCAGCCTGGCCATCGTCGGCCCGACCGGCTCCGGCAAGTCCACTCTGGTCAGCCTGATTCCCCGCGTGTACGACGCCCCCGAAGGCACGGTCCTGGTTGACGGCCGTCCCATCCGCGAGTATCCCCTGGCCTGGCTGCGCAAGAATATCGGCTTCGTGCCGCAGGAAACGTTTCTTTTCAGCGACGCGGTGCGGGAGAACATCGCCTTCGGCGTGGAATCCGCCACCGACTTCGCCGTGCGTCAAGCCGCCGAGGGCGCCAACATGGCCCAGGAAATCGAGGGCTTTCCCGAGAAGTACAACACCATGGTCGGCGAGCGCGGCATCACCTTATCGGGAGGACAAAAGCAGCGCACCGCCATCGCCCGCGCCCTCATTCGCGATCCGCGTATCCTGGTGCTCGACGACGCGCTCTCCAGCGTGGATACCTACACGGAAGAAAAAATCCTCAACCACCTGCGCGAAGTGATGCGCGGCCGCACCACCATTTTCATCTCCCACCGCGTCTCCACCGTGCGCAACGCCGACCGCATCGCCGTCCTGTTCGACGGCCGCATCGTCGAGCTGGGCACGCACGAAGAACTGCTCTCGCTCAACGGCTACTACACCGACCTTTACAACAAGCAGTTGCTCGAAGAAGAGCTCGAAACGGTCTAGTCTGATTTGCCGATTTGCCGATTCGCTGATTTACTGATTCACTGAATTGCTGTCTTCGGCAAATCGCCCAATCGGCAAATCGCCAAATCTCGTATCTCTACGCGTCCAACCTGAATCAATCATGTGATGAAGCGCCTGGTCACTCCCGAGCTGCTGGACAGCGACGCGGCCATGCCCGCCGAAGTGCAGCGCACCCTCTCCGATCTGCGGCGGATCAACCGCTGGTTCGGCGGCATCAGCACTACGCGCCGCATGCTGGAGAAAGTGATCGCCGGGTGGCCCACCCTTGTCGCTCGCGGTTTTCGAGCGACAGGGTGGGGATCTTCGGGGATCCCGGGACTCACCCTGCTCGACGTCGGCGCCGGTTCCGGCGACGTCTCGCTCGCCGCTGCCCGCCAGCTTCGCTCACAAGTTCAGATCCAGGTCACTCTGCTCGACCGCATGCCCGGACACCTGCCGCGCAACGGCGTCGGCACGGTCGCCGGCGACGCTCTGGCGCTTCCGTTTCGCGACGCCAGCTTCGACCTGGTCACCTGTTCCCTGCTCGTTCATCATCTCGAGCGGCCGCAGATCGTGCGCTTCGTCAATGAAGCGCTGCGCGTCGCGCGCGTGGCCGTCTTGCTGAACGATCTCCGCCGCGACCCTCTGCATCTCGCGCTCGTCTATGCCGGATTTCCGCTCTTCAGCCGCGTGACGCGCCACGACGGCGTCGCCTCCGTCCGCCGCGCCTACACCCCGGAAGAAATCGGGTCCATTCTGCGCGACACCGACGCTGCCTCGTTCGAGATCGAAAATCACTATCTCTGCCGCATAGGCGTTCTGGTGTGGAAGCGGGGCGCGCCATGAGCGCCTGCGACATGGCCGTCATCGGCGGCGGCCCGGCAGGAACCTCGGCGGCCATCACCGCCGCTCGACTCGGCGCGCACGTACTGTTGCTGGAGCGCAGCCGCCTGCCGCGTCACAAAGTCTGCGGCGAATTCATTTCCGCCGAGTCGCTCGGGCTGCTGCGCGCGTTGCTCGATGGCACGCCCGGCTCCATGCTGCTGGCCGATGCCCCGCGCATGAACACCGCGCGCATTTTCCTGGACGGCGCCGTCGTGCAGGCGCCGCTGCCTGCGCCTGCCGCCAGCATCGAGCGCTATGCTCTCGATCTTGCACTCTGGCGCGCCGCCGAATGCGCCGGAGCGGACGCCCGCATGAAAGTCGCGGTGGAGAAGATCACGCGCGAGAACCAGCACTGGCGCCTGCACACCACTGCCGGCGATTTCGACGCGGGTTGTGTCGTAGACGCGACCGGCCGCTGGTCCAACCTGCGTCCCGCCGTCATGCCTGCGCGCTATTTCGCCGGCGTCAAGGCGCATTTCGAAACCACCGTCACCGAACCCGATACCGTGGATCTCTACTTCTGGCGCGGCGGCTACTGCGGCGTCAGCCGGGTTAACCGCAACGAAGTGAACGTCTGCGCCTTGATCGACTCCAGTGCACTGCACCGCGGTCGCGAACAGCCTCTGGAGCACATCTTCGACTCGCATCCTGACCTTCGCCGCCGCAGCATGCTGTGGAAGCAAAGCACCGATGTCGTCATCACCTCGCCGCTCCTGTTTGGTGGCGTGATTCCGCAAAGCGACGGCGTGGTGCGCGCCGGCGATGCCGCCGGTTTCATTGATCCTTTCGCGGGCGATGGCATTTCCCTCGCTCTGCGCGGCGGCGCCCTGGCCGCTGAGTGCTTGCGCCGCGTCTGGCAGGATGGATGCGCTGTCGAAGTGGCCGCGAGCGATTATGCCACTGCTTACTTGCGCCAGTTCGCCAGGCTGTTTCGCCGCACCGCGCTCTTGCGACGCGCCCTCGCGACGCCGCTGTTCCTACATGCAGTTCGGATGGGAATCCTTCGGCGGGGGATGTTGGATTTCTTGATTAGGGCGACGCGTGCAGCTTAGGTTTTCCTGGAGCCTGAAGCCTGGAGCCTTTTCAGCGCACCACGATCACTTCCCTCACGTTATCCCGGGCGAGAAAGAACTTCAGCGAGGCAAATTCGCGGAACAGATTCTCGATGTGGCGGTTGTTGAACACGCGCTGCAGCCGGAATCTGGCTGACCCATGGCGTTGCGTCGGTTGCAGTTGCAGCGTGTCGTTGCCGGTCATGTGATAGCGGTAATACGGCGCGTCCGGTCCGGCGTCGCGAGTATGGAAGTAGGCCAGCAGGATGCCGCCCGGCTTGGTCAGCGCGCACAGTCGTTCCACCACCGGCTTCACCAGCGGTTCCGGCAGGTAGTCGGCCACGTCCCAGCACAACACCGCGTCGAACACCTGACCCTGGTACGCCAGGCTTTCGCTCAGGAAGCGCTTCACGTCGATGACCTTTTTGCCGTCAGGTCCGGGCGCCAGCAACTGCGAATCGTGCGCCGCCTCGAGCAAATCCTCGGTGCAGACTTTATGCCCCATGCCGGTCAGGCGCGAGATGTTCGTCGCCGACGTGCTTCCCAGGTCGAGAATGCACAGCCCTTCCTGCCCGGAAATGGACTTGGAAAACTCGTTGAGCCCGCTAGAGCGCCGGCCGATCCGCGACGCCGACGGAGTCGCGCTGGCTTCGTTCTGGACGGCGCCGCCGCGGAATAACTTGAACAAATTGTGCGTCACCGAACCCATGCCATGATTGCTAGGAGGCCGGACTCATTGTGCTCCGGCGCGAGCAAAAGCGCAACGCGCCGCCGCGGTTACCGCTTCGGCTCCAGCAACGACGGTTGTGCAGGCGCCGCGCTCGCCGCCGTGGAAGATGTGGAAGATAAGGAACTCGACACACTGGCCGTCGCCGCTGCCGCCGCAGCCGGTTTTGCCGCGGGCTTCGCCTCCGCCTTCTCCTCCCGCTGGATGTCGATTGAGCCCTTGAAATACGCGCCGTCCTCGACGATCACCCGCTGGGTTACGATATTGCCCACCTGAATCGCCGACTTCTTCAGCTCCACCCGGTCGGCGGTGACGTTCCCGTCTATTTTGCCGTGGACCACGACATCGCGGGCCCGGATATGTGCGCGCACCCTGCCGTGTGGCCCGATCGTCAGGTTGTGACCGCGCAGCTCCACGCTGCCCTCGACCTCGCCGTCCAGGTACAGGTCTTCGCTGCCCGACAATTCGCCCTTCACCACGACCGACTTGCCGATGTGCGCAATTTCGGCACGGATTTCGTTAACGGATTTTGGCGTCTCCACAGCACGGACCTCCTTGGGGGTAACAGTACTGGCTGGCGTCGAGGGCACTACTTCATCGTCTTTGCGTGGTTTCCACATGCAACCTCCCGCTGCTTGACTGAGACCAGGGTCACCGACGAGCGCCAAGACAACCCGGCACGGCAGAGTTCACGGGCGCAGGCGAGGAGACCGCGGAAGCTTCTGCTGACTATATCCAACCGCGTCACGGGCGGCAATCAGGTTCTTACTCCCCGTTGGTCGCGATCCGTCGCCGTACGGCTACCCGATATTGGCGGAAGTGGGTCCTGCTGATCCGCAACCGTCAACCCGAAAACCGCCGGCGCCTTTTCAGGCATCGGCGCGCTCAAGGATGGCACCAGACGGATAATTAGTTAGTATACACACTGTCCTTCCTCAACGGGCCGTGGCGCCATTTCATAAACGAGCAATGCCCCATCTTGAGTAACTGAGGCGCTCCTAGGCTCGTCTACAATAATTAAGAGGAACAGCATTGCAAGGGTCTGATGCCTACACTAATTAGAGAAGCGGCGTTCGGGTTCAAAACCGCCGCCATCGTGTTGTGGGCGGCGTGTGCGTGGGCGACGCAGGTCCCGCCCAAGCCCAACCTGCCCGCCAATCCGGTGGTTCTGGTTCGTCAGGCCGTCAACAACGAGTTGAAGTCGGACACCGACAATACCCACTACACCTTCCGGCTCACCAGGAAACGACCCGACCGCACTGAAACCCGCGAGATGATCGAAACAGACCACGGCGTCATTGGCCGTCTGCTTCTGGTCGACGGCAAGCCGCTCAGTCCCGCCGACCGTGAGAAAGAAGATAAGCGCCTGCAGCGCCTGCTCATCGACCCGCAACAGCTCGTACAAAAACAGAAGAGCCAGAAGGACGATGACCGCCGCACCCGCAACATGGTCGCCGCCCTGCCCGACGCCTTCCTTTACGAATACACCGGCACCGAGTACCAGGAACCCTGGGGCGAGTTGGTCACGCTGAGATTCAAGTCCAACCCCAACTTCGACCCGCCACACCGCGAGACCATGGTCTACAGGGGCATGGAAGGCACCATGGCGATCTCCGTGTCCGCCTATCGCATCGCCAAAATCGAAGCCAGGCTGGTTAGGGACGTCAACTTCGGCTGGGGCATCCTCGGCCACCTCGATCAGGGCGGCCGCTTCATCGTCGAGCAGAAGCCGGTTGCGTCCAATCCCACGCACTGGGAACCCGCGCACATGGTCCTGAACTTCACCGGCAAGGCGCTGCTGTTCAAGACCATTAAGATCAACGACGACGAAACCACCTCCGGCTACCGCCCCGTCCCCGACATGACCGTCGCCCAGGCGGTGGAACTGCTCAAAAAGCGCGACGGCGAAGTCGCCCAGAACGGCGGCGACGGAACCAAGTAGTTTCAGTTTCAGTTTCAGTTTCTGCTGCGGTTTGAGTTGCAGTTAAGATGTTGGAGCGCGTTCGCCCTCGAACGCGTGAACGTGTGGCACACGCGCCCTCGCGTGTCCTCCGGGCGGCCTAGACCGATAACCGATTACCGACGACCGAAAACCTCTTTCCTCACCGTCAACGTCTCAATCAACTCCTCGCGCACGCGATATCCCGTGCCCGCCGCATCCGGCACGTTGATCATTCCCTCGCGCGTGACCTCCACCTCCGGTTCGACGATGTCCTCTTTCCAATACCGCTTGGAGGCCGACACGTCCCCCGGCAGCCGGAAATTTTCCAGGGTCGAGAGCGCCACGTTGTGCGCCCGCCCGATGCCCGTCTCCAGCATCCCGCCGCACCACACCGGCACGTCATGCGAGCGGCAGACATCGTGCACGCGCAGCGCCTCGCTGAAACCGCCCACCCGTCCCACCTTAATGTTCACGATCCGGCACGCCCCCAGTTGCAGCGCAGCCTCGGCGTCGCGCGCGTGTCGGATGGACTCATCCAGGCAAATCGCGGTCTTGATCTGCTTCTGCAGCCGCGCGTGCAAAAAGAAGTCGTCGTTCCACAGCGGCTGCTCCATCATCAGCAACCCGAATTCGTCAAACCGTTTCAGGTGCTCGACATCATCCATGCGGTACGCCGAGTTGGCGTCGCAACTCAGCAAGATATCCGGCCAGCGCCCACGGATCCGCTCCAGCACCTTGACGTCCCACCCCGGCTTCACCTTCACCTTGATCCGCCTATACCCCGCCGCCAGCTCCGTCTCGATCTTCTCCAGCAACTGCTCCACGGAATCCTGAATGCCGATCGACACCCCGCACTCAATCTGCCGCCGCGTGCCGCCCAGCAGCTTCCACAGCGGGACATTTTTCTCCACCGCTTCGGCCACCCACAGCGCATTCTCGATCGCGGCCTTCGCCATGCGATGGCCCTTGACCTGCGCCAGCAGCGGCGGACACTCCCGCGCCGTTGCAAATTCCCGGCCCACCACCAGCGGCGCCAGGAACTTCGCCAGCGTCACCCACGCCGAATCCACCCACTCGCTGCTGTAAAACGGATTCTCCCCCGCGACGCACTCGCCCCACGCATTCAGCCCGTCGCCGTGCAGTGTGACCAGCAGGATGGCGCGCTCCGTCGTCCGCCCAAAGCTGGTCTCAAAAAAATGCACCAGCGGCATCCGAATCTCGCGCACGGTGATCGCTTCTATCTTCATTCGTGTCTTGGCGTCACTTACGAAAGTTAAACGGGTGTCATCCCGAGCGCAGCGAGCGTCACTTACGAAAGTTAAACGGGTGTCATCCCGAGCGCAGTGAGCGTCATTTGCGAAAGTTAAATGGGTGTCATCCCGAGCGCAGCGAGGGACCTGCTGTTGTGCATACAGCGATCTTGCCGAACCATCTCGCTGGCCACTGACCACTGGCCACTAGCTCCCGTAACTCCAACTCTCATCCCATCGCCCCAGCAATAACGCCCCGTTCCCATCCTCGTCCCGCCTGCACTCCAGCGCCGCCAAGCCGCGCGAAAACGCCGACACCAGCAACTCCCGGTTGCATACTTGCACTTGCGCCGCCCGCCAACGGTCCGCCTCCGACGACTTCCAGCCGGAGATTTCCGCCGGCACGCAAACCGTCTCTTCGACTTTGAACTGAGGGAGCGCGCCGCTTCCCAACAGCGTCTCCACCCGCTTCGACCGCAGCCACCACTCCGCCACCAGCCGGTCGGTCGGCAGTCCGCCGTGCAGCGGCGACCCCGTCGTCCCGTACTGGTTGATGTTGTACCGCCGCGCAATCGCCCCCAGCCGCTCCAGGTTGAGGTGCGCGTTCTTCATCTCCAGCGGATCAAACGTCCACTCGATCAGCTCGAATCCGTGCGCCAACGCCTCTTCGCGCTGCAACAGCTTGATCCGCCTCCCCAGGCCGCTGTTGCGATATCCCAGCCGCACCGCCAGCATGTGCGAATGCAGGTACGCGCGCCCGCCGCGCACGCCCGGAATGGCCAGCGCGAACCCCACCAGTTCGTTGCCGTCGAACGCGCCCAGCACCTGTCCGCCGATTTTCCGTGCCACGATAAAGAGCCGCAGCGGAATCAAGTCGGCGTCGGTGAATCCCCACACTTCCTTCTGCAATTCGACGCACGCCAGCAGCTCGCCCTCCGTCTCGCACGGCCGCACCACCGCGCGTTGCGCTACGTCCGCTCCTGCTGTTTCGACTCCTGCCATAGCGACTCCATCTCCTCCAGCGTGGCCTCCGGCAGTTTCTTGCCGCGCTCGCGCATGTGCGCTTCCATCCACTGGAAGCGCCGCCGGAATTTGCGGTTCGTCTTCCGCAGCGACGACTCCGGATCCAGCGACAGATAGCGCGCAATGTTCACCAGCACAAAGAACAAGTCCCCAACCTCATCTTCCAGCCGCGCCCGCAAATCCTCCGCGATGTGCAACCCGCTCGCACCCGCGACTCCCCGCTGCGGCGGACGCGGTCCCGGCGCGGGATAGTCTTGCAATTGCTCGCGCAGCTCTTCCGTTTCCTCCTGCAGCTTGTCGAACAGCCCGGCAATCTCCGGCCACTCGAATCCCACGTGCGCCGCCCGCGAGCTCAGCTTGAACGCCTCCAGCAGCGCCGGCACGCCCGACGACACGCCCGCCAGCACCGACTCCTTTGCCGGCTCGTCCTTCGCCGGGTGGCCCACCCTTTCGCCCGGTTTTGGCGAAGGGTGGGTTTTTTCCAGCCGCTTCTTCTTTTCCTCCGCCTTCAGCGCCTCCCAGTTGCGCAGTACGTCGCCCGCGGTCTCCGCCTTCACGTCGCCGAACACGTGCGGATGCCGGTCCACCAGCTTGTTCGACAGCCGGTCGAGCACCTCGTCAATCGAGAAGCGCCCTTCCTCCTGCGACATCTCCGCGTAGAACAGCACTTGCAGCAGCAAGTCGCCCAATTCGCCCTCGAGCTCGTCCCAGTCGCGATTATCAATCGCCTCTAGGACCTCGTAGGTCTCCTCCAGCGTGAAAGGTTTAATGGAATCGAAGGTCTGCTCGCGGTCCCACGGACATCCGCCCGGGGCCCGCAGCCGCGCCATGATTTGGACCGCGCGCTCAAATCGTTCGCCAGTAGTCGCCATCGCTCCTAATCTAAATTGCCCGCCTTGAGAAATCCAACATGCCGGTTGTCGGTCAACGGTTTTCGGTTCTCCCGCATTGCATTGCCTACTGTTTCCCCAACGCGTTAACCGACAACCGATAACCCTCCCCCACTTCTTGCTCACTGCGTTTTGCTCCGCTCCACTGCATTTTGCAGCGGTCCATCACCACATTCTGATCGCGTCGCGTCCTAACTCCTTATTCCTCAATCACCCCTCCCCCATCGCGCTTGTGCCCTCCACGTGCACTTG